>CAXTMN010000016.1:0-3120 GCA_964245395.1 uncultured Bryobacteraceae bacterium
CCCCTTCGCAGGCCTGATTCGTGAACATCGGCAGTTGCTCTCCCTCCTCACCAAAATGGAGAACACGCCTAGCGGGAGTCGGCTCAAGCGCATGGCCCTCTTCTTTACCTTTAAGCGCACTCTCGGGAAACACGCCATGGCCGAAGAAGACATCATCTACCCGCTTCTCCGCAACGACGCGGACCGAGTCGCCGAAACTGACAAGCTTTATCGCGAACATGCACGCATGAAGGTCCTCCTCTTCGAACTGGAACTCTCAGTCAATGAAAATGAAGCGTGGTCAGCCCGTGTCCGCGACCTCCGCAACGAGATCGAACCCCACGCCCGGCAGTAGGAAGACGTCGAATTTCCCCAGCTCCGCACCCTTATAGAAAAGAATGGTGCAACCGACCCCACCAGCAAAGGCCTCTCAAATATCGATTTGTCACGAAAGATCTACCAGGAAGAATCCCTCATCGTCTAAGCCCTCGGTCCCTCCTCAAATGCCAATTTGCAAAAACGAACCCAAATGACCGTTCGTTTGGTAAAATTTTTGCCCACGCCGACCCGACTGAGGCAGTCACACGCTTTCAGTAAATCGGATCTCATCCTGAATCAACCGCTTGACCTGCTTTAGCCCGGCCCGGTAGCTCGTCCACACGGCAGACTCGCTGGAGAAAGCGATCCATGCCCAACCAAGTCGAAGCATTCAGCACTGGAAACGAAGCACTACCGAAAGTCCACCCAGAAAGCCTTAACCGGTCCCGCTCCACCGGCCCGCGCACGCCGGAAGGTAAAGCACGCTCTTCCCAAAACCGCCTCACTCATGGACTTCGTTCGGAAAAAACGGTGCTGCGGACCGAAAGCCAGGAAGAGTTCGACGCCAACATGCAATCTTGGCTCAATCGATACCCGACCGACGACGAACTCATCCAAGCCCTGGTCATGCAAACGGCGAAAGCTTGGTGGTTCTTGCTTCGCGCCCAAAAACATCTCGAAGACGTTGAATTTGAGCTTCCCGGCAATGCGTATCACTGGACCGACACCCATCAGCAGCTTCTCGCCAACTTCACTCGCTACAAAACCTCTGCCGAGCGTTCCTTTTTCAGCCTCTTGAAGGAACTTGATCGCCGGGTAGCCGCAGAGGGGCCGAATCTCCCCTCCCGGCACTCTGAAAACGCCGTTAAATCACCTTCTCTGGAGTCTACCGCCGGGCACTCGGACGCAAATCCACCCCCAACTCTTCTGCGGAGCATCATAGAAGACAGTACTGCAACTAAAAACGGTTGCAGAAAATCCATTCCCGTAGGACACAATCTCTGCGGTAGCTCCACCACGGATGAGTCAACACGCCAAATTGCTGACGAGGCTCACCAGCAAGCCGACGGACTTCGCATGGCCGAGTGAAAGAAATCTTTGGGACATTTCAACGAAATGGGGCTATTTATGAGCGATTACATGGAATATAGAAGCTATGTAGGATCTGTCCACTATAGCGATGAGGATGAAGTCTTTCACGGCAAACTAGAAGGAATCGCGAACTGGTGACCTACGAAGGAACCGACGTCGCAACGCTGAAGAGCGCTTTTCATGGTGCAATTGACGATTATTTGGCCGTCTGCCAGGACAATAATAAACAGCCGCAGGTGCCTTTCAGAGGCAGCTTCAACGTCCGTGTAGGCCCGAATCTTCATCGGCGGGCCGCCGCATACGCTTCCGAACACCGCAAGAAGCTCAACTCTGTTGTTGCCGATGCGCTGGAAACATATCTGGAAGCAGCCGAACGTTAGTGGCCGCCACTCTGCGCTGCCCGCTCACCACTGTATTTGTTAACCTGAATATTTAAGGACTAGCAATGCCAAAACGTACGTTTCAGCCAAACAACCGCCATCGCGCCAAAACTCATGGCTTTCGAGTCCGTATGAAGACGGCCGATGGTCGGGCCGTATTGGCACGCCGTCGCGCAAAGGGTCGCCACAAGCTCACTGTCAGCGATGAGCGGGCCGTTCGTAGCACCAAGTAGTCGTCCTTCTTGTCTGTCCGCTGTCACTCCCAAAAACAAGACGCGTTCTCCGAACTTCCGAGTTTCGCAGCATCTACGGCAGTGGCACTCGTATGACCAGTCGCTACTTTGCCGCCTTTTGTCTTCATTCCGATGGCGATCCCGTGTTATCGCGCTTCGGCTTCACTGTCCCGCGCGCCTTGGGTAAAGCCGTAAAACGCAATCGCCTCAAGCGGCGGATGCGTGAAGCCGTTCGCAGTCATCTCCATACAGTGCCGGATAATTGGGCTATTGTCTTCAACCCGCGCCGCAGCGTTCTTGATGCCGACTTCAAGGACCTTTGCCGCGAAGTCGGTCGTCTATTCTCTCGATGCGGTCGGTCCTGATCATCGCCTTGAAGGGCTATAAGTTGTTTCTCTCGCCGATTCTGCCCTCAGCTTGTCGCTACCGCCCGACATGCTCTGAATACATGATGGAGGCCGTCCAAAAACATGGTGCCTGCCGAGGCGCGTGGATGGGTCTCAAACGCTTGGGGCGCTGTCACCCCTTTCATCACGGCGGGTACGATCCTGTGCGCTAAGTAAAGGTCCAAGTATTTCTATGTCTACTAGCTCTGGCATACCACCAAAGCCGCCTTCCCTCGAGAAGCGCTTGCCCCTGGCACTCGCCCTCATGATGGCGGTGCTGCTTATCTCGCAATACATCTTCAAGCCCGCTCCCGGTCCCAAACCTGTCGCTCCTTCCGGGAATAACACTACGGCTGCTCAGGTCACTCAGAAGCCTCCCGTCCAGTCGCAGACGCCGCCGCTCCCCAGTTCTCCAGGCCAGCTTCAGTCACCAGTCCAGGCCTCCACCGAAAACACCACTGAGATCGACACATCGCTCTATCACGTTGTCTTTACCAACCGGGGCGCCGCCGTAAAAAGCTGGGTCTTGAAGAAGTTTCAGGACAATTCCGGCAAACCTCTTCAAGTAGTGAATACAGCTGCAACCGACCTTCCCCTGCCGTTCACCATTGAACTCAACGGAAATAAGCCTGCCTTCGATCCGAACACTGTTTTCTACCAATCCAAACTGACTGGAGGCGGAACGGGTATCGAGTACGACTACTCGGACGGCAGAACATCGATCCGCAAAAC
>CAXTMN010000016.1:3130-29736 GCA_964245395.1 uncultured Bryobacteraceae bacterium
GCAGCAGTTATCTCTCGGAGGTCAAATGCGAAGTCCTCGAGAATGGAACACCTGTGCCGAACACGCTCATGTGGCGCGGCGGATTCGGCGATCAGAAAGTACGCAATGCCGCAGGCATCCAACACACTGTTCGCTACGACGCCGGTTCCTCCAAGCTAGTCACCAAAACGACCAAGGACGCAAAGAACGGCCCCATCACCGATTCGGGCAATTACACCTTTGCTGGCCTGGAAGACACCTTCTTTGCCGCGGTTGCTCTGCCCACAGATAGTTCCTCACTCGAAGTCCGCACCTACAGTGATCAAGTCAAAATGCCTGGAGAGGACAAACCGGTCGCTTTCGTCGGCGACGGACTTTCCACCGGAGCGCAAAACAGCCTCTCCCTTTTTGTAGGCCCGAATGATATCGACATTCTTCGGCAAGTCAATCCGAAGCTGGGCCAGATTGTTGATTGGGGTTTCTTCGGCCTTCTCGCTAAGCCGCTCTTCCTTTGGCTGAACTGGGTTCACGACCACTGGACCAACAACTTCGGTTGGGCCATCATCCTGGTCACCTTGATCATCAATTTAGCGCTGTTCCCGCTGCGCTTCTCCAGCCTCCGTTCCGCCCGGAAAATGCAAAAGCTCCAGCCGCAGATCCAGGCGATTAACGCCAAATATAAGAACGTCACTATTCGCGATCCCAAGAAGGCAGAACAGAATCAGGAGGTCATGGATCTCTACAAACGCGAAGGCGTCAACCCTGTCGGCGGATGTCTGCCCATGATCATTCAGCTTCCATTCTTCTATGCCTTCTATCGCGTGCTGAACATCGCCATCGAGTTGCGTCATGCTCCCTGGCTGTGGGTCCCGGATCTCTCCTCCCCGGAGTCGCTACCCATACACTTGCTTCCAATCATTCTGATCGCCACCCAGTTCCTTACCCAGAAGCTAACCCCAGCTGCCGGTGTCGACCCCAACCAGCAGCGCATGATGATGATGATGCCGCTCTTCTTCGGCTTCATGTTTTACTCCGCTTCATCGGGACTTGTACTATATTGGTTAACCGGAAACGTGGTAGGCATCGCTCAACAACTCATCATCAATCGCTTTATGCCCCATCCCGCGCCGCCCGCTCCGGTTGTATCCAAGGCGCCCGTGAAGAGAACTCGCTAACAAGTACATCGCATGAAATATACCGTCGATTCTCTGCGGCCCAAGCTTGATGGATTCTTGCTGCCCCTCTTGAAACACGCCGGCTTTCAGCTCTCTTATGAACTCCGTGCCGGTGAGAATCCGCATCCTGAAGTGGAGAACCCGGAAGTCACTGTTCATTTCTCTGGCTCTGATACAGACCTGTTGCTGGCCAACCGGGCCGAACTCCTCCTTGCCTTCGAACACCTGTCCATGGAGGCTCTGCGCCTTCCCGCCGAAGATCACTCCCTCATCTCCTTCGATTTGAATGACTATCGGCTCCTTCGCGTCGAAGAACTTCGCATCAGTGCCTTGACCGCAGCTGAAAAAGTAAAGCGGACTCTTGTGCCGTTCCACTTTAATCCCATGAGCAGCCGGGAGCGTCGTGTCATCCACCTGGCCCTTCGCGACCACAAGGAACTCCGCAGCGAGAGTCTCGGCGTGGGTCCGGCGCGTGCCGTCGTTCTCATCCCGGCCGGCATGGCCACTCCTCCCGCTCCCCCTGCTCCGCACCGGCCCCCGCATTCGGGGGGCGGCTTTCGAGACGCCCGGCCCGGTCCTGGGAGTCGATCCGGTGATAGCCGCCGCAGCGGCCCGCGGCGCACGGGCCCTCGCGATTCCCGTTAACTAAAGCCTCCATGAATCTTCGCGACACAATCGTCGCTGTAGCCACTCCGGCTGGCCGCGGCGGCCTGGGCGTAGTGCGTCTTTCCGGCTTTGCCGCTCGCCAGATTGCCAGCGGGCTTCTTCGGTTTACAGGTGAGCCCCGTTGGCGCACATGGTCCAGCGAGTTCGCTGAGTTGATCGATTCGACTGGCTCGGTTGTCGATCAGGTAGTTATGTCCTACTTCGCCGCACCTCGCTCGTACACAGGGGAGGACGTCCTCGAAATCTCCTGCCATGGTGCGCCCGTTGTCTTGCGCTTCTGTGTAGAACAGTCTGGCAAAGCCGGTGCTCGCATCGCCGAACCGGGCGAGTTCACGCTACGCGCTTATCTAAACGGCCGCATCGATCTGCCTCAGGCTGAAGCCGTTCGAGACCTCATCGAGTCCACCACGCTCTATCAGGCTCGCGTCGCCGCTCAGCAAATGGAAGGCTCCGTCTCGCGCCGTATTCAACCACTGAAAGAGCTGCTCCTTCAATTGATCTCTCTGCTCGAAGCAGGAATCGATTTTGCCGAAGACGACATTAGTGTCGCGCCGGCTGAGGAGATCCTGCGCCGCCTCGATCCTATTGAGAGCCAGTTGCAGCAGTTGATTAAAAGCTTTAGCGCCGGCAAGCTCGTTTTTGAAGGTTTCACCCTAGCCATCGTCGGTCGGCCCAACGTGGGTAAGAGCAGCTTGTTCAACTGCCTTCTTCAGCAGGACCGGGCCATTGTTACCGATATACCTGGCACTACCCGTGATCTGGTCTCAGAATCGACTTCGCTCGAAGGAATCCCTGTCCGCCTCGTCGACACGGCTGGTATCCGCCAAGGTCAGAATGTGGTTGAGAACCTTGGTATCGAACGCAGCTACCAGGCCATGGCCGACGCCGACCTGACACTTCTCGTACTCGACCTGTCTGCCGAATTCACCGAAGAAGATCGAAAGCTCCTGGAAAAACTCTCCGATCGTCGGCCCATAATTGTCGGTAACAAATCTGATTTAAATCAGAAGTTGAACAGCCTCAACAACCTGGTACCCGTTTCCGCAACTACCGGTAATGGCATCGGCTATCTTAAATCAGCGATTCTGAACCGCCTTGCACCCGAAGGTCTCGCCGCACCGGAAGACGGCAGCATTACTAATATTCGCCATGAAGCACTCTTACGTGAAAGTCTGGAAGCACTCTCGAACGCCCGCCGTGCCGTCGAGTTCGGCCTTCCCCACGAAATGCTGCTCCTCGACCTCTATGCAGTGCTCCGGCCGATCGACGCCGTCACCGGTGCTACCACCGCAGACGATATTCTCAACCGCATCTTCACCACATTCTGCATCGGAAAGTAGCATTCCTGTACCGAAATGACCGGAGCAACGTCGTTACAACATGCAGCGCCCTACTAGAGTTATATTCTTTGGTCTGCTCGCCTTGACATCGAGTTTTCGAGCCCGTGCTCAATCCAGCACGGAAGCTCCAACAACTCATGCTCCCTTTGTAAAAAAGCTCACCCTGGAGACTTTCGGCTATGATCTTTCACCGGGCGGCTTCGGTTATGAATCCAGAGCCCCTGCGCTTTCCCCAGGACCTTTCACGGCTCAGGGGCTTGAATGTCCCTATTGTGCGATGACCCCGTTACAAATCCGCGGACGCCAAACGCTCCAGCCATTCGGTGCGGTTGTGACCTACCGTCCTTTCGGCAACCGCGTCGAGTTCGTCACGGGAGTTGGAGGTCTTGAAGCTTGGATGCCCGACGGCGCGATGCGTACAGGCAAACGTAGCTCAACGTACAACGATTCGTGGCTCCTTCAAGCGGAGGCCGGTGCGAATGTTGCGGTGGATCCCAAACAGCAGATTAGAGTTGGGGTGGTCGGCCGCTATCTGCAGCAAACGGGTGCCCAAGAAACACTGCGAAGTCACTGGAACACCTTTGAGGGCTATGCAGTATATTCATTCGGGCATTAGGGAAGTCACTAGCTTGAGCTGCTGGCGGCTGCGGATGCAGTGTGCCGATGCACCGCGTCTAGTAATCCATTGATAAAGGAGAGTGACTCTTCGTTTGAAAATTGCCGGGCTAGGTCTAAAGCCTCGTCAATAATAATCGCCGCCGGCACTGCCTGTTGACTCATTTCGAAAACAGCCAGCCGCAAGATGTTGCGATCGACTGCGGCCATACGGTTCAGTCGCCAATGCTCCGACGTCGCGGCAATCCGTGCGTCAATCTCCGGAAGTTTTTCTACCGTGCCGCGAACAAGCTCTTCCATAAAGCGGTCGGGTTTTGGCTGCTTTTCGCTCTCTTCCGAGTACAGCGTTTCGTAATAGTGGGCAATAGCGCGATCCGGAGATTCGCGCCGCATATCCCATTCAAAGAGCACTTGCAGAGCACGCTTTCGAGATCTGTGCCGTGCAGCCACTAGCGGAGACCCTTGAGACTCTTCAGTAGATTAGCCAGCTCAATGGCTACTTCGGCTGCTTCTGCGCCCTTGTTGCCGCTCTTGCCGCCTGCCCGGTCCATCGCTTGCTGCATGTTGTCGGTGGTCAGAACGCCAAACGCGATCGGAACTCCTGTTTGCACGCTGACTGCCTGGAGCCCGTCAGAAGCTCCGCCCGCAACATAGTCAAAATGGGGGGTGTCGCCCCGCACTACGGCGCCTAGAGCAACTACCGCATCGCAACGCTGGGCCAAAGCTTTCGCCGCTACCGGCAACTCCCAGGCTCCGGGAACCTTAACGAACGTGATGTTTTCGTCGCTGCAGCCTTGCTTCTTGAGCACTTCCAAGGCGCCTTTGGCAAGCGCTTCCGTGATGAACTCGTTGAAGCGGCTAACAACCACCCCAACGCGCAGGGCTGTAGCATCGAGCGAACCTTGAAGAGTCTGATAAGGCATGAGGAGAGCAAACGCAACATGGGCTAAACTGCGCTCGCTATGGGATAATTCGGTTTACCCCTCAGTTTACCTCAAACAATGGATCCCCGTTTTATACGCAATTTCTCTATCATTGCGCACATCGATCACGGGAAATCGACGCTTGCCGACCGCTTGCTGGAATACACCGGCGCACTCTCGAAACGCGAAATGATGGAGCAGGTCCTCGACACCATGGACCTCGAGCGCGAGCGAGGTATCACGATTAAGGCTCATGCCGTTCGCCTGAACTACAAAGCCGATGACGGCAACCTGTATGAGCTCAATTTGATTGATACGCCGGGACATGTCGACTTCACTTACGAAGTTTCCCGCAGTCTGCAGGCTTGCGAAGGCACTTTGCTTGTGGTCGATGCCTCACAGGGCGTCGAAGCTCAGACTCTCGCCAACACGTATCTCGCGCTCAGTCACGACCTCGAGATTATTCCCGTCATCAATAAGATCGACTTGCCTTCGGCTGAGCCCGAACGTATTCGCGAGCAGATTGAGCAGTTGATCGGCCTCGATGCCAGTGACGCAGTGATGGCGAGCGCGAAAAATGGCATCGGCATCAAGGAGACACTTGAAGCCGTTGTGAAGCGCGTGCCGCCGCCCCAAGGCGATCCCGAAGCGCCTTTGCGTGCGCTGATCTTTGATTCGTGGTTCGATCCCTATCGCGGCGTAATCATCCTGACTCGCATCGTCGATGGCACTCTGCGCAAAGGCCAGAAGATCCGGTTGTGGTCGAACGGCAAGGTCCTCGAAGTTGACGGACTCGGCTATCAATCTCCCAAGCCCGTTCCCTGTGACGAACTCACAGCGGGCGAGGCGGGCTTCCTGTTCGCCAACATCAAGACGATCTCTGACGCCAAGATCGGCGACACCATCATCGACGATCGCAATCCCGCGACCGAAGCCCTTCCGGGATTTCAGGAGATCAAGCCGATGGTGTTTGCCGGTTTGTATCCCGTCGAGTCACACGAACACGGGCTGCTGCGTGACGCGCTCGAAAAACTGAGGCTCAACGATAGCGCCTTTAACTTTGAGCCCGAAAGCTCGGCAGCGCTCGGCTTTGGTTTTCGCTGCGGTTTTCTCGGTTTGCTTCATCTCGAAATCGTCCAGGAACGCCTCGAGCGCGAGTTCCAAATCGATCTGATTACAACAGCTCCCGGCGTCCGTTATAAAGTCACGACCACAGCCGGTGAGTTGCTCGAGATCGACAATCCGCAGACGTTTCCCGATCCTTCGTCGATTGCGCAGATCGAAGAGCCGATAATTGACGCTACTGTGATAACGCGCGAGGACTTCATTGGCGAAATTTTGAAACTGCTCGAAGAGAAGCGCGGTGTGCAAAAAAAGTTCGAATACATCGGCGGTAGTCGCGTTTTGATCCTGTATCAGTTGCCACTAAACGAAATCGTTCTTGATTTCTACGATCGGCTTAAGTCGGCTTCGAAGGGCTATGCTTCGCTCGACTATCACCTTGCTGGCTATCGTGTCTCGCCCATGGTGAAACTGGATGTCCTCGTCGCCGGTGAGCCGGTCGATGCCTTGTCGATGATCGTCCATCGAGACTTCGCCTACGAACGCGGTAAGACGCTGATTGAGCGTTTGCGGAAATTGATCCCGCGCCAGATGTTCGAGATTGCGCTGCAATCTGCGATTGGCAACAAGATCATCGCGAGGGAGACGATTGCGGCTTTGCGCAAGAACGTGCTGGCCAAGTGCTACGGCGGCGACATCTCGCGCAAGCGAAAGCTGCATGAAAAGCAAAAGGAAGGCAAGCGCCGTATGAAACGCGTCGGCCGAGTCGATATCCCTCAAGAGGCCTTCCTTGCTGTGCTTAAAGTCGGAACCGATACTAGCGGCGAGTAAGCGTTTCGTCAGAGCGGAATATTGCCGTGTTTCTTCTTCGGCATCGTATCTACCTTGTTTGCCAGCATGCGTAGAGCGCGGATGATCTTGGGTCTCGTCTCGTGCGGCTCAATCACGTCGTCGATGTATCCACGTTCGGCCGCAGCGAACGGACTAGCAAATTGCGTTCGGTATTCATCGATCTTTTCAAGACGCACCTGGTCGGGATTCTCAGCACTCTGCAATTCACGCCTATACAGAATGTTTACCGCGCCTTCCGGACCCATGACCGCAATCTCAGCGGTCGGGTAAGCGAAGTTGACGTCGGTTCTGAGGTGCTTCGAACCCATCACACAGTAAGCTCCTCCATAGGCTTTTCGGGTAACAACTGTGATCTTAGGGACGGTCGCTTCCGCGTACGCGTAAAGCAGTTTGGCGCCATGGCGAATGATTCCGCCGAACTCTTGATCGGTTCCGGGGAGAAACCCGGGAACATCCTCAAAGGTAAGAATGGGAATCTGGAAAGCATCACAGAATCGAACAAAGCGAGCCGCTTTTGTTGAGGAATTTATGTCCAGACAGCCGGCCAGATGTGCCGGTTGATTCGCAACAACCCCAACAGTCTCGCCATCCATGCGCGCAAATCCAATCACGATGTTTCGGGCAAAGTGTTCAGCAATTTCGAAGAAGTATCCGTCATCGACCACGCGCCCAATTACATCCTTGATGTCATAAGGCTTGTTCGACTCCTGCGGGATGAATGTGTCGAGCTCGCGGTCCGCCCGGTCATCTGTGTCTTTTGTCGGCAAACGTGGCACGCCATCAAGGTTGTTTTGCGGTAGAAAGCGCATCAGCTCCCGGATGCTGCGGAGGCAGTCTTCATCGTTTGTTGTCAGGAAGTGAGCAACGCCGCTGATCGTGTTGTGAGTCGTTGCGCCACCTAGATCTTCTTTGCTCACATCCTCATGCGTAACGGTCTTCAGCACGTCTGGGCCGGTAACGAACATGTGACTGGTTCGATCGACCATGAATACAAAATCGGTCAGAGCAGGCGAGTAGACAGCGCCTCCTGCACATGGGCCCATGATGGCCGAGATCTGAGGAATGACTCCGCTCGCGAGCGTGTTTCGTAAGAAGATGTCGGCATAGCCGGCGAGCGAGACAACGCCTTCCTGAATCCGTGCACCGCCTGAGTCATTGAGCCCGATAATGGGCGCTCCTGTCTTAAGCGCAAGATCCATGACCTTGACGATCTTTTGAGCGTTTGCTTCCGATAGCGAACCGCCGAATACGGTGAAATCTTGAGCAAAGACAAAGACCTGACGACCATGAATCTGTCCGTAACCGGTGATGAAGCCGTCGCCCTCGATGACATTTTGTCCCATGCCGAAATTCTGACAACGGTGATGGACCAGCTTGTCGAGTTCTTCAAACGTTCCTTCGTCAAGCAAAAACTCAATCCGCTCACGAGCCAGAAGTTTGCCGTCGCGATGCTGCTTCTCGTTGCGTTCGGCGCCGCCGCCTTGTTCAGCCTGTGCGTGGCGCTGCTTTAATTCATTTAGCCGGTCGATGATCATGGTAGGTAGATGCGAGAGTCGCAAGGATTCCTGGTTGGAACCGCAGGTCATATTGATCATGGCAAAACGACCCTCATCGGCGCGCTGACCGGCATAGATACCGATCGCCTGGCCGAAGAGAAAAGACGCGGAATCTCGATTGACCTCGGCTTTGCTCACCTCACTCTGGCAAGCGGGGCACTGATCAGCTTCATCGATGTGCCGGGGCATGAACGATTCGTTAAGAATATGCTGGCGGGGGTTGGCGGCATCCAGGCGGTCTTGCTGGTCGTCGCGGCGAACGAGTCCGTAATGCCACAAACGCGTGAGCACTTTGCCATTTGCCGGCTGCTGGGTATTCAACACGGGTTGATCGCTCTGACCAAAGTCGACCTGGCTTCTCCGGAAGAGATCGAGATTACACGCGAGGAAGTTGCCGACTTATGTGCAGGGTCATTTCTAGAGGGTGCGCCGGTGATCGAGGTGAGCGGGCGCGCCGGCGTAGGGCTTGAGACATTACGAGACGAACTGAGGAAGATGGCTGCCCGCGTTCGGCCGAGAGAGACGGAAGGAGTAGTGCGGCTGCCCATCGACCGGAGCTTTGCCTCCAGAGGGTTTGGCACGGTAGTAACAGGAACGCTGTGGAACGGAACGCTTTCTTGCGGCGATTCGGTTCTGATTCATCCAGTGAGCCGTACAGCTCGTATTCGCGGGTTGCAGGTGCACGGAAAACCGGTAGAGAGCGCCGTGGCCGGGCAACGAACTGCCGTGAACCTGACGGGTATCGACCACGCTGAAATTGAGCGAGGATTTTTGCTGACCCACAGCGATCCTTTGCAGCCGACGACAGTGATCGATGCGTCCGTCTCGTGGCTGCCGGGTGCTGGCCGCCAAAAAGCTCGCCAAGACTTGATGTTCTACATGGGAACTGCCGAGGTGAATGCCAAGTGCAAATTACTTGTACCCGATCTGGTTCGGCTCACACTTGCTGAACCGGTCATCGCTTTTCCCGGCGATCGCTTTATTCTCCGGCGGCCGTCTCCGCCCGAAACGGTCGCGGGCGGGTCAGTGATCGATGCGTTTCCTCCAGGACGTTTGACCCGTGTAAAGACGGTGGCGCGACTTCGTGTGTTAAAGCAAACTAATCTACAGGCACGTGTCGAGTTTCTCGTAGAAGAGAGCCGGGACGGAGTGGCGAAAACAACGCTCGCGCAAACGACGGGATTGACGCTGGAGCAAATGACGTCTCTGGTGGCGAAGAGTGGCATCCTGGTGATTGCAGAACCTGCCGGGCGCGTGGTGAGCAAGGCGCAGGTCGCAACACAAGCCAAGAAGCTTTCCGAATGGCTTCAGGCGTTCCACAAAGTCAATCCAACGCTTGCTGGCGCACCGATTGCTTCCGCTCGACTGACTCTGGAGCCCGCTGTAGCTGAACTCGTATTTAATTCGCCTGCCTTTAGAGTTCAGAGTGAGCTGATCTCCTTAGCGACACACCAGGTTCAGGCCAGCTCAGAAGAAAGCGATTCGCTCCAGAAGATCGAACGGGCTTTTCGACAGGCAGGCATGCAGCCGCCCAGCGCAGCAGAGGTTCTGAAGAATTCCGGAGCCGACCCGAAGAGCAGCAGAAGGCTTTTGGAGTCGCTGGTTAAGAGTCAAAAGCTGATTCGAGTGTCAGAGGATCTGATTTTTCATTCAGACATTATGATCGGCATACGTAAGACTCTGGCAGTTCACAAAGGAAAGAAGTTTTCGGTTCCGGAATTCAAAGACTGGACGCAAATCTCGCGTAAGTATGCAATCCCGCTTCTTGAATACTTAGATCGCCAGCATGTGACGCGACGCGAGGGAGATTCTCGAGTTGTTCTGTGATTGCAAATAAGCTTTTAAAGCACTTCAAATATCAGGCATTTCAGGTAGTGCGTTTCAGGAACTGTCAACAGGATAGGATGATCCTGCGCTTGCGTGCGACGCTCGAGGACTCGGAGCTGTTTTCCGCAATCGAGTGCCGCGTCAGCGATCAATTCCAGTAGATGGCCTTCGCTCATGTGCTGGGAACAGGAACAGCTGACCAGCACGCCACCTCTGCCCAGCAAACGAAGTGCGCGTAAGTTAATCTCCTTGTAGCCGCGGGCGGCTCCTTCCATGCCGGAACGAGTCTTCGTGAAGGCGGGTGGATCGATCACGACGAGATCGTACTGGCGTTTGGCGGCAACCAGTCCGGGTAGATAGTTCAGCACATCGGCCTCACGCCAGGAGATGTTGGTGATGTTGTTTAGTGTGGCATTCTGCTTTGCCCCATCGAGCGTGGCCGCAGAACGGTCGCGGGCCGCGACGGGCTCGCCGACGGAGGCGAGAGGGAGAGCAAAGCCGCCCGTCGCTGAGAAGCAATCGAGAGCTCTGCCTCGACCGTAGCGCTGCGTAGCGAGATAGTTTTCACGCTGGTCGAGAAAGGTACCGGTTTTTTGTCCGCTCAAGAGATTGACCTCGCTTCGGAGTCCATTCATCAAGACTGGAACGCGTTCGGGTATTTCGCCAGCAAGGACTCGAATCTCTTGAGGAAGATCCTCCTTCGCACGGACAGAGAGGTCGTTTCGAGCAATGATGCCTTTCGGGTGAAGAAGTTCTTCGAGCACCTGCGTTATCTCTGCTGTGAGCCGGTCCATACCTTGATCAAGCAACTGAACGACGAGGTAATCGGCATAGCGATCAACGATAAGGCCGGGAAGGAGGTCGCCTTCGGCGTAGACGAGCCGGTATGCGTCGGAATTAGCCACGACACGCTCACGATAAGCTAAAGCCGCACCGATGCATTTAAAAAGCCATTGGGTGTTAATCGGCTCAACATGCCTGCTGAGAAATCGGAGGGAGATTTGGGAGGCTGCGCTGAAATGAGCGACACCGAGCACACGGTTCTTGTGATCGACAACCCGGACAACTTCCCCACGCTGCGCTTTGCCGTCCTCCAAGAGATCGCTCTTGAAAATCCAGAGATGTCCGGAATGAATGCGATCCGCTCCTTTTTGATTGACCCGAACAGTAGCCCCGGTTGACACGACTTATTTTAAGTGAACAGTGGACAGGGAAGAGTGGATAGGGAAGAGTGAACAGTGGACAGGGAAGAGTGGACAGGGAAGAGTGAACAGGAGTGAGAAGCTACTGTTGGGATGACTTCGGGACGGCGAATCAGTTTTAAGAACGTTGCGCTTCCCTTGACTGTTTTTGTTGCTGTTATTTATGCAGCATTTTTGACGCGAACCTACTACTGGGATGGCGTCCTCTTTTCGCTTTATATCGAGGGAGTAAGCCGGGGCGAGTTACCGGTTTCGACACTGATTCACCCGAACCATCTCTTATATTCGGGGCTAGGATACGCGTTCTACAGGGCGGCGTCTCTGGCCGGATTGCACTGGAGAGCAATTACCGTTCTTCAGACGATCAATGTTTTGGCGAGTGTGGCGACGGGGTATTTGATATTTCGGCAAGCTCATCGACAGACGAGATCACTTGCGCTGTCACTCGGGTGCTTCACTCTGTTCACATTCGGCGCCACCTGGTGGAAATTTTCAACGGATGCAGACGCTTACATCATTTCTGTTCTGCTGCTTTCGCTTGCTGTGGCAGCAGCAATGGACGAGAAGCCTGCGATGGCTGGATTGTTTCATGCGGGTGCGATGCTGTTTCATGAGCTGGCACTGTTCGGGGCCGCTCCCATTCTGGTTGCGTTGTCCCTGAAAGGAAAGCTACGAACCATTGCAACGTATCTTGTTCTGAGCGGCCTGCCGGTGCTGGTTGCTTATGCAATAGCCTACCGCTTTGCCGATGGCGGTTTACACGAGACCTTCCTGGCATGGATTACGAGTTCGTCAGGCGAGTCGAAAACGACGCATACACTTGGACAATTTGTAGGTACGAACCTATCCAGTTATGTGAGATTGTTTGCCGGCGGAAGGTGGACATTGATTCAGCAGTTTTTATCAGCCGCATTATTGTGTTCGTTTGCACTCTCGGCTGCGTTAGTCGCGTACGCAGTCTGGCTGTGGCGGCACTCATCGACTGATAATCTTCCGGTAAATGGGAATCGAGTCGCGCCCGTTTTATGGGCGTGGCTGCTGCCTTACGCTTTGTTTCTTTCGTGGTTCGAGCCAGGAAACGCCTTCTACAAGCTTTTTGTCTGGCCGCCCATTGTCCTGTTGATCGGAATCGGCATTGCCGCGCGCCCGAAGCTGAGGGCGCATGAACGATCCTGTGCCGCGATTAGCCTGGCACTGATGGCTTGGAATTTCGGAGCATTCATCTTTCCCCACTCGCATTCCGCTGCGGATCCGGTCTTGGCGCTGGCAGAGAAAATCGATAAAGAACTGCCAAAATCCGCTGTGGTGTACTACCGGGTCTTCGATCCGGACGATTGGTATCTAAAGTACTTCGCGCCAGGACGGAGATGGGAACAACTTCGGAGCGATCTCAGCAGAGCGAAGCAGACCACTACACCGGTGTGCTTTGAAACGACAGCGTTGGAGGTGATTCCAGCAAAGACCGACGTCAAGCTTCGCTGGGATCTGGTGAATGGAAAGCACAACGTGAGGTTGGAATGCCTGCCGGAGTAACTACAAGCGTGAAGCCCGGGCGCAGCTACTCTTTCGGGACCGAGACGGTGATGTTGCGGTATCGAACGATGCCATGGTGGTCACCCTGGAGGAAGAAGGGACCAGGCTCGGCTTCATTGCTATCGAGTGCCCCGCCGGTAGGGCCGGGGATCTCGACGTTATTGTGGTACATCCTGCCGTCGCGCAGCACGGTGACGTGGCGACCGACAAAGGTAATGTCAAAGGTGGTCCACCTGCCAAGCCCAAGTTCCGCTCCGGAAGGCGGCGGATAGTAGCTATAGATTGCGCCCATTTCGTGAGAGGGCTGCGTGCCTCCTTCCGTGCCGACCTGAACTTCATAACGGCCGCGAAGATAGATGCCGCTGTTGCCACCTTCGGGGCAGTTCACTTCGATGTGAAGCTTGAAATCCTGGAATTTGGAAGTGGTCTTAAGATTAGCCGCACCGTGGCCGCGCTGGCCGGGCGCCTCGGGGTTGTCATTGACAAGTTCACCGTCGCGGGCGACCCACTTGTTGTTGTCGACATTGCCAATGGGCTCCCAGCCGGCGAGGTCCTTCCCGTCGAACAAGGGCTGCGGTTCAGACCACTGTTTGGGCATGGGGCGGTCGAGAACAGGTGCGCGAACGCCGACGAGGGCGGGCCCGGTAGCGTCACCGCGCCTTTCAACTCCTGTAAGGTCGTTAGCAGAGACGGAGGTGAGTTCCCAGCTGATGGCAGGCCCGCGGCCAGCAGTGGCAACAGAGATCAGGAGCTTGCCGGATGCGAAATTAGCGCCTGCAATCGGACGCCATGCGCCACCACGGGGTTGGACACGGCCTTCGATCTTGCCATTAGTCTCTGTGAGTTCCATCCACTGGGGGTACGGGGCTCCGGTAGCCGGAGTAACGGTCATGTCCCAGCGTCCAAGGAAGGGTTTGACGTCTTGAGCACCTGCAGCCAAGGGGAGGACTGCGGCGGTTAGAACAAGCAGTAAGAACGTTTTCACTCATATGAGTGTAATGCGGCGAGAAGACAAAGTCGTAACGCCGCAAAGCAGGAAGCGAGGCCAAGCGGCTGCACCCAAACAGTGAAACTATACGTCGAGATTGCGAACGTCGAGGGCGTTTTCTTCGATGAAGTGGCGACGGCTTTCGACATCCTCGCCCATTAACGTGGAGAAAATGGGTTCGGCTTCGGCGAAGTCTTTGAGATCGACCTGAAGAAGGGTGCGCGTTTCAGCATTCATCGTGGTTGACCAGAGCTGTTCCGCATTCATTTCGCCAAGGCCCTTATAACGCTGAATGTTCACTTCGCGAGTGCCTTCGGTTTTCACGGTATTCAGCAAGTCGCGCCAGTTTTGTATCAGCTCGCGACGGTTATCCTTCACGATAGTGAAAGGAGGCGTGTTATAGCGGGCAATCTGTTTGGCGACGGCGCGAAGACGCCGGAACTCAGGGAGAGTAAGGAACTCGGTATTGATGTACCGGGTGGCGTTGGTAGGGTCTTTGTAGCCGACCATCCAAGCAGAGTGTTCTTCCTCGCGCTGCACCGTAACGTCAAGCTTTGTGGCAGCGAGTTTAACCGCAAGGGCGCGAACATTCTCTTCAACCTGTAAATCGGCTTTGGTGTCGATAGGCAAGCTGACATCAGTCAGGACTTCGACGACGCGTCCATCGCGAACACGGCGCTCCAGGCGTTTGGTAATCTGAGCCAGCTCATCGAGCGACATGAGAAAGCTGCGCAGATCACCGCCTTCGATGGCCACAGACTCACCATCGGGACCAGGCAGTTCGACGGTAAGGTTTTCTGTCGCACGCCGCAGGATTTCGCGTGTGAATTCTTTGTCGTCTTTGATGTACTTCTCGCTTTTGCCTTTTTTGATGCGATAAAGAGGCGGCTGGGCGACGAAGACTTTTCCGCGAGTGATGAGCTGTTGCATATGGCGGAAGAAGAACGTAAGCAGGAGAGTGCGGATGTGGGAACCATCGACATCAGCGTCGGTCATGATGATGATCTTGCCGTAGCGAAGACGGGCCATGTCGAAGTCTTCGCCCTTACCGATACCGGTTCCGATAGCAGTGATCATGGCGCGAATCTCTTCGTGACCGAGCATCTTGTCATAGCGTGCCTTTTCGACGTTCAGGATTTTGCCTTTGAGCGGCAGTATGGCTTGATTGCGGCGATCGCGACCGGATTTGGCCGTACCACCGGCCGACTCTCCTTCAACAAGGAAGAGTTCGCAGCGATCGGGATCACGCTCCTGGCAGTCGGCAAGTTTGCCCGGCAGACCACCCGAATCGAGTGCGCCTTTACGACGGGTGAGATCGCGCGCTTTACGGGCCGCTTCCCGGGCTCGAGCAGCCTCGAGAGATTTGCCAATGACCTTCTTCATTACGGCCGGGTTCTTATCGAAGAACTCGGTCAGTTTTTCGTTGACGAGATTGACGACATAGCCCTGGATGTCGGAGTTTAGTTTGCCTTTGGTTTGCCCTTCAAATTGGGGCTGGGGAAGCTTGACGCTAACCACAGCGGTAAGTCCCTCGCGAACATCTTCGCCCGTGAGGTTGTCCTTTTGATCTTTCAACAGGCCGCTCTGTTGCGCCACGGCATTAATGGTGCGGGTCAAGGCGCTGCGAAAGCCACTCAGGTGAGATCCACCATCGACGGTGTTGATGTTGTTGGCAAAACTGAAGAGAGTTTCCGAGTAGGAATCGTTGTACTGCAAGGCCACTTCGATGGTGAGTTTGCCACCGTTGGCAAGTTCGCGGTCGCCTTCGAAATGGATGGGTTTTTCGTGGAGAACCGCTTTCCCGCGATTAAGATGCTTGATGAATTCAGCGATACCGCCGCTATAGAAAAACTCTTCCGAGCGAATGTCTTCGCCACGCTCGTCGGTGAGCGTAATTTTAAGGCCTTTATTGAGGAAGGCAAGTTGCCGAAGCCGCCCGGCCAAAGTATCGAAATTGAATTCGGTGGCATCCATGATGGTGGAATCGGGCTTGAAGGTAATCTTGGTACCCGTTTTCGGGGATTTACCGGTGCGTGCAAGGGGCGCTTTGGGAGCACCACGTTCGTAATCCTGCTCCCAGGTTGCACCTTTGCGCCAGACTTCCAGATGGAGCGTTTCTGAAAGAGCGTTGACGCAACTAACCCCGACTCCATGAAGACCGCCGGAGACTTTGTAGGTATTGGAGTCGAATTTGCCCCCCGCATGCAGTTTGGTCAGCACGACCTGGGCGGCGGAGACGCCCTCCTCGGCGTGAATGTCGACAGGAATACCACGACCGTCATCAACGACCGTGAGGGAGTTGTCGATGTGAATGGTGACACCGATTTCAGTGCAATGACCGGCTAGAGATTCGTCGACCGAATTGTCAACGACTTCGTAGACCAGGTGATGGAGCCCCATCTCGCCGGTAGAACCGATGTACATGGCAGGGCGAAGGCGCACAGCCTCAAGACCTTCGAGGACTTTGATACTAGTGGAATCGTAATTATCGTTTGGAGGAGCTACTGTCGCCATATTTTCAATAAAGCAAGATCCACTACATTGCCGGACTCGCTTAGATGACCTTTCTTTTCTGATCGCGGTGTCAGATGCGCATCGGCATCACGACGTAGCGATAAACGGTACCGGACGCCGCGGCGTGGGGCCTAAGTTCACCCGCACTGTTAGCGTCCTTAAAGTGGAACTGAACTTCACTTCCGTCCACGGCGCGCAGGAAATCGATCAAGTACTGCGCGTTGAAACCAATTTCTACATCGGGTCCGCTGTAATCGATGGGGATCGTCTCTTCACTTTCGCCAGTTTCGGAGATTGAAGAATGGACCTTAAGTTCGCCATTGAGGACCTGAAACCGGATAGCCCGGGATCGCTCATCTGCAAACTGGGCAACGCGCTCAATGGCAGACTTCAGTTCATCTTTACCGACCTGGATCACATGGGGATGTTCTTTGGGCAGAACACGTTCATAATCGGGGAAGTTACCGGTCAATTTCCGGCTTAGCAGAAGGCGTTGATCGATGCGGAAGAAAAGGTGATTCTCGTTGCCTGAGAACTGAATGGGCTTGGAGGGATCGTCGTTGGCCAACTTTAGAATTTCACTCATGGCTTTACGGGGCAAGAGTGCCCGGTAGGCTCCCGCCAGACCGGGGAGAGCAACCTGCTTTTCAACCAGGGCAAGCCGATGACCATCCGTGGCGACCATGACCAGGCCGGTTTCTTTCAGGATCAGGAGAGCGCCGTTCAGGGTGAAGCGAGACTCCTCGGCAGAGATGGCGAAAATGGTGCTTGCAATCATCTGAGAGAGAACACCCAGGGGGATCTCAGCCAGTTGCTCTGGCATTTCGGGAAGCTCTGGAAAGCTCTCGCGGGACATACCGGCGATACGGGTACGGGAGCGGCCGCAGACAAAGCTGGCCCACTGGTTTTCGCCTAATTTGACTTGCACGTCGGCATCGGGCAGCAAGCGCACGTAGTCGAGAAGCCGGCGGGCCGGAATTGTACCAGCGCCTTCTCGCTTGATCCGGGCGGGGCAGGCGCACTTAATACCGAGCTCAAGGTCGGTAGCAGTCAGCCAGACCTTGTCGCCGTCTGTTTCGACCAAAATGTTCGAAAGTATGGGGATCGTCGTCTTTTTTTCGACCACTCCCTGAGTTAACCCGAGTTCTCGTACCAGATCCGACTTGCTAACAGCGAATTCCATAGTGACTAGTTAAATGCTTCCTGGCTTCTGATACTGTACCCGATGGACTAATCTTCTAAACCGTTATAAATAGGCTAGTTTCTAGAACCGTAATAGTAGGGGCTGAGGAAATGTTGATTTCTCTCTAAAGTATAGCAAATCAAGAGGTTTCTCGTATTGATCTCTGTGGATTTCGGGCGCAATCATTGCGGAAGAAGCCAGCTTGGGAGAGATTTCAACACCTGGTAACAGGTTGGTCCTAGTAGTGTCTGTGAAAAAGTGCATAAACCTAGTGGAGCGAATTGATTAAGGAATGGAGAAGGTTGTTCAAATCATCATCCTTGTGCCGCAGGTCTTCAATTTTTTGAACAGAGTGCAGCACTGTGGTGTGGTGCTTGCCGGCAAAGTAGCGACCGATTTCCGGAAGGGACGCATGGGTCAGCTCTTTGACCAGGTACATGGCGATCTGGCGCGGATAGGCAATCTGGCGAGTATTGCTTTTCATCTTGAGTTGAGCCGGCTGGAGGCCAAACCGTTCTCCTACAGCGCGGAGAATGGACTCAACGGAAATACGCTTTTCCGGAGAGGTGTTGAGATGCTTGAGGGTCTGTTGGGCCATGGCCAGGCTGATGGGCTGGCCGGTGACCGAGGAAACAGCGATCAGGCGCGTAAGGGCGCCTTCTAGCTCACGGACATTGGACTTCGTTTTGGTAGCGATAAAGATGCGGACATCCTGGGGAAGGGCGATTCCTTCCGAGTCGGCGCGCTTATCCAAGATGGCCATCTTGGTTTCGAGATCGGGAGGTTGGACATCGACGATCAGGCCCCACTCAAAACGGGAGCGGAGGCGCTCGACCAGGCCGGGCAGTTGATTGGGTGCGGAGTCACTGGAAATGACGAGCTGTTTTTGATGGTCGTAAAGCTCATTAAAGGTGTGAAAGAACTCCTCCTGGGTGCGTTCTTTACCGGCGATGATGTGGATGTCGTCAATGAGGAGCACATCAGCCGATCGATAGTGGCGATGGAACAGCGGCATGCGATCGAGCTTGATCGAGGTAATCATCTCGTTCATGAAGCGCTCGCTCGAGGTGTAGACGACGTTCAGGCCGGCGTAGTTGTCCAGCAGGCTACGGCCGATAGCATGCATCAGGGGAGTTTTTCCGATGCCTACGCCACCATAAACGAAAAGCGGATTATAGCTGCGGGACGGAGTGTTCGCGACAGCCTGAGCAGCAGCATGGGCCAGTTGATTTGACGAGCCAACGACATAAGTATCGAAGGTCAGCCGTGGATTTAGCCAGTTGGCAGTTTTCTCAAAAAGCGGCTCAGCGCCAGGAGAAGGACTGGCAGCGTGGCCCGAGAAGCGTGCACCGCCATATCCGGCAGCAGCAGAAGCTGCCATGGCGGGCAGAAAATCAACTGTATAGCGAATTTTGCGAACAGGAAGCTTCAGTTCTTCAATCGCGGTTCGAATCTGCGGCGAATATTCCTGACGAATCCAGGCCTCGGCGGTTTCATCAGGAACTCGAACGATCAACTCGCCATCATGGAACGCTCCGGAAGCAGTACGAGAAATCCAATTCTGGTACGCTCCCTCGCTGAGCTTAGCAGCCAGCCACGTCTTTATTTGGTCCCAAGCGTCACCCAATGTAAGACTCCTGCACAAATACTCAATCTCAAAAGGCAAAGTTTTCCCACATCTTTTCCGCAGGTGTGGAAAAAGATCGCTAGCGTTCTGTCAGTGAGAGGCTATGTACGGCCGAGGAGCGGCGGAAGCGGGATTTGGGAGAAGTGTCTTTGGCCTGTTCGGAAATTCAGTCTAGCACAGGGACTGCAATTTCAAACACAAATCTGTGTAAAGTATAAGTGGTTTGTACTGTACTACTTACACGAGAAGTGCGGGGCGTATTTTCAGGAATTTGCAGATCTGTCAGGCGGGGTGCAGCTGATAAATCCTCGGGTTGCAATCAGATGAATTGACTTCACAACAGGATCGTTCGAGAATGTCAGGTAGACCCTCTCTGCGGGAGTAACTCAGCTGGTAGAGTGCAACCTTGCCAAGGTTGATGTCGCGGGTTCGAATCCCGTCTCCCGCTCCATGTTTTCACAACTTAGCGTTTCCACTCAGTCCCGCCGAACTCCACTAACTCCTTCAAGCCTTCCGATTCCCAATTCCTCGCTAAGTTTCGGGTTGCGAGAAGTCCTTCTGAGACCCCCCCGGCTGCGGTCAAACGGCCGACTGCAGACTCCAATTTTCGAACCGCCGCCAATCGAGACTCGAAACTGCTTACGGCGTATTCGTTTTCATTTACATCGACGCTGTTGCCCATGTGAGCCGACCGGGTATGAGCGTCGACGCCAGCTTCCTTTGCCAAGCTCGCGAACGACCGTCTCATAACCTGGAACGTTGCCCATTCCAAACCGATAGGCTTCAGTTTTGGAGCGAAGTTCCTCCGCCACAAATTGTTGAGCCTAACCGGCGTGGTCAGCGTCGTCGACGGGAATAACCAACTGTCCTTGCCCGAGACAAGGCCGTTGGCCCACTCCTCCAAGAGATCCTTCGTTCCCAAAGACAGTGCCACTCGCCTAGCTGATCGTTCAGTCTTCGGAGTATCAACATTGCTCTTGAATATCCGCCGGCGAATCCATACCATGCGGCGCTGCCATTGAGTAAGGCAGGTAAAATTCGCGCTCTATTTATCTGACCGGCGGCTGATCGCCCGCGCCTTGCGCGCTCGCCTGCGGAAACGAAATTACAATGCTGAGGACGATTAGAAACTGCAGCATATTCATAGACATTCTATTTGCTTACGACAGCCTTAAATTCGGCCCGGCGTTAAAGAAACTCTGCGAGATTTATCTCGACTCCTGAGTAGTGCGATGGTTGCATAGCGACGGCAACTCCTGAGTGTCGCCAAGGGGCGGGTAAGCCAAACCTTTGATAAGACCGTCACTCATGATGTAACCGCGTCCCACTTGCAAGTCACTTCGGCCGTCGGCTTCTTAGTGAGCTTACTTTTATCTGAATGGAGGACTAGGCCTTACTGGGTTTGACCGAATAGCGGACCATCCCGGCTCATCTCTTTCATGCGCTTTTCCGGTGATTCAATTTCGGGCAGCATATCCTCTGCTCTGTCCAGATAGAAATAGGTAACTGCAGCCCAGTCATCCTGTCTCTCAAACATTCCCCGTTCACCTTCTTTCATCTCATCCTGGTTCGGCCCCGCCCGATAGATACGTGTTCCACTCTTGAAAAGGACGACGCTGTCATCGAGAACATAACCGATCTGCTGAATTGTCACTTTGATCCGACTCTGGAAGTAAATCGGGTCAGGGATATGGAAGCGATAGAAGCTATAAACCCCTCCAGGCTCATCGATATAGGGAGCGCCTTGGTAAAGATGAGAGAACTGACCTAACCCCCAGCCACTGCCGACGTAATCTTCTGTTCCGGTGCCGGCCAAGGTGGGTAAAGCTTGATCGCCGTCGGCATAGACTTTGACTTCGCCTTCGCCCCACCAGTTGTGCCCATATAACTTCAGATTCGCCCGGACTCCAAAGCTAGCTCCCAGAAAGCGGCCTTTTCCCTCAGTCTTGGGTAGAACTTCGAAATCACGTTTCAGTTCCGTCGGGCTTTGGTGAACAAAGTGGGCGTGAAAGTAAAGGTCCTCCTTGCCGTGCTTATCGCCGATCGTGTAATCGACGTCGTAGAAGAGAAGCTGTAAGTCTTTTGCGCTCTCGTTTGTGATCACAATTTTCATGCCCGTCTTGAAGGGCATAGGAATGAAGCAGTCGAAGCTCTTGCCTTCGGGACTCGAAAAAAGGGCGGATTGAAAGCGGCCATGTGTCCGGATCCGAACGCGAAGAAATCTCCCAGGGGCGCGCTCACGGCTGGTCTTTTAGATCCATCCCAGAACATCTCAATTTTCAAGCCTCTTAGCATGGCCGGGCTTCGATCGCTTACTGTGATCCAAATTCGTCGAATCGTTCCACTTACGCCTTCCGACTGCGCCAGCACCAATTGCTCGTTCCCTTTCAAGGGAACCGCCGCTGCCCCCTTTCGTCCGCCATTGGCTTGCGCTCCTCGACCAGCTTCACTTTTGGGGTTCTCTGGGCTTGCCCATCTGGTGGAGACTCCATCAGGAATCTGAAAGAGGCTCTGTCCATTTGCCGCCAAGGCCAGATTTAGCAGAAAGCCCCACAGGAGCACGGCTTGATTATTCATTGACGTCTCCCAGCTTTCAATTCATCTTTAGAGACTATGGCGAAGGTAGCAGTTCTAAATTGTGCCACACCGCAATCAACCACTCGCCGTTGTCTCTGGTTACTACACAGCTCAAAATCCCTCGACGCGTTCCCCACGGCTTTCCCTCAGGAGAAATTGCTCCGGTTTGCTCCCATTTCACATCGACTGCAGCGACATCAGGGCGAACAAAACGGATGCTGGTTCCGAGCACCGTCAGATGAGCGTGCGCGAAAGAAGGCCGGTTCGATTCAGAGAAAAGGGCCGAATGAAACTGCTCAATGGCGGTTCTTCCTTTGACCGACATGCCTACGGGGTTTGTGAACTCGCTATCTTCTGCAAAAACCGAGCCGAACGCCTTTACATTCTTCGCGTTTGCTGCCTCGCCGAATCGATCGACAAGCGCGTGTATGGCGACGCCTGCTGCGGCGTCGTCGGGCATGGCTGCATTCACCGCAGCTGTTGCAAACGTAATCAATAAAATAGAAACCAATGTGATGGAGAGTTTTGGAGAAATCATCGCAGGCTCAGTTTGCCATGGTTGACCATAGTCCCGATCTTAGAAAAACCTTGACAAGACGTGGGAGTAACGGAGGCTAGGGTTGCGATACCAGTTTGGATCTTTCGAGGTGGATTCCATCTCCGGCCGCCTCCTGAAGCATGGAGTCCCGGTCCTATTGCGGGAGCAGCCGTTTCAGGTGCTGCTCACCCTGTTGAGCAGCCCAGGCGAGGTGATGTCCCGTGAATACTTGCGCACCCGACTCTGGGGCGACCGCACCTTTGTCGATTTCGAGAACGGATTAAATTCAGCGATCAGCCGGCTTCGCGATGCCCTTGATGACGTAGCTAAAACACCTCTCTGGATTGAGACTGTTCCTAAGCGCGGGTATCGGTTCATTGGTCCGTTGCCAAGGTCAGCGGCTGTGACAGCTTACTTGAAGGGGCACCATGTAATCTCTCCCCATAGCCACGAGTCGATGATTAAATCGCTTGCTTATTTTGAGGAAGCGATTCAGCTTGATCCGTCCTATCCTTTGGCCTATCATGGCGCGGCCCTCGTCCACATACTGCGTTGTCTTGTGGACGACCTCCGCCCGTTAGATGCCTTTGCAAAAGCGGATATCTATCTCGCCAAGGGGCTGGGGTGTCCTCAAAGGTCTGCCATGGTGTTCAATACTCTCGCGATGCTTAGAACTTTTCAACGGCGCTGGGAGGAGGCGGAGCGCGCAAGCCAGAGCGCAATGAAATTGGAAGAGAGCAACCCTTTCGTGCGAATGATCCGAGCCCAATTGTTTTATTGCCGCGGGCAACACGATAAAGCCATCAATGAAGCAAAAACGGCAGTCGATCTGGATCCAACGCAGGTACGAACGCATATGCATCTGACCAAAGCTCTCTACTACGCGAGGCGGTTCGAGGAATGCATTTCCGCGGGAGAGGCTGGCCTAAACGTCTGCGCCGACCCCTACACTGCTTTCTATTCGGCTTTCGCTCTTATCGCCATAGGCAAGCCTGGCCAGGCACTGAGGCTTGTCGATCGCTTCAAGCCGCCAGGACCTCCTCAATTAGTGGAGTCGGCAATGTCGGCCTTTATAGCAGCCAGCGCGGGGGATGAGCGTGAGGCTACTGAGGTGTCATGCGACTTAAAGCAACGGAGAGAAACCGGCTATGCTCCAGCAGTTGCCATCGCCTGGTTGGAAATAGCGTTGAAAAACTACGAGAGCAGCATAGATTGGTTAATGATTGCCCTCGAGGAGGGTGAGCCATATTTGGCATCAGCTAGCGTTTCGCCCGCTTATGATCCTCTTCGTGAGCTTCCGCGCTTTAAGAAGTTCTTGGTGCAGCTCGAAACGGTCAAAGCTGCGAATGCCTAGAGCGCTCACTGGCTGAGAAAATCCTATGTGGTAGGGTGACTTCAACATTGCTATTCCCTTGTCACCATGCCTTTATCGGTCCTAAGCTCGTAAAAACACTCTGCCGTACAACGCGCTATCCGTACAAGTGAGTTCCTCGGATCTGATTCTGGATTGACTACCCGACACCAAAAATTAGCTACTGCCTCTGTAGTGGCTGCTTATCGATGTCGCGTCTGGATCAGCGGTAAACTGACTCTTGCCGTTTGCGCTCTTGTCGTTTCGGCGCTAGGCAATTCAGAACAGTAGCCGCCGCGTCCGGTCGCTCAATCCTTCCTGACCACACTCTTCATAGCGCTCGAAGATCTTGTAGCCGGTCTTTCTGGAGATCCCGAACTCACGGCACAGCGCAGCCATACTCTCGCCGTCCTCGAGCCGGATCACAAAACGCATCCGTTCGCCGATCATAGAACTCTCCTTCCATGGCATGGCTTTCATCCCCCTTTGGGGAATGAAGTGTTACCCATGTCTCCGGGACGTTCTGTTACCTATGTCTCGGAACGGTCACTACCGGGACGAAGTTTGTACCAGGATCGTGACCACGGCGAAAGCGGCGTGTTAACGCGGCCTAGCGACTGGATTACTCGCAGCCCACCTGCGGCGCAGAAGATTACACCATCACCCTAAAGATTGCCGCGCTGCATCTCGGCCGCCAGGTAGTCCGTCGAGCGCCACGCAAGAGCGAGGATGGTGAGCGTTGGATTCTTTTCTGACGCGGTTGTAAAGGCCGAGCCGTCTACTACGAACACATTTTTAACATCATGCATTTGATTGAACGCATTGAGGGCGGAGCGCTTCGGATCCGTACCCATGCGGCAAGTACCATGTTCGTGAATGGCGCTGCCATTTGGTTCAAGGTGGCCCGATTGATACGGTACCGTTTCGGCCTTGGCAGCATGAAGGATTTCGAGCATCGTGGTGTACATGTCCAAGGACATGCGGCGTTCATTCTCGCCTGTCGTGTAGGCAATCCGTGATATTGGAACACCATATTGATCGAGAGGCGAGCCTTTGGTGGTGATGCGGTTTTCTGCCTTGGGTAATGCTTCGCCAAAGGGGTGGAGTGCCAGCACAGCTGGATAGCGCTGCTTCACAGCCTTCTTGAAGTCGAGTCCGAAACCGGGGATGCTCTTGGCGTAGGAGAGATCGGATTGCGCACCGGTATACCAGAACTGACAGCCGAAGCCGCGCAGGTAATCACGCTTTCGTCCATCGCGGTGATTGAATCGCGGCATATAGATGTGCGCTCCTCCGATGCCGTCGTCGTTGTAGATTTTGCCACCCAGCAATTCCGGAGCAAATCCATGCATGGTGAAGCGAATCTGTTCGGATAGATAGCGTCCAATCACATCCGATGAGTTGCCAATACCATTGGGGTAGCGTGGTGAAGTCGAGTTCAGAAGAATGCGAGTGGAATCGACGCAGGAAGCCGCGACAATCACCCGCTTGCCGAAGATGGTGTGTTCGTCTTTCGTGTAGCGATCAAAGTATTGAACCCCATTGGCCAGACCACCGTCATCGACCAGGATACGTGCTGCGACCGCATTGTTGATAATGGTGAGCCTTCCCGTTTTGAAAGCAGGCTCCAGGAGATAGTCAGACGAATTGAAGAAAGCGCCCACATCGCAACCGCTGCCGCATGCGCCGCAATAATGGCACTTGGGATGACCGTTATGATCGCGCGTTAGCACAGCCCGGCGTATGGGGACTACATCGATGCCAATGCTTTTGGCAGCACGCTTGATCAGTTGTTCACCGCATCGAGGGGGCGGAGGAGGCAGGAAATAGCGGCTGCCCGGCAGCGAATCCTGATCGTCGTCACCACCGCATACGCCGATCAGTTGATCTACCTGATCGTAGTAAGGCGCTACATCGCTATAGCGGATTGGCCAGGGTATCTCCCAGCCGTCGCGCTCGGGGCCTGTGAAATCGAGATCGGAATAGCGTAAACTGACGCGGCCCCAGATGTTGGTCTTGCCACCCCGGCCCCAGACGCGGGTCAGCGCGAAGTCCTGTCCCAGGGGTGTGATGTAAGGCTGCTCGGCAGGGTCAAGAACAATGGGCGGCGGCTTCTCGCCGGCATCCAATCGCTGCTGCCATTGCCAAGGCTTGACGTGACTCCAGAACTCGCTTTGGTTAAACTTCCGACCGGCATCGAGAAGCGTAACGCTGATGCCTTTACGCGTCAGATTCCAGGCGGCCATTCCGCCGGCAGCGCCGCTTCCGATGATGAGAACGTCGTGGACCGCGGGACTGTTTTGGACTCGCATATACAGAGAGCCTTACGATTGATGCTCGGGATGATCGCAGCCGACGAACTCTTTCAGATAGGCGTTCCCGTGCCAGCCGAGTTCGGTCTTGAGACCAGCTTCTGTCTTGTAATAGGCGTCGACAGTCAGGCCCTTGAACAATTCGAAAAACTTCCCGAGCGGGGATTGGGTGTCGATGCTCAGAGGCGTAAGTAAGGTAATCTGCTGGGCTTCGGTCAGAGCAGTGAACTTGCTGCCGTAATTGCTGCTGGCGAGCCAGTTCAGATCGGCCAACCCGGCCCGGCACGTGGGCCCAAGCGATGGTCTGGCAATGATCGCTTTGTCGATTAGCAAGGCGACGCCAGCGTCTTTAGCGCCGGGCGTATCCGAGCGCGGAATGATGCGCTCACTCAGTGCTTCGGCCGTTGCGAATTCAGCGGGTTGAAAAAAGGTTGGCTTCGAAGGGGAAGGCACCTTGATCGCTGGTCCGGAATGCATGTGACCAGGCTGATCTTCCTTCTCCTTCGTTTCCTGATTCGACCGAAGCGAGGGAAGGGCGGCAGACGCAATAGCGACAAGGCGCAACGCATCACGACGGCTGTTCATTTCACCGCTAGTATATCGCCGGTTTTTCGCTATCTATATCCCCGTGTACGAAAATTATCACGTTGTACTTGCCGGATTCGGCGCCTTGTCACAAGAATTGCCCTTCTCAACTCGCCACCCTGGGAGGTTCGAAACCTGTTACGCCGTTACCGGCCAGTAGGTGTTCCGCCAACGCTGGAAACCCATGAGGGCGGGTAACTC
>CAXTMN010000016.1:29770-31777 GCA_964245395.1 uncultured Bryobacteraceae bacterium
TTTGAACATCACAGTCATTTCTGGACCTGCTTGCTTTTCAAAGTCTTCCCAGGGTATTTGAGAATAGCTGGCTCCTAAGATTTGAGCGATCTGATCAATAAATAGTTCATCACCTGCGAGATCCGTTGCGGTTGCGTGCCATTTGCCAGGGTGTTCGAAGGCCATCGCAACGAAAGCGCCGATGTCGTCAACTGCTACCTGCTGCAAAATAGTCTCGGGGGTGAGCGGCAACTTCAACTCTCCTTGAGCAATCTGGTCCTTCATGCCCAGCCAGTTCTCCATGAAGTACACCGGACGCACAATCGTATAAGGCATTCCGGTTCCGCGAAGGTGTTCCTCGATCTTCCACTTGCTGTCGAAATGAGGGATTGCGGTGTTTTGGTCCGCGCTGGCTACGGAACTGTAAATAAAATGGCTGATCTCAGAGTTGTGGGCTGCGTCGATGAGAGCTATTCCGTGGCGTACTTCGGCCTCCACACCGCCCTCAAAGGGGGTTTGCACCGAGAATACGCCGTGTACGTCTTCAAGCGCGCGCAAAAGAGAGGGTTTGTCTTCGTAATCGCCGCGAGCGACTTCGACACCGGTCTGGTCGATCAGCGCCCGTGATTCTGGTTTCTCTGGATCGCGCGTGAGAGCGCGAACCGCAAAGCCCTTTTCCCGCAGATGCCGGATCACGGCTCCGCCTTGATTACCTGTCGCTCCGGTCACTAAAATGAGTCGCTTCTCGTTAGAACGTTTGGCCATGTCTAATAGGATCACTCACGATCACTTAAATTTCCTTCAAGTCACCCGCCTGGTCGTGGTTGATGTCCAGCGCCACTCTAAACCGCTGATTATGTAACTTTTTAGCAGAAGAAACGAATCACTTACAGAGGCGATGATGGTGGAAAACATGAACCGGAGGAATTTTTGGACACTGTTTAGCACTGGAGCAATCATGGGTTGTTGTCGGTTGATGGCTGAACCGCAACAGTCCCAGGTCTCTGTGGTTCGGTTTGATCGGTCAGGAAATGTCCAAGGATTGGTGAGAGTCGAGAAGGTTGTATTCAGCGATGGTGAGTGGAAGAAACGGCTCAGTCCGCAGGAGTATAACATTGCTCGTCAGGCGGATACGGAGGTTCCCTATACAGGCAAGAACTGGAACAACCACGCTAAGGGACTGTACCGTTGTGTCTGTTGCGACAACGCTCTTTTCAGCTCCGATACGAAATTCGAATCGGGCACGGGCTGGCCGAGCTTTTGGAAACCGGTCGCAAACGAGAATATCGAGACTGCGATCGATCACAGCATGGGCCTGCGCACGGAAGTGAGATGCCGTCGATGCGAAGCGCATCTTGGTCACGTTTTCGATGATGGTCCAGAGCCAACAGGCCTGCGTTATTGCATGAACGGCAACGTCCTGAAGTTCGAAAAGCTATAACTCGCGGAGTCAGGCAACCGTTTAGCTCCTCGTCAACCGGAACGGGGTGTTTTCCGTCATTAGATATGTGAAGGCGCGGTTAGAGCCCCGAGTTTGCCAAGTGGTCGCTGGGTTAATTCTGCTGCTCAGCCCGGTTCTTGCCGTCGCCGCCGGCAAGAAGCTGAAGAAGATAAAAGCCAGCGCGAACCCGCCACGGTACGTTGCATTTTCCAAACCGCTGCTTTCCGATGAGCAGCCAAACCACGCGCTGGAACGATTGACGTTTGGTCCATGTCCGGGAGACTTGGCAGAAGTGAGACGGATAGGCCTGGAGAAGTGGCTTGATCGGGAGCTGCATCCGGAGAAGGTTCCGGAAGACCCGATCTTAGAGCAGCGGCTTCGGCCCTTAGAAACGTTGCGGATGAGCATTCGCGATACATATGTTCATTACCCAACACCACAGATGATTGCAGCAGTAGCACGGGGCCGGGGAACACTGCCAGAAGACCCGGAGTTGCGAGCTATTGTTCTCCGCCTGGCTGACCGATACTTAGAGAGAAAAAATGGGCAGACAAACGCACCATTGGCGGCGGCTAATTCGATTGGGA
>CAXTMN010000016.1:31787-58793 GCA_964245395.1 uncultured Bryobacteraceae bacterium
CCCAACGACTTATCTGATTTAGATGTGCGAGTGAAGCTCGACGATGTCTTAACTCCAGAGCAGATCAATACGCTAAAGAGTGGCAAAGCGGAGGAGAAGAAACGCATTTTGGCATCGATTCCGCCAGAACGGGCGCAGGATTTCGCATGGGCTCTCCCTCAGCAGCAAAGGCAGCAGCTGTTTGCGATCGCACCGGTTGAGCTGCGCAGGCGCTTGATGCTGGCGACGAATCCTCGGCTGGTGGTGGCTACGGATTTAAGTGAGGGAAAACTGCTGCGGGCGACCTACAGCAATCACCAATTCGAGGAGTTGCTGGTTGACTTCTGGTACAACCACTTCAATGTCTTCCTCGACAAGGGCGCGGACCGTTATTTCGTACCGAGCTACGAGAGGGAAGCGATCCGCCCGCACGTGTTTGGGAGATTCTATGACATGCTGCTAGCAACCGCAAAAAGCCCGGCGATGTTGTTTTATCTGGACAATGCGCAGTCTGTAGGCCCCGAAGCACCGGACAAAGTCGCTCAAGGAAAGAAAAAAAGCGCGCGCGGGTTAAATGAAAACTATGGCCGCGAACTGCTCGAACTGCACACGCTCGGGGTTGATGGTGGATACACGCAGAATGACGTAATTGACGTGGCCCGGTGTTTCACGGGATGGACGGTGGCCAATCCCAAGAAGGGCAGTGAATTCGTGTACAACGATAAGGTTCACGACAAAGGGCCGAAGGTCGTACTCGGCGAGACGATTCGGGCTGGCGGCGGCATGAGTGATGGACTTAGAGTGCTTGAGATTCTCTCACACCATCCGTCGACGGCTCACTTTGTTTCGTTGCAGCTGGCCAAACGCTTTGTGGCTGATGATCCTCCTCCGTCACTGGTAAATCGAATGGCGGCGACGTTTCTAAAGGACGATGGCGATTTGCGGGCGGTCGTGACGACCATGATTTCGTCGCCTGAGTTCTGGTCCGAAGGTGCATACCGAGCCAAGGTGAAGACGCCGCTCGAAATGGTGGTGAGCGCGTTGCGGGCAACCGATGCGAATGTGACTTCGGCCTTCCTGCTGGCGAATGAGCTGCAAAAGCTGGGGGAGCCGCTCTATCGCAAGATCGAACCGACTGGGTACTCGAGCGCGAATGCGGAGTGGATCAGTTCGGCTGGGTTGCTGGAACGGATGAATTTTGGATTGGCGTTGGCGCATAACAGAGTGCCTGGGGTGATGGTCAACCTGGACCGATGGCAGACAGTTGCGCAGAACGACCCGATGAATCTGGCTGTAGAGATTCTGGAACAGCAACCAAGCGAGCAGACACGGGCGGCAATTCTTAAGACGCTGAATGACCCGGAGTTGCAGAAGCAGCTAGCGGCCAATGCGAAAGCGGGACCTCCGCAAATACCGAGCCTGGTTGCGGGGCTGGCCCTGGGGTCGCCGGAGTTTCAGCGGCGATAAGGACGCGAGGGTTTCAAAGAAGCAGAAGGGAAGCAGATGCCGTCTCGACGAGTGTTTTTGAAGAGTGCTGCGCTGGCGATGTTCGGAGTGGGATCGGTGCCGACCTGGTTAAGCCGGGCGGTTTATGCCAAAGATGCGCCGAGCGAACGGAAGAAGATCTTGATCGCCATTTTCCAGCGCGGCGCAGTGGACGGGTTGAACGTTGTTGTGCCTCATGGCGATGCAGCGTATTATGGATTGCGGCCAAGCATTGCGATTCCCAGGCCGGACGGTTCCGAGCGATCGGCGATCGACCTCGACGGGCGCTTTGGGCTCCATCCGGCATTGCGCGATCTAAAACCGCTATGGGATCAGAAGCAGCTGGCCATTGTTGAAGCGGTGGGCTCGCCCGATCCGACGCGGTCGCACTTCGATGCGCAGGATTACATGGAGTCGGGCACGCCTGGATTGAAGGCGACCTATGACGGGTGGCTGAACCGGGCGATGAAGCCGGAAGCGCATGCCTCGGCGTTGCGGGCGGTCAGCTTAAGCCCGGACTTGCCGCGGACATTGCGGGGCAAGAATGAAGCGTTAGCCATCAGCAGCATCGGTGATTTTCAGGTGAAAGATGCGCAAGCTGCGGCGACCTTTGAGAGCATGTATGGGACTTCGGTGGACCAGGTCTTAAATGGGACGGGGCGGGAGACATTTGACGCCATCAAGATCATGCAGTCGATCCAGAAAACTCCTTACGTGCCGGCGAACAATGCCAAATATCCGGGCGGCCGGCTAGGACAGAGTTTGCAGCAGATTGCGCGAATCATTCGGGCCGATGTGGGGCTGGAAGTTGCCTTTACCGACGTGGGCGGATGGGATACGCATGTGAACGAGGTAGGTCCGGAGCCACATACAGGTCAGTTGGCGAACTTGCTGCACGATTTCGGTGGAGCACTGGCCGCGTTCTCACAAGACATGGGCGAGCGAATGGCCGATATCACGGTAGTGACGATGTCCGAGTTCGGCCGGACAGCGAAAGAAAACGGCGACCGCGGAACCGATCACGGGCATGCGAACGTGATGTTTACGCTCGGAGGAAACGTGCGCGGGGGACGAGTGTATGGGAAGTGGCCAGGGCTGGAGAGAGAGGAGCTTTACGAAGGCCGCGATCTGAACGTGACCACTGATTTCCGCACTGTTCTTTCCGAGCTCGTCAGTAAGCAAATGGGGAATCGTCAGCTGGCAACAGTGTTTCCAGGGTTTGTTGAGGGACGCGCGGCAGGGATTTTAGTATAAGGCGAGCGAGCCGAGGTAATAATCCTGGCTGCCAAGTTCTCCGGCAGTTCAGGGCAAGATTCTTCTGAGAATTAGTCTCGCTCAGGCGTACTGAAGAGGCGGAGAATCATGAAACCAAAGATTTGCAAGATGGGTAATGCCTGGATCGTTTGGGTACCCGGGGTTCGCGTTTATCGATTCTTGAGCTGGGATATGGCGCTGCGCTGCGCACTCAGCGACTCACATCGTTAGAGCTCCCGCTCTCATTCATCTTTTGAGCAAACTGCCAGGCGTCGGAGACGATCCGATCCAGATCTGCGCGTTTGGGACGCCAGCCAAGCGCTTGCAGCCGGGACGAATCAGCTACCAGACTGGGCGGGTCGCCTTCGCGGCGCGGCCCCATGGTGAACGGGACTTTTTTGCCAGTCACTCGCTCAACAGCGGCTAAAACTTCTTTCACCGATTTACCGTTTCCGGTGCCAACGTTGAAGACATCCGACTTACCGCCAGAGAGCAAGTGTTCGACAGCGAAAATGTGGGCTTCGGCCAAATCGCTGACGTGAATGTAGTCGCGGATGCAGGTGCCGTCGTCAGTGGGGTAATCGTCACCAAAGAGAATAACGGGCTTACCGTTCAAAACGGCGCGCAGGATAAGCGGAATCAGATGAGTTTCCGGCTCGTGCTCTTCACCGAGTCCAGCTTCGGGCTCAGCCCCGCACGCATTGAAGTAGCGAAGGCGTACGCTGCGAAACTGACGATAACGATCCAGCGACTGGAGTATTTCCTCTACCATGACTTTCGACTCACCGTAGGGATTTATAGGCGCGAAGGGCTCGGTTTCAGGGATAGGAACACGTTGCGGAATTCCGTAAGCGGCGGCTGTAGAAGAGAACACCACGTGTTTGACATCGGCAGCGAGCATGGCGTCGAAGAGCGACAGAGAACCAGATGTGTTGTTGGTGAAGTAGAGCTCGGGAAGCTGGGTCGATTCGCCAACTGAGATGTACCCGGCAAAGTGAATGACCGCGTCCACTTTTTCTTTCTTCATTAGCGCGGTGAGCTGTTCGGTGTCATGCAAGTCAATCCGATGGAGCATTCCTTCGGGGACAACATGACTATGGCCGCGTGACAGATTGTCGACCACCAGCACGGAGTGTCCTTGTTTTCCAAGAAAATAACGCGTGTGAGAACCGATGTAGCCGGCGCCACCGGTAACGAGTATTTTTGCCAAAGCACTTTTGAGTTTAGCTGCTGAGATGCTGGAGGTGCATGGCTTTGCTGGAAGTGAGAGGTGTCACGAAGCTGTATCAGACCGAGAGCGCTCCAGTAGCGGCACTGCGAGGCGTTTCACTGCAAGTAGAGGCGGGCGAGTTTGTTGCGTTGGTGGGTCGCAGCGGCTGTGGCAAATCCACGCTGCTGAATCTCTGCGGGGCGATGGATTTTCCCACGTCGGGCGAGATCGCGCTTGACGGCGAAGCGACGACGAACCTGAGCGACGCAGCGCTGACCAGATTGCGACGAGAGAAGGTTGGCTTTATCTTTCAGTCGTTTCAGCTGTTGCACACGTTGACTGCTGTCGAAAATGTGGAGCTGCCTCTGCTGCTGGCGAAAGGGCGCGATGTTCGCCAGGCGGCGCTCGAGCGTTTGCGATGGGTGGAAGTAGCGGAGTTGGCCGATCGCTTTCCCCATCAACTCTCTGGCGGCCAACAGCAGAGAGTGGCAATTGCGCGAGCGCTGGTGCACCGTCCGAAGCTATTGCTGGCCGATGAGCCGACGGGAAATCTCGATTCGACAACTGGCGACGTGGTGCTGAGTCTGCTTTCACAGACAGCGCGCGAATTCGGCGTCGCGGTAGTGATGGCGACACACAGCATGGAAAGCGCGGAGCTAACCGACACAATCGTGCGGATGAGAGACGGGGGTATCGCGGAGACGTCGGCGGTGCGTCGGGCGGTCGAGTCGCGGTGAACGCCAGCGCGGTTCTTTTTGGGCGATTGATGCTGCGTCCGCTTCTGCGGGAGCCAGTGCGGACAGCGCTGACCACTCTGGCAGTTGCGCTGGGCGTGGCGGTGGTAATTGCGATCGATCTTGCCGGGCAAGCAGCGGCTGGAAGCTTTCACTCTTCGATGGAATCGCTGACCGGGCAAACAGATCTGGTAATTACTGGAACGGGCGGCGTTGATGAGAAGTTACTGGCGCGACTGGTTCAACTTCCTTACCCGTTCGACTTTTCTCCACGCATAGAAGATTTTGCGTCGGTGAATGGGAAGGGCGAGGCAGTTCCCTTTATCGGTCTGGATCTGATTGGGCATGGAAACGGCGATTCGGAGGAGCACCAGGCTGACGGAACGGCCCAGCAACTTGATTCGGGGAGTCCGATCTGGGTGGGCGACCAGTTCGGGTTGCGCAAGGGCCAAAGTGTGCGCTTGCTGATCAACGATGTTCTTCGCACGTACACGATTGCGGGCGTGTTGAAGTCCGGTAAGGGCCAGATTCACAGTGGAAGCTTCATCGTTGCCGACATCGGACTTGCGCAAGAGGTGACCGGTAAGGGCGGAAGGCTGGACAGCATTGATGTGCGTCTTCCTGCCGCGAATACAGTCGAGCACTGGCAGCAGGTTTTACGCTCGGAGTTGCCGCAATCAGTAACGGTTGAGCCTCGTGGAGCCCAGACAGAGTCGAACCGGAAAATGCTTTCGGCGTTCCGGTGGAATTTGCATGTGCGGAGTTATATCGCGCTGGTTGTGGGTGCATTTCTGATTTACAACACGATCTCGATTTCGGTGGTGCGGCGGCGGGGGGAAATCGGCATTGTGCGGGCGCTCGGTGGGACGCGCGGAATGGTGACGGGCGCGTTCCTATCAGAGGCGTTGTTTTATGCAGTGGTGGGGAGCGGGCTTGGGTTGCTGATTGGCCGGCTGATGGCAATCGCGGCGGTGCGACTGATCGGAGCGACGGTTGAATCGCTTTATGTCAGTAGCCATCCATCGCCCATTACATTGACTCCGTTTGCCGCCGCTACTGGCGTTGCGCTTGGCCTGGCGATGTCGATTTTCGCTGCACTGGCGCCGGCATTTGAAGCGGCTCTGATCCCTCCTGTCGAAGCGATGGCGAGGGGACGCGAGCAGTATGTAGCGAGGGTCCGGTCAAGACGTACGATCGTTTGGGCGGGAGCAAGCCTGTTGGCAGCGGCGGGCCTGTCGCAGTTGCCTCCCATTGGGCGGCAGCCGATCTTTGCATACGTGGCGGTGCTGTTGTTGATTGGTGGAACGGCGCTGGCGATTCCGAATATAGTGACCTTCTTCGTAGGGGCGATGAGCGGCATTGCGGGCAAGTTGTTAGGCGTGGAAGCGACGCTCGCGCTGCGTTCACTAGCGGGATCTTTGGGACGGACCGCCGTGCTGACCGCCGCTTTAGCAACGGCCGTAGCAATGACGGCAAGCGTTGGCATTATGGTGGGCAGCTTTCGCGAGACGGTCTGGCTGTGGATGGACAACCAGCTAAAGGCTGATTTCTATCTGCGCCCAGCCGGTTCCTCCGGAGCGGACAGGCATCCGACCATGGGCGCCGACATTGCCGATCATATTCAACATTTGCCCGGCGTTGCCGCGGTGGATCGCTTTCGCGCTTATCCAATCACCTATGAAGGCCTGCCCGCGACGCTGGCCGGTGGTGAGTCCAGCAGCGTGGGCAATGCGGCGAGCACGCGATTTCTCCGCGGTGAAAACCGCGAGCAAATTTTAGCGAAGCTGCCGGCCGGTGACTACGCAGTGGTGAGTGAGCCCTTCGCGAACAAGCACCGCATTGGTGTAGGCGGTACGGTGAGCTTGCCGTTGGCTGGGGCGGTGCGCAGTTTTAAGGTGCTCGGCGTTTACTACGATTATTCGACCGAGCGCGGTTACATTGTTCTGGATCGTCGCACGCTGCTGAAATATTTGCCGGATCCGGCGGAATCGAATTTGGCGGTTTACCTGAAGAAGGATGCGAAGGCCTCTATAGTGCGGGAGGGCATCGGCGGCATCGTTGGAGGCCGTGCGGTGCTGGTGTTTTCAAATGGCACTTTGCGGCGGGCGGCAATCGACATCTTCGACCGGACCTTTCGCATTACCTATGCACTGGAGGCGGTGGCGATCTTTGTCGCTGTGATGGGAATTGCGGGGTCACTGCTCGCGATGGTGCTTGACCGCCGTCGAGAATTTGCGCTGCTGCGATTTATGGGCGGAGCTCGCGGCCAGATACGAAAGATCATTCTGTGCGAAGCGGGGCTGCTAGGGCTGTTTGCGAACGTGATCGGGCTTGCGCTGGGGACCTTGCTTTCCCTAATTCTGATTTTCGTTATCAACAAGCAGTCGTTCGGGTGGACGATTCAGTTTCACTGGCCCGTAGGAATGCTGCTGACCGCGTTAAGTGGAGTTTATGCTGCTACCGTTCTGGCGGGCCTCTATCCTTCGCGAACGGCTACGCAACTGCAGCCAATCGAAGTGATTCATGAAGATTAGGCTGCTGGGGGGCCTGCTTCCCTGCGTTCTTCTCCTGAGCGGTCAAGGCTGGCAAGCGGCTTTGCCCAGTTATCAATTTCAATTTCCGCGCGACCACTTCAGTCATCCGGATTATCAGACGGAGTGGTGGTATTACACCGGAAACGTGCGAGCAGCGAATGGGCGTCGCTTTGGATTTGAGCTGACTTTTTTTCGACAGGCCACAACTGCTCCGGCACAAAGAGTGAAGTCAGAGAGCCCGTGGAATCCCGATCAGGTTTACCTGGCTCATCTTGCTTTTAGCGATATCGACGGCGGTCAGTTTTTTCATACCGAGCGATTGAACCGGGCGGGTCCCGGCTTAGCAGGAGCAAATATACACGAGGCGCGCTACTGGAACGGCAATTGGCAGGTTCGTTGGACCGATGTTGCTGCCGGTAAGCAGGAGTTGCAGGCTGTGGCTGACGGATTAACGTTGAATTTTCGCTTGACTCCCGAAAAACCGTTCGTCATCAATGGGCAAAACGGCGTGAGCCAGAAAGGCCCGGAGCCTGGAGAAGCATCGCACTACATTTCGTTTTCACGGCTGGGAGTCAGCGGCAACGTTCAGTGGAAAGGCGCTTCGTACGCCGTAACCGGGCTGGCTTGGATGGATCACGAATTCTTTACTGAACCAGCAGACGGCACGCTGCAAGGGTGGGATTGGTTTGCGATTCAGTTAAACAACAACAAAGAATTGATGCTGTACAGGTTGCGACGAAAATCCGGTGGACCGGATCGGTACTCGTCAGGTACTTATATAGATGCGCGGGGACAGGTGCACTTTCTCGATTGGACGCAGTTTGCGCTGAGCCCTGGCGAGACATGGTCGAGTCCCGATTCGCATGCGAAGTATCCGCTAGCGTGGAAAATCGTTGTGCCTTCTTTGCAACTAGAGTTAGAGCAGAAGACCGGTTTGCAAAAGCAGGAGCTGTTCAGCACGAATCGCGTGACGGCTCCGTATTGGGAAGGAGCAGTAACGTTCTCGGGACAGATGCGCGCGAAGCCGGTAGAGGGTGTCGGCTATCTGGAGATGACCGGGTATAGCGAAGCCGTGAATCTGCGGCAGCGGTAGGAAGACAGCCTGCGTAGCCGGGTTGATCAGTAACACATGATCACGAAAACTCCTCCGGAGCGGTACTACCTACTCCCCAGAAACGCGCTGAGGACGATGTTTTAGAACGCGAAATCGGTCGATACTCACCACAGTCCCTCGCTCTTGAAACTATTTTGCGAGGGACTTCAGGGGAACTCGATGCGTTCTTATGTTGCGGCCAGTGTTCTGGCCTTCGTGTGTCTTTCTTCAGCCGCGGCGCAAGTCGCCCGTGATTTAGTCGGCATTGGCGAATATGCCACCGCATCCGGCAAGGTCGAAGTGCATGTCCTGTCCGCCATGACGCAGTATCAGCAATCGGTGTTGAACGTGGCCACGCCCTGGGACTGCACGCCGAATCCGCCAGATTGGATTTTCCGTCTAGCCGATGTGGATGGCGATGGCATACCAGACTTGGTGGGCATCGGCCAGTACAACACGCCGTCCGGCATGGTCGAGCTTCATGTTTTGTCGGGAGCAAGCCAATACCAGCAACAGATCCTCGCCGTGGCTACCCCCTGGTATCAGACACCCACGACACCGAATTGGACCTTTACGATGTCGGACGTCGATGACGATGGTAAACCCGATCTGGTCGGCATTGCCAACTACGGCATGCCCTCCGCCAAGGTGGAAGTTCACGTTCTCTCAGGAGCCAGCAACTATCAGCAGCGCATTGCCGATGTGGTGACGCCGTGGTGGCAAACTCCGACGCCACCCAATTGGATCTTTACCATGTCGGACGTCGATGGCGACGGAAGGCCCGACCTGGTGGGCATCGGGCAGTACAACACCCCCTCAGGTAGAGTCGAGATTCACGCCCTGTCGGGAGCCAGTAATTATCAACAACAGATTCTTGCCGTAGCTACGCCTTGGGGCCAGACGCCCACGACACCGAATTGGAGTTTTCGACTGTCGGATGTGGACGGAGACGGCAAGCCTGATCTGGTCGGGATTGCAAACTATGGGATGCCTTCCGGACATATCGAAGTGCATGTCCTGTCGGGGGCGAGCAGTTACCAACAAAGTCTGACAAATGTGATTACACCATGGGGACAGACACCTACGCCTCCGAACTGGAATTTCGAAATCGCCAATCTTGCTCCTTTCCTCCCAGTGGAAATTGTGAACAGACAAAGTGGTAAGGTCCTGGATGTAACGGGAGCTTCCACGGCAGATGGAACACTGATCCAGCAATACGATTGGCTCGGCTACCCCAACCAGCAATGGAAACTGGTGCCAGTAGGAGCGCACTATAAGATCGTCAATGTAAACAGCGGCAAGGTGTTGGATGTGACGGGCGCCTCAACAGCGGACGGAACACCGGTCCAGCAATGGGATTGGCTCTCTGGCGCTAATCAACAATGGGATTTAGTGCCCGTCGCTGGGGCCGCGCCCTTTTACGAAATTGTCAACGTAAATAGCGGAAAGGTGTTGGATGTGACGGGCGGCAATTCGCCCAGCGCCTTCCAAAGCGGAGCCGCCCTCCAGCAATACGACTGGGTCAATGGCGCGAACCAGCAGTGGCAAATCACTCTGCTCTCAGCGCCTCCGACGGTGTCCTTGTCAAATCTGACTCATCCCAATCTCTCGCCGAATTTCGAGGTAGGAGACACTTACAGCATCACGATCACCGGCGCTCCGAACCAACCTGTCTCCATGGTGCAGACCGCCAATGGCGCCAGCACGACGCAGTCATTCGGCAGCACCGATTCCTTTGGACACCTTACTGTCACGTATGCAGAACAAACCGGCAACATCGGCAGCTATACGCAGGTTTGGTCGGTGGGAAATGTTCAGGCTACGCCGGCCCTTACGTTTGTGGTTGGGCAGTTCGGCGCAACAGGAACAGTCACCACCACAGATGTCGGGCAGACGTCCGATGGCCATCTGGAGGGTGTGTCGTCACTTTCCATCACTAATGGAGTGGTTAGCACGTATTCTGCGACGGTTCTCGATTACACGGCCAGCCTTTATTACGACTCCAATACCGTAGCCACTCTGTTCGACGACGGCGTCCAGGTCCAACAAACCACTACGCCGGTGAGCAGTAGTACGACGGCCAACCTAAGTGCAAATGCAACGGCCTGGCACGATTACGATCTGCAAACCGATCACTATGCGATTGCTTATTTCCTAAGCGGCGGCTACTACGAGAACCCGTTTACTTGGGGTAATAGTTGCTATGACGAAACAGGAGATTGCACGGTAGACGGCGGTGGCGGTTATGCTTACTGGATTACAGCGGCTTCCATTTACATGGGTAGTACGTTAGCCGACCAGACGAATATCCCGCTAGACGGAAGTCTGCCGACATTCAACGAAGGCCTGTACGATAACTTCCTTGCGTCGTCCCAGTCACCCTATCCAAGTGGAGTAACTTTCACGGCCAACGTAAAGGAATGGTTCAGGCAACTTTCGTTATACATGACCACCATCGCACTCGGTTGGCACAACCACAATTATGAAAGTACTCAGAACACAAACCCAATTCCGTTCTTAGTGGATCTAGCACCACTACCGGGCGGCGACGAATACAAGACCGACAAGTCTGTCAATTTAGGAGAAACACGCGCGAGAAATTACATTATCAAGGACATCTTAGGTAGAGCATGGCCCAGTACGTCAATTGTTGTTAGAGAGCGTTTCTCGGATAAGGTAGGTCCAGGAACGATGCCCGTTTCAGACGGCTTTTGGTATTACAACGTACCGGTACCGCCCGAATATGCCGCGACTGCTGTCGAACTTTACGAGGATCAACAAAAGCTATACGACACGATGGAGGACCTACTAGCTCTTCGAGCCGTACCCGCCCTTGAAGTTGGATTTATCCAGTATTTCTATGCGAGCGGATTTAATCCTCCATCTTGGATGGTCCTGCCGACCGGGTTTTCACTTCCAGGTGTTACGGGAGCTGGACCAATTGTTCCTCTGTGGATTAAAGACAAGTATAACCAGTGTGCAGGTCCGGTTTTCATCGCTGGGCAGCCTGTTCGCCTTAATCCAACTTACACCGGCATTGACGGGGATAAAGGACCTGGCACGGGTTGCGCCACGGCAACTCATTAATCCTTGAGGAACGTTCATTTACTTTAACTTGCCCAGGCATAGGAGGAACAGCAATGCAGCCGTCCAAGTACATATCCATTGTCCAGATCCAGCTTTGGCTGCTCCTGCTCGTAATTCTTCCGCTTGCGTCCTGCGGCCACCGTCAGATTGACATGGACGAACTTCCGCCTCGATACAGCGTTTCTCCGCCGGAGAACTTGTATCTCGTGCCAGTCGTGTTGGTAGCACAGGTCTTGAAAGACTGCGCGCCGATCGGAAAGATTCATCCATCACGCTGGGACGGAAATCCTCAACAGCTTTGGCAGGTGAGGGTGAAAGTGGAACAGGTCCTCCAGGGCGAGGTCCCTCCGGGGGAAGTGACTATCTACTATTTCGTCCCAATGGGGAGTTTAGGCACCAGCGATGCCGGATTGACCGATCTTGCCGCGGGAGATCGCGAAATATTCTTTTTGCAAAGGGATAACGGTCAACTGCGAACAATCTGCGATGGGGGACACAACTGTGTCGTAAAGGTCCGGACAGGGGCGCATCGGCACTATAAGCGAGCCGATAGCCCAACTATCAACGACGCTATCGAGGACATCCTGCTGACCAGAGGGGACGACGCAACGGATCAGCAACTCCTCGCCGCCCTACGATTTAACAGAAACTTTGGTGAGCAAGCACGGATTCGGGCACTGGAGCGGCTAGTGAAAACAGAGAGCCCCGAAGTGGCTAAAGATGCATGCTTATCTTTAGAACACAGCTTTAATCCTCCCCACAGTTGCCCGAAAGAACGAAACCCACAATAGGATCAACGGAGAAACTTATGATTCAAAGTGTCCCACCAACCCAGCCTTGCCGCTGTGGATCAAGATCAAACCGATACCCAAAGAGAAACCAAATGAAACTAGCTACTAAACTTCTATTCTTATCTGTCCTCCCCATTGTCATGGTCAACGCTCAATCTACTGCGCCGGATCAAACAAACACCACCGGGACCCAAGTTACAAATGGCAGAACACTGCCGCCCTATCTGGTCTACCGGCACTTTCTCGCGTGGGTCAATCAACTCGACAACGCCGCCACAAACTCTGGCGCTAGCGATCCCTACAAGTTCGCCGAACCTTTCAGCCGCGCAAACCTACAGAACGGGTAACTTGATGTTCTGCGCGATGCTGCCCATCGTCTCGACGCCGATCTCAAAAAGCATCAGCTCCGTGCCCAGCTGGTTATTGATCGCTATCGAAAAGAAGCAAAGGACGCAGTGTCACAGGGACAAGCCCTTCCGGCCGCGCCTCCTGAAATTCGCGATCTGGAACGCGAACGCACCGCTCTGCTGATCGATCATTATGTAAGCCTACGAGCAGGTCTCGGTCCGGATGTCAGCGCACAATTGGACAAATACCTCAATTACGAATTTGCCCCACATATTAAGCTGAGGCGTATGGCTGCGCCGACGGCCCCGAGTCAAGTTCAACCGGCTAACTAATTGGATGTGTGGTGTTCTGGGCGAGCCTAAGCGGCAGCCGTTCCCACACGTTTTATTGGAGGTGTACTAGAGTGATTGTCGATCACATTCCGGGTCACTAGTCCTGGAAGAAATCGATTGATTTGCCTCGTCACCGACATAGAGGAACAGCAATGCAACCGTCCAACCGCCAATCCATAATCTGAATGCAGTTTGGGGCTGCTGCTTATAATTTTCCCGCTCGCGTTTTGCGGCCATAGGCAGCCTGACATGGACGAACTTCCGCCCCGATACAGGGTGTCCTGCTCCCTGGAAGTGTGGTACTGGTAGTCCTATACTTAGGCGATAGTTCCTGTCCAAGGAGACACCATGCTAATGCCCTTTCAGAAAGCCCGCACCCTCGTTCGTACAGGCTTACTCACATTTGTTTGCTGCTTGCCCATCCTTTGCCAAGTAAACGTCTTTACCTATCACAATGACAACGCCCGTACGGGTCAAAACGTGGCGGAGACCATTCTGATTCCGGCGCGAGTGCATTCGGCCGGATTCGGTAAGCTCCTGAACGTTGCATTGGATGGCAAAGTTGATGCGCAGCCACTGTACATGTCGGGCGTGCCGATTCCGGGGAAGGGCATACGGAATGTGGTCTTTGCAGCCACTGAACACGATAGCGTTTACAGTTTCGACGCCAACAGCGGGCAGATTTTTTGGCAAGTCTCGTTGCTCAAGCCGGGAGAGACCACTTCCGATGCGCGGAACTGCAACCAAGTGACTCCGGAGATCGGCATTACTGCTACCCCTGTGATCGATCCGAGCGCGGGGCCGCACGGCACGATTTATGTTGTTGCGATGAGTAAAGATGCGAGCAGCAACTATTATCAGCGGCTGCATGCGCTGGACTTGACAACCGGGGCCGAGGAGTTCAGTGGACCGGAGACTGTTCAGGCCACCTATCCAGGTTCGGGCGCGAACAGCAGCAATGGGCACGTGGTTTTCGATCCGAAGCAGTACAAGGATCGGCCGGCGCTCCTAATGTCGAACGGAGTTGTTTATACGAGTTGGGGATCGCACTGCGACATTAATCCGTACACAGGTTGGATCATCGGCTACGATCACCTGAGCCTACAACAGACTAGCGTCTTCAACTTTGCGCCAAACGGGAGCGAAGCTGCGCTCTGGACGGGCGGGGGCGGGCCAGCAGGCGAGGCGCACGGGCACATGAGCGTGGCGGTAGCCAATGGGACCTTCGACGACACCCTCAACCCGCAGGGATTTCCTGTGAACGGCGACTTCGGGAATGCGTTTGTCAAGCTGAGCGCGCAAAGTGGCACGCTCAGCGCGATCGACTACTGGACCATGTATAACTCCAACAGCGAATCAGGCAGTGATACGGATCTGGGTTCGGGAGGCATCCTGCTTTTGCCGGACCAGACCGATTCAAACGGAAAAGTACGTCACCTGGCGGTAGGAGGGGGGAAGGACCACAACCTTTATGTAGTGGATCTCGACAACATGGGAAAGTTTGATGCGCAGTCCGACGGAACGATTTATCAGCAACTGACCGGCGGATTGCCTGGAGGAATCTGGGGGAATCCTGCTTACTTTGATAATCGAGTTTACTTTGGTCCGGTAGGGAGTTCCATTCGGTCGTTCGATTTGGTTAATGCGCAACTCGCGCCCGCGTCTTCGACGGCGCACACGTTCGCTTATCCGGGGATCACACCGAGTATTTCCGCCAGCGGTTCCTCCAATGCCATTTTGTGGGCCGTTGAGAGTACCAGCCCTGCTGTTCTGCATGCCTACGACGCGACGAACCTGGCGACAGAGTTTTACAACAGCAGCCAAGCGCCTTCGGGACGGGATAACGTTGGCGTGGGTAATAAGTTTATTGCCGCTACGATCGCCAACGGCGAAGTCTTTGTGGGCACAACAAACAGCGTTGGGGTGTTCGGCCTTCTTCCTTCTTTGCCTCTCCCCAATGGACAATACACCATCACCAACCAGATGAGTACGCTGGTGCTGGATGATCCCGGATTCAATGCTTCACCGGGGACTCAGATTATTCAGTGGTCTCTCAACGGCGGCAGTAACCAGAAATGGTCTTTCACTGCAAACGGCAGCGGCTATTACACCATCCGCAATGGATCGAGCGGGTTGTATCTGGCCGAGCCTGGCGTCTCGAAGGCAAACGGAACCAAGCTGGAGCAATTAGCGGGAGACGGTTCCGATTCGCAGTTGTGGTCGTTGAAGATTTCGGGATCGGGCTATGTGATCAAGAATAAAGCGAGTGGATTGGTGATCGATGACTCCGGGTATAGTTTGAGGTCTGGTACGGGCATGCAGGTTTGGAGTCCTACCGGGGTTAGTAATCAGGCCTGGTTAATTTATTGATTGGGGAGCAAGAGACATAGAGGGGCTCAGGGCGTTCGGGCGAACGCGACATAGAAGATTTCTAATAGCCGTTTCCATCCCTCCCCGTCCGGAACGAGTAGTCCGGCTCCCTCCGTCGCTCACATTCTAGATTTGAGGTTCAGTGCGAATCGCCTGCATCGCTGGTCGAACTACCGGCCTGATTTGTGAGCCGGGGCGAGGGCCGGGTAGGGTGCCCTGGCGCCGATAACGGCTGCGAAGGAGGCGAATAAAATTTAGGTAGCTGCGAGCCGGCGGCTCGACTCTTTAGGCCTGATATTCTTGCTTCGGAGACGATTCGGTGACTACTCTGGGATGTCCCGCTGTGGGACCTGATGCGAAGCGGGAAGCTCTAGACTTAGCTCTCAAGAGCGCGACTTTTTCGCGCTCAGATCAATTAAAGCGATTTCTCCGGTACGTATGTGAAAAGGAGATTGCTGGAAAATCCGATGAGATCAATGAGTATTTGATTGGAATTGAGGCCCTGGGTAAACCCCCGGGTTACTCACCGGGAAATGATTCCTCTGTTCGGACTCGAGCGCACGCGCTACGCCAGAAGCTGCAAGAACTCTATGAGCTGGAGCAGCCGGATGCGGAGACGCGGATTGAGATACCCAAGGGCTCTTATACGCCGCACTTCCACGCTTCGGACTTAACGATCCCAATTCAAAAGCCGCTTCCTCAAGCCGCTCTACAGCACGTGTTCATTCCGCAACCGGAAGGCTGGAAAACTAAACATCTTATCTGGATGTTTGCCACTGGTGCGCTGACCGCTCTGTTGGCTACTGGCGTACTGCTCGCCTTAACAAGGCCTTGGAAAGCGGCTGCCTTGGTTGATCCAATTGTCCGTGAAGCCTGGGGCCCAATGTTAGGTCCGGGGCAACAAGCAGACATTTGTATTGCCACGCCTCCTGCTTTGCTGCTTCATCCCTACCGAGGCGCTTTGCCAGTATTCAGGCATTATATGCTCGCGCCCGAGGAAGTGAATGCATGGTACCAGTCGCTCCACATGACGAACGGGGGCGGAGTGCTTTACATGCAAACCACCCAGAACACGGTGCTTTTTGGCGATGGCTTGGCCGCCGTAGCGGTTTCGCGCCTGCTGAGCTTAGCCGGTACGGACGCTCGCGTTGTTCCGGAAGATAGCCTTCGCCCTTTCGCACTGCGGGACAGGAATGTGATTTTGATTGGATCGCCCATCTACAGCCCCTTTGCTGCTCGGGTTCTGGAGCATGCGCCATTTTCCGTACGCGACGACCCGGCCACACGGGAAGAGGTGATCAGCGAAGGCATCACAGGAAAAGAGGCGAAACAAGTGTTCCGTCCGAATCGGGATCAGTTTGGCTCCCTAACCACAGCATATGGACTGATAACTGTTGTTCCGAGCCAACAAATCGGTGAAGGACATAAGAAGACTATAATTTTTTCGGGGATCACGTCGGCTGGACCTCAGGCAGCCATGGAATTTTTCCAATCGGCGCCTGGTCTTCAGGAGTTGAAAAAGCAGCTTGCTAAGCAGGGCTACGGAAAGTTTCCTCCGGCCTATCAAGTAGTGGTCCGGTGTGGAATGGATCACAGCCTAGCTCTTAGCTCGGCATATCAGGCCCACAAAGTCATTACGTCCGTACCGCTGTTCAATTAAAGTTCTTAAGTTGAACCTAAGTCGTTGATTCGAAAGCGCCACTACTGTTACGTAACCGTCTCGTGACCGTCTAGTGCTTACGTGCGTGTCCATTTCGCTGGTACCGTTTTATTCCAATAGGGGTTTCCAGAGTCCACAAGCGCCGGAAAAAGAAGGCGTTGAACCGGACCCCTTGAGGATGTGCAAAAGCCAAGAAGGTGCTCTTCTGAAGGCTCAAACATATTGGAATCAAAACACCGGTAACCCTATGTCACGAAAACAAAAGTTATGCACTTTGATGATGATTGCTGTTTGTTCTGCCCAAGTGAACCTTTATGCGCGCGCCGGAGGACAAACTTCCGACTCTGCGCCAAGACGGCCGCCTATCGTCGGCGTTGCACACATCGGGCTTCAAGTCAGCGATCTGACGGCAGCTGACAATTACTATGGCCACGTCCTTGGCTACGAACACTTCAGTCTCAACAAGCCCAGCGGCGAATTGTTCCTCTATTACTACAAGGTCAATGAGCATCAATACATTGAGATCTATCCGACTCTGACGGACACGACGAAGGATCGAATGACTCATTTTGCATTTGAAACATCAGACATCCAGCAGTTACGGGATTACTTAGCTGCCAAAGGCGTAAAGGGTGTTCCAGCGACTCTGAAACCTGGCCTCGATAACAACGTAAGCTTCGGCGTAAGAGATCCGGAAGGCCATCGGGTTGAATTTGTTCAGTACATGCCCAGCTCCATGCACAGTAGTTACTTTGGGAAGCTCAATCCCTCAACCCGGATTTCCCAACATATGATTCACGTGGGAGTGACGATCCATGATCGCGCACTTGCAGACAGCTTTTACAAAGACATCCTCGGCTTTCAGTTGAAGTGGTTCGGCGGGCACACAGACACTTCAGTGGATTGGGTAATGATGCGAGTGCCCGACGGAACAGACTGGCTGGAGTATATGTTGAACGTCGAAAATCCCTCGCCGAAGACCCTAGGGGTGTTCCACCATTTTGCACTCGGAGTCGACAAAATTCAACCTGCGTATCAGGCAGTGATGAGTCGCGCCTACAAGCCTTCACCGCCCAAAATTGGACGGGACGGCAAGTGGCAACTCAATCTATTTGATCCCAATGACACACGAGCCGAACTCATGGAGTTCGAACAGGAGAAAGCTCCTTGTTGCTCACCGCTGCTATCGCTGCTTCAGATCGTGAACTTGAAGAAGTAGAGGATTAGGGGTCCATGAATACCGATTACGCAATCAACAGAATACGCTTGATACTACGAGTAGCCTGGCTCGTTGTTGGCTGTTCTTTCGTGATACGGAGCCAAACAGCAACCGGATCGATAACGGGTACGGTAACCGACCCTAGTGGCGGGGCGGTCGTTGGCGCCCGCATCGTCCTTACTAACACAGCAACCAGTGAATCGCGAACCGTTATAACAACACAGATGGGTTCCTACTCACTTCAACTTCTGCCGCCGGCTACCTATCATCTCGAAGCCACCGCCGCAGGGTTCAAGAGGTTTTCCCGGGAAAATCTACAGCTCGATGTTGGTCAGACAATGGCCGTCGACGTCAGTCTTCCGGTCGGAGATACGTCTCAATCGATAACCGTCGAGGCATCTACTCCTGCTCTCGAATCCGAGTCTTCATCCCTGGGACAGGTACTGGACAACAAGAGCATTACAGAGCTTCCCATAAACGGCCGGAACAGCTATGGATTCGCTCAGCTTGTACCCGGGGTTCGTGCTCCGAACCTTTTCAGTCAGGTCCCCTACGGAACCTATAACGATCAGTTCATTTCGATTAACGGATCCAGGGTCGATGCAAACCAATTTTTCTTGGATGGCGGGACGAATTCGACGGAGTTCAACGGTCCAAATTACTATCCCTCGGTGGATTTGGTTCAGGAGTACAAGGTTCAGACAAACAACCTTAGTGCGGAATATGGAAATACCTCTGGGGGCGTCATCAACGTTGTTACGAAAAGTGGGACCAACTCCTTGCACGGTAGTGCGTACGATTTCGTGCGGAACGACAAATTTGATGCTAATGATTTCTTCGCCAATCGAGCTGGTGTGCCGAAGGCTCCTATTCGGTTCAATCAGTTCGGGGCAACAATTGGCGGACCGGTGCTGATCCCTCATGTCTACGATGGGAGGGATCGGACCTTCTTTTTCTTTTCTTACGAAGGACTCCGGTGGGTGCGCGACTATGTGACCGCGGGTACCATGCCCACCGTACTTCAACGATCGGGCGACTTCTCACAAACGTTGAATGCCAACGGGCAGCAAATTACGATTTATGATCCTGCCTCCACCACGCCTGTTCCGGGCCAGCCGGGCCAGTACGTTCGATCGCCGTTTGCGAACAACAAGATTCCTATGTCTCGAATGGACCCTGTAGCTTTGGCCCTGTTGCAGTATACGCCGTTGCCGAATGCCCCGGGCAACCGGATTACGGGTTCTAACAACTTCAGTACAAGCTTGTCCGGACCGCTCCAAGAGGACTCTTATTCCATTCGCGTGGATCAGAAGATAACGGATAACCAGAAGATCTTTGTGCGCTGGTCCGGAGATGCTCAAAATGATAACCGGCCCAACCTCTTTGGAGCGCCACAGTATGATGCGAGTCAGATCGGGTACGGCGTGGACATACAGCACCATCAGGCGCCTGTGGCTAACTACAACTGGGTTATCAATCCGACAACAGTCCTTGAGCTTAGCTCGAGTGTCATGGATTTCTCGTACACTCGGAACAACGCAGCTAACGGTTTCAATCCGACCACTCTGGGCCTTCCTGCTTACTTCAACAGTGTTCCGCTAGCCTCTTGTTTCCCTAACATCTCAGTTGCTGGATTCTCAACAACTGTAAACATTCCGGATAATGCAACCAGCAACTTTATTGGTGACTGCGAAGGCATCAAGCAGCGCTTTGACTCGTTTTACGAATATGGAAATTTGACCGCAGTGCGAGGAGCTCACACGTTCAAGATGGGAGCGGATTGGGGTCTCAACCATATGGCACAGGAGCCGCGTCCGGCATCTCAGACTTATAGTTTTTCCCCGTCTTTCACCCAAGGCCCTAACCCTGTTGTCGCCAACTCCAGCAGCGGCTACGGGTTCGCGTCCCTGCTTCTTGGGGCTGGCGATTCGGGCAACATTCAGACTAGCAATCCGGGCGAGTTTATTGGCTACCACTACTATGGAGCCTACCTCGAAGATGACTGGAAGTTCACATCGAAGTTGACGCTTAACCTTGGGCTCCGCTACGATTTCAACGCCCCCTGGAGTGAGCGCTACAACCGAATCAACGATTTTAACGGTACTGCCACCTCACCGCTCCAACTGCCGGGTCTCAGCCTTAAAGGCGGACTGGAGTTTCCTGGTATTGGCGGATTGCCCCGAGGTCAATTCCAAAACGATCGGACGAACTTCGCGCCCCGCTTCGGATTCGCCTATTCAGCCGATGCTAAAACCGTCATCCGGGGCGGATATGGTGTCTTTTATGGACCGATCAACGGGTCTGGCTTTGCCGGGAATATGACTGCATTTAGTGGCTTCAGTGCTACAACAAGTTGGGTAAACAGCATTAATGGAGTAACTCCGACCAACTACCTGTCTAACCCTTATCCCAACGGATTCAATTATGCAGCTGGAAGTAGCTTAGGGCTACTGTCGTCGTTGGGTCAGGATATCCAGACTGTTGATCGGAGCCGCGTGACACCCTATGCCGAACAATGGAATCTTGGGATCCAGCGAACACTCCCTGGAAGTTTTCTGCTGGATGTGTCGTACGCAGGAAGCCATGGAGTGCATCTCTTTGGAAACATCAACTATGATCAGTTGCCGGATCAGGATCTCGCGCTCGGCAGCTCCCTTCGAACGATTGTTAATAACCCCTTCTACGGCCTGATTAAAAGCGGACCCCTCAGCACCGCTACCGTACAAGCAGAGCAATTGCTCCGTCCTTTTCCGCAGTTCAACAGCGTAACCGCTGAGAGCTCTTCGTACGGGAATTCGATTTACCACTCGTTCCAGATGAAAGTCCAACGGCGGTTTATAAACGGTCTCGGGCTGCTGGCATCTTACACGTTCTCCAAGCTGATCGATGATACGCCACCAGCAACAGTGAACCTCGGGTTTCCGGGGGAGAATTTTAGCGCCGGCTTGGTTCAGGATGCCTATAACCGAAGTGCCGCGCGATCAGTTGCCAGCTTTGACACTCCTAATTACCTGAGCATTAGTGCGACCTATGAATTGCCGATCGGCCGCGGAAAGGCTTTTCTGAACCACTCGAACATCGCGAACGCAATCCTTGGAGGATGGCAGCTCAATGGCATCTCGGTCATTCATTCGGGACAGCCACTCGGGCTTACAACGTCTTCGAATACGGCTTACAATTTCGGGAGTACGCAATACCCTAATTATGTGGGCGGAACAATTCAGACGCCTGGACCCACATCGGATAAGTTAAATAATTATTTCAACGTAAACGCCTTCGCAATCCCTGCACCTTATACGCTCGGCAACGTGGGACGACTGCTACCGTACTTGCGCGCACCCGGAGAAGCTAGCTTAGATCTATCGCTGTATAAGAATATCCCCATTCGCGAGCGAGTCCACATGCAATTCAGGTTCGAAGCATTCAACGTTCTGAACCATCCACAATTCGACTCGCCTAACACGGTTATTGGTTCTTCGAACGCCGGAGTAATCTCCGATCAAGTGAATTCGCCCCGCGACATTCAGCTGGCGCTCAAGTTGCTGTTCTAAGATCGAAGCACATCAGGGGGCTTCTTGGAAACCACAAACAGGAACCACAGTGCGGTTCGGCTGCCGAGATGCGTTCACGCAAATTAGCAATAATCCTCAACCTGAGTACGTCCATCCCAGTTCACATTTTTTACTGGTAGTCTCAGGCGGGAATCGGTTCCGGCTCATCTCTGACGGGACTGCTGTTCAACATCTTCATATAGCCGGAAAGCCCAGCTGCGATCAGGCAGCAAAGGACGACGAACAGCAGCGCGTAGCGTAACGTTACCAATTGCGAGACGAAGCCAATGGTCGGTGGGCCTACGATGAAACCAACGTAGCCGATTCCGGTGACGGTGGCGATGCCGGGGCCTGGGCTCACATTTTCGACGCGACCTCCGGAGCCGAAGACGAGCGGGATGATGACGGAGAGCCCGGCTCCGGTGATGGCGAAGCCGGGCATAGCCCAGGCGGGTGACGGGGCTGCAAGAGCGCAGAGTAAGCCTGTGGCTGCGAGTAAACAGCCGGTGCGCACGGCTCGTAGAGGGCCGAGGCGAGTGGTGATGAGATCTCCCAAGAGGCGAAAAACGGCCATGGCTCCGGAGAACACCGAGTAGCCTGCAGCAGCGATGCCCGGACCGGCTTTGAGCACCTGGCGGAGGTAGACTGCGATCCAATCGGCCATCGCTCCCTCCGAAAGCAAGATGCAGAAGCCGATGGCGCTGAGCGCGAGCAGGACTTTGGGGATATTGCTGAGTGGAAGGCGCTGCCCTTCGGGAGAAGCGTCACGATGCGTTTCCATTAGAAGCATGGGCGAGACAGCCACAACCGCAAGGAGATTGATTAGAGCGCTTCCGGAGAAGTGAAAGACAGGAGAAATGTCACGTGCAGCAATGGAACCGCCGAGGGCCGCGCCGCCCATTGCTCCCCAACTGAACATAGCGTGGAAACGGGACATGGTGGGAGTTTGCAGCTGCTTTTCGACCTCGACTCCTTGCGCATTCATGGAGACGTCCATGGCGGCGGCGAGCGCTCCGTAAACGAACAAGCCGGCAGCTAGCGTGAGGGCGTTGACGGCCAAGCCGGGGAGGATGACAGAAAGGCAAAATAGGACGCTGCTGATGACAGAGATCCTCTTGCTGCCGAAGCGGCCGACGAGCGATCCGGTAAGTGGGAGGGTTGAAACGGCTCCAACCGCAGAGCTGAGGAGGGTAAGACCGAGAATGCCGTTATTCATTCGCAACGTGATCTGGATGGCGGGAATGCGCGAGATCCAGGAGGCGACTACCAGGCCATGAACCAGGAAGAGCACCGCGACAGCCCACCAGGCACGGTTGAGTTTAGCTTTCATCGTGAGAGGCGGGCAAGCTGTCCGGGGACGGGATGCCGTTTGTATATGGTGATGTGCTGTCCACCGAGTTCCCAGGAAGCAACCTGATGGAGTCCGAGATTCAGGCACTGGGCGGGAGAGATGTCGGGCTGCCAATCGTAGAAGCGTGCAAGGAAGTCGCGAATCAGGGGAAGGGCGATGACTCCGTTTTCGGGGGCCCAGGTTCGGGTGTAAGTGATCAGAGTGTCGAACCGATCAGGTGGAATGGCGGCAATTGAAGAGAAGTGGAAGTCCTCGGTTGCGATGACTTGATGCTTGCGCGTAACGTAACCGAAATCGGGCTGCTCTAGAGACACAGTGTAGGGCCAGGCCGTGGCGATGTGGACATTTGCAAGATCACGTTCGGTGAAGTCGGAGGCGAGCTGTTGGAGCCGGATGAAATCGATCATGGCGAGGTTGTTCTCGAAGGGAAACGGATAGGGCGGATTCCAGAAGAGGCTGACAGCCAAGCCGAGGACAAGAGCAGATACGCTCGAAGTAAGTAAGCGCGACCGAGACGGCGATGTAGAAGACCGCCAACACGGGAAGTAGATAACGCTCCAGTTCCGCACCACCCAACAGGGAGACGAGCAAAATCGTGGCAAGCGAAACCAGACCCGTAACGCGCCAAGCTGGGGTTCTTAAGACGACGGCTCGAGCAAACGTGAGCCACAGCGCGAGCGTGCCGATCCAGCGGAACTCCGCGAAGAAGATGTAATAGATATGGCGGGCCACGGCGAAAGCGGCGTGTACAGGCTCTAATGCGTAGCCGACGTTGTAATGGGCAAACCCTGGATTCCCCAGCCAGTACCCGGTTCCGTGATGAAGAACAACAAGCCATGCGGCGAGGGCGAGGGCGGGGGCAACGAAGTAAGAGGCTCTTCTCCAGTCCTGGCGAGATGCCAGAAACAGGAAGAAAACCAAGGGAACAACAAGGCCGGTCTCTTTCGTAAGAACGAGGATGACGCTCGCGAGCGCGGAAAATTCGTAGCGCATCTGGAGAAACAGAAGCAGGGCGAGCAGCGTGCAGACCATGGCCGGCATGTCCAGTTGTGCCATCATGCTCTGGGTGAAGAAGAGAGGAGATGCAAGAAGAAAAAGCGGTGGCAGAAAGGCAGGTGCGCCTTTGCTTGCGCGGCTGAGCTCAATGGCCAAGAGGAAGGTGAGGAGCAGGCCGGCGCTCGCCAGCAAGAGCATGGCGATGCGGGTAATTGGAATGGAAAACCCGAAGACTTTATACCAGAGAACCAGGTAGGCCTCCACTCCGGGAGGATGAACGTTGGGGAGGGTGGACCGGGAAATCCAAGCGCCATGTCGCAGCAGATCGAGCGCTGTGGGGATAAACTGGCCGTGTTCGTCCCAAAAGAACGGAAGCGCAAGAAGCGGTAAGTGAATCGCAAACAGCGGCAAGGCGAAAAGCGCGAAGAACATGAGCAAGTAATAAGGCTGTGCTTTGCGGGTCAGTGCCGGGTCGTGCAAAGCGAAGGGCGGCAATTTCGGCATCGATGGCCGTCGTTGCGGCGGCATGCCGGTTATTGAATAACGTCGCCTTGGCCGTGTGCCTCGAGCCGGATCTCACCGAAGGCTGCTTCGTATTGCTTGATGTTCTGGGAGAGGACGTTAAACAAGGCTTTGGCTTGCGGAGGGCTGAGGAAGACGCCTTGGAAGTTTTGAATTGTAACGGCGTCGGCAGAGGTTTGATTAACCAGTCCGAACATCAGGAAGAAATCCCAGAGATTGACACGGACCTGAACGCTGTTGGCATATCCCTCCCGGTAATCGGGCGAGTTAATGAGCTGAATCTTGGGCTGAGGCTGTCCGGGAGTCATGTCTCTAGTATCCATGAGGGAGCCAGGTTCCGGAAGCTATAGGGCAATGCGGATTGTTTTGCGTAGGGCAAAGCGGAGGAGGCAATAGGCAAGAAGTCCGACGGGCCCGAAGAGGAAGGTGAGGATCAGGCAAGGGATGACGGCAAGTTGAGGGATGCGTTGAATCTCTGCATCGCGGACTTCCCAACTGCCGATAAAGAGATCGAAGGCTAGATAGTGAATCCAGCCGGCAAGCAGCAGCCAAGGGTTTTGGAAGAGTGCCGCAACGCCATCGAGAGTCTTGAAGTTGCCGTTGCTTTCACCCAAGTGCGTAAGCAGAAGTCCGCAGTAGGCGAGGGCCAGAAGAAGCGGAATGGTCAGTCCGCTAACCAAGCGAGCAGCCCATGGTCTTCGGCCGAAGAAGATCAGCACCAGCCATCCGGCTAAGGCGAGGGGGTTGGCCAATTTGAAGAGGGCTTCGGGGCTCATAGAACTACCAAGGATCGTACGGAGGCAGATTCGCCTGAGAGTCTCAGGTGACATCCCGTAAGAGCGCCCACGGTGATGGTGAACCAGACCGCGAGAACCATGAGGGTCTGGGCATCGGGTCTGGCAATGGATTGACCGCGGAGAGCCTGCCAGGTCAGAATTGCGACCAGACCGAAATAGCTGGTGGCAACGACGGCGAGCAGTGGAGTCAGTGAGTTCTCGACGTATCTGCGACGACGGAGGAAGAAGTAAGCGAGCGGGATGACCTGGATCGCGTGCAGCCCGAGGAAGTGTGGAATGCGAAGATCTCCATGGTCGGCGCTCCAGCCGACAACGGGCAATGAACGGCCGCCATCGATAGCTCCCACCGTGTGGGCGCCAATGGTCTGCGGCTTTTCGTGGGAAGCAAGGACGCGCTTCTGTTCCTGTGATGGTGAAGTCATCAGGCCACCCAATGAGGAGCCGAGAACGGTGATCAGCATACCGAGCCGCAAGGACCAGCCAAATGCAGCGCGGCTAAATGACTGGCGAAACAACGTGAGGAGGACAGCGATGCTGGCGAGCAGCAGGATAGTGATGCAAATGCCCATGATGGCGAAGAGAGTGCTGTTTAGCCTGGTCGTTAAATTGAAGTGACTGGTAGTGCCGCGTGCGGCTTGCACATCAATGATGGCGACCTCGATCAGAAGAACCGACGCAATGACCCAACCCAAGAACCGGAGTAGACGGAGCCACACACGAACATGGTGGAAGACCCAGGCCAGTGTGCCGCTATAGAGGGCGGTCGAAAAGGCGAACTTAGCCGGTTTCAGCCAGGCTGGCGCTCCGGTAATTAGTCGATGATCGACGATGAGCCCGATGGCCGAGAGCAACAGCGCTACCGTCATCAGCAGACAGGTCACGGTCAAAGGCGGACTCCCGGTCCAGAGATACCGAAGACGTTGCATTGATTTTCGATTGCGAGCTTTGACTAAGTCCACATCGTAGCCCGGCGATGTTGACTATGTCAACACGAAATGAGAGCATTAGCCGGTGAAGGCTGAATCCAGTGCGCCAAAGCGCGCCTATCATCACGGCAATTTACCCGAGGCACTGATCGAAGCTAGTCTTCAGGTTATTCGGGAGCAAGGCGTAAAAGGGCTAACCTTGCGTGAAATCGGAAAGCGATTACAGGTTTCGCGCATGGCCGCTTACCGTCATTTCGCCCATAAAGAGGATCTTCTAGCGTCGATCAGCAAGCGCGGTTTCGAGCGATTTGCCTGTGCGCTGGAAATGGCGAGAGATCGGGCAGGATCGGACTTTGCATGCCGGATGGATGCAATGGCGGCCGCTTACGTTCAGTTTGCCAAAGAACATCACGAGTATTTCGAAGTTATGTTTGGTGAGGGAGGTGAGCCGAGATATCTGGACGAGGCGGCCGGAACGGAGGCGCAAAGGGCATTCCAAGTGTTGGAAGGAGAGATTCAGCACGGACAAGCAAGTGGCGAAGTCGGTCCGGGTGATTCAGAGGTCCTGGCGCGCTTAGTGTGGGCGCTTGTGCACGGCATCAGCACACTAAACTTCTATGAAGACGCACCATTTACAGCGTTCTGTTCTCAGGCGATCAGAAGAGCCTTGTTGTAGTTGATGAGAAGGAAATATTGGCGGGGACGACGGGGTTCGAACCCGCGACCTCCGACGTGACAGGCCGGCGTTCTAACCAACTGAACTACGT
>CAXTMN010000017.1:0-7455 GCA_964245395.1 uncultured Bryobacteraceae bacterium
TCTGCACAAGCGAAGCGCGGAAGATTGGGGAGACGGCTTGTACGCGCGAGAGGGCCGAGCCCTCTTAGGAATCAAAGAAGAGCTCGCACCTTATAGGACTGGATCTTGCCGTGGAGTTCAGGGCATCGTGGGGGAGATTTCGTTAGATGTCGGGACGAATTCTAGCGGAGAAAGTGAGTTGTTTCTGGATTGCCCGTCATCCTGAAACAATCGAGGGAGTCAACGCCTGCATGTGTAAACCAGTCCGACCAGGGAGGATCCATTGCGACCGCTTACCTTTTCAATTCAGATCAGGGGTTCTTCGTATGTAATCGAGTGTCCAATATTGACTCAGTTAGTCGTTTCGCAGGGCAACCATAGGATCGACCCGAACGGCGCGACGAACCGGAACGTATACGGCAAGCATCGCAACCGCCATTGTTATCCAACCGCTTGCCACGAGAGCGCCTTGAGCAGATACAATTGATACCGCCGGATCTCGTCTGACCCGAGTTGGTCTGGGGGGCGCTGAAAATACTTTGCAAAATCCGCGACCGTCTTGATGTAGCTGGTTACGGTAGTCTGTGAATAATTACGGCGCTGGAGTTCCTCCAGCATCAGTTTGCGGAAATGGGTCACAAGTTTCTCCTTGTGACCTCACACTCTATCGACCTCTAACTATCGGTCACCGCCCACGCGTAGCGTCCGCCGCGCGCTCGGCTTCGTTCTGACGGCCTAACGTTTACCGTCCGAGTTGGTCCTGGATGGTCGAGAATCCTGACATTAGGATCTGCCCAAATCGGTTACGAGGCGCCAGGATCAACACCGACCTGGAGAACCGGGGGGGGGGTTCGCGTCTCTGAGGGTCAAAAGGAGTTTGGTACTTCAGCATTGCGATTAGCATCCGGATGAGTCTATCGGCAAGGCCGCGCAGTGCTCTTGCGTGTTGGTGGCCGGCAGTTCTCAAGCGATTATATTGCTTCCTGCTCGTTTCATCGCAGATGATGCTTCGGGTTGTCCAATGATGCAACGCCCGTCTTAACCCCGCGCTGCAAGCTCGGCGCATGGAGACCATTCGTCGCTTGACACTCTGGACAGTGATAGGTGCTGTACCTGCCAGGCAGCGAAGAAAATAATAATCCCGCTCCCGGATGGGCCGCGATGCTTCGGACAGAAGAATCGCTGGTATGCCTGGCCCAATGCCAGGAACAGATTGGATGATGGAAACGTCCGAATCGCCTGACTCCTCGATAGTTTTCAAAAGGTGCTTTATGCGACGACCTACACCTCGAAGTTGTTGGTCGAGGAGCGTAACTTGATGTAGCAGGAGGAGCACATGTTCGCTTGCTACTTCTGCAGCGCCTTGAGCCAACGTGAGGGCCTGTGTTCGAAGGGTGTTCTGTACCTCTTCCGCAGTGAACCTGCTGATTCTGTGCAACGACAATAGCCTCCGGATGCGAGCTAGGCTCAGTTTTGATCCTGTCTTAGGGTTGGGGGCGTGCCGCAAGAGATCCCAGAGGAACAGGTCGTCCGCTGCTGGGCTCAGCTCGAGACCCTGTGGGTAATAACGATGGAGTTGTTGCCATAGGCGATTGGTTGCGCGGCGCAGCTCCGCTTTCAGTTCGTCTTCAAATCTGGAGAGTTCACGCAAACGGATAATCTCAGGCGTGTCGATTGCGACAAGTCTGAAGCTGCGACGGTCTGTCCGAAGGGAAGATGCCAAAACTAGCGCATCTCGTGTGTCATCCTTGGCACCTGCGACGGTGAAACGGTCGCGGAATCGATCCACCTGTTTGGGATTGATTGAAAATACAGCAAAGCCATGGTCTAGAAGTGTCTCAACGAGAGCACCCCATGACGTTTCAATTGCTATGGCGACTGTCTCGGGTTCACATGTAGTGCTGCGCCGAAGGCGATCTACAAGGTCTTCGAGTCGGTCGCCTGTGTGCGCTGCATCATATTGCTCGATCGCTCGTTCGCGCTGGGCTGCCCGACGTGCAGGTCCTTTCCTGGCTCTCGAATGAGCTGCTCGGCTAAGGCACTCTCAGGCAGCCAGCCGATACTCAGAAGAGTACAGGCTCAGCAACAGTGGGTGTTGCTTTTGTTCAAGCAACGCAAGCAACTCAGACGTACACGGGTGGCGTCTCCCTAACCCGATCCCTTCCTACCGAAAGCTGCTGACGCGTTTCTGCCAGATCCATCGCCAGGATTTCGCAATAAACTCTCTCCAGTTGTCGACCGCTCTAACCTATGTTGTGCCTTAAGGCCCCGGCGACCTTATAATTAAATTCTCTGGTGGTAAAACCTTAAACGGCATACGGGCTGAAAGATGAAACATTTCTGCTAAACGCATGAACATACCAATGCTGAACCGGACCCAGAATTTTATTATCTGGTTGGGCATACTTCCTCTCTTGCTTGCGGCCGGTGCTTACCGCACGAACTCCCAAAACATCAAGGCTGTTGCGGCGACGCTCTCAACGAACGAGTTCATTCAGAGACTCGACGAACTGCTGTCCACTGTTCAGGACGCCGAGACGGGGCAGCGTGGGTATATCTTAACGGGCAAACAGCAGTACCTTCAGCCATTCGTGGACGCTGAGGCGCGCCTTGCAGAGAGGTTGTCGGCCTTGGATCGGCTCTGTAAGACAAACGGAGTGGATAGATCTGAAGAGAGGCAATTGGGCGGGTTGGTTCATGACAAGATGTCAGAGCTCAGCCAGACGATCGCTTTAAAGAAGCAAGGGAAAGCAGCACTCGCCGTGGCGCTGATCGATACCGACCGCGGTCAGCGCGACATGGCGGCAATTCGTGCGCTCATCAGCAAGCTAAAGGGAGATCAGCGGAATGCGTTTTCTGAGCGAGTGGCTATGCAGCGACAAAGCCAGCGGGCTCTGGAGTGGCTTCTAGCGATCGGTGTGACTATCAGTCTGTTTCTGGTCTATCTCGCCTATCGGTTTAGCGTTTCTTACCAGCAGAAGCGGGATCAAGTCGAGGCGGAAATCCGTCTTCTCAATGAAACCTTAGAACAGAGAGTCAAGGATCGGACCGCTGAACTTGAGGCTCGCACGGAGCAACTTGAAGCTCGCTCTGTTGACTTGCAGAGGTCAAATGCAGACCTGCTCCAATTTGCCTATGTAGCCAGCCACGACTTGCAGGAGCCGCTGCGAATGGTCGGCAGCTACATGGGGTTGCTAAGTCATAGATATCAGAGCCAGCTTGATGACTCAGCAAATAAGTATATTCAATTTGCAATCGATGGTGCGAACCGAATGCAGGCACTCATTCTCGACTTATTGACCTATTCGAGGGTAGGAACCCAGGCAGTACGGAAGCAAAGTATACCGCTAGAGCAAGTAGTGCAAAAAGCCCTGCAGAACCTTCAGGTGGCTATAAGCGAGAGTGACGCGGCCATAGAATACACCGGCCTACCCGACGTACAGGCCGATGAAACGAAATTGATCCAGGTTGTACAAAATCTTGTGGGCAACGCCGTTAAGTTCAGGTCACCGGAGCGGCCACCAAAGCTAACGATCTCTTCCCGGCTTTCAGGACGCGAGTGGCTGATCACAATTGCGGATAATGGGATCGGATTCGATCCTAAGTACACTGACCGGATATTTCAGGTCTTTCAGAGGCTACATGCAGTGGGTAGGTACCCAGGCAATGGGATTGGGTTAGCCGTTTGTCGACGTATCATTGAGCATCACGGCGGCAGGCTATGGGCAGAATCCCAAGAAGGTGAGGGGGCCAAGTTCTTCTTTACCCTGCCCACCCGAGTCACTGCGGAGAGGGATAACTGGAATCAGATGGATGAAGTAAGAAGGTTTGCCGGTCATGCGTGAACCCAGTGCGCTTTTTGAAATACTTCTGGTTGAAGATAACCCTGGCGATGTTTTCCTGACTCAGGAAGCATTTCGCGAGCGGAAGATTAGCCACCGGCTCTCTGTTGTTGAAGATGGCGAGGAGGCGATTCGTTTTCTGAGGCGTGAAGGCAAGTACCAGCAGGCACCCCGACCTGATTTGATTCTGCTTGACCTTAACCTTCCACGCAAAGGTGGACACGAGTTGTTAGGCGATGTTAAAGCCGACGAAACGCTGCGGCATATACCAATTATCGTATTGACAACTTCGGATGCCGAGCAGGATATCTGTCGGGCTTATAAGCTCCATGCCAATTGTTATCTGACCAAGCCTATTCAAATCGAAGATTTTATAACGAAACTTCGCTCTGTTGAAGACTTCTGGCTCAGTGTCGTCCGGTTGCCGGCCGGTTAACAGTACTGAGCCATTTTGGAGGTTCTTGGAGTCTGAAGAAACCACCGTTACAGTGTACCTGCGGACCTGACAGCAATCGCCGGAATGTCCTGATCCTTTACCAGCCGGTTCAAAGCTGGGATGCCTGAATCCATTACTGTCCTAAGCCTCTTAATTTGAGCGTTGATGCTGGTAGTCACGTCTTCGTAGACCTGTTGTTGTGATGCGGTTGGCTGGGAGTCAGACGAGGCTACGGCTGCAAGTAAGGCAGCAAGCTTGTTATTGAGTCGAACAGGGTAGTTGAGTGGATCTTCGCTGGCCCGGTTCTTGGTCTGATAGAGCGCTTCTTCGATAGACGCTAATTCGTCTGAAACCGACTTCGCCCGGTCGAGAACTACCTTAGATTTCTCAGTGTCCGCGGAAGACTTCAGACGCGCGGTCAGCTCATCGATCTGCTTGTGTGTATCGCGTATTTGAACCACTGCTTTGTTGGTCTGGCTTAGCTTGTCGCGGATTTGCAGTTCCAATTCCAGCTGCGCTGCAAACTGATCCTGCGTAGTTTCGACCCGAGGATCCTTACGTACTTCAAACTTCTGACTCTGCGTCTTTCCATCTACGGCCACGCGGACCTGATAAGCACCAGGCACAACAGCCGGCCCCTTCACGGTACCGGCCCAAAGAATCATGCCAGGAAAGTTAGTCGCGTCCGGATAGCGAAGATCCCATTCAAAGCGGTTCAGACCCTGAGTTGCCGGGGCGACAGCAGGGCCACCCCCGCCGCGAGGTCCTACTTCTTCCTCTTCCTGTTCCGCATTAGAGGTTTGGACCTTTGGTTTTTCGAGAGCGTTGCTGGAGAATCTCTTCACCAGCTTTCCGGCGCTATCCAGAACTTCCAAAGTCAGCTCTCCCTTCGGTTTGTCTTTGAGCCAATAGTAAACAACAACTCCGTTAGGCGGGTTGGTGCCCTCGTTGGCCGGAATACCAAAGCCTCGATTGATGGCCGCGCGGTAGGCGTGCTTCGGTTGGAATAGGTGCAGATCTTCGTTCGCTACTCCGTCTTTGAGTTGGGCAAGTAGTGGCAGATCATCGAGAATCCAGAAGGCTCTGCCCTGGGTAGCAGCAACAAGCTCGTGCTCGCGTTTGTGGATTGCGAGATCTGCGATCGGGGTCACAGGAAGATTCAACTGCAGCGACTCCCATTTCTCCCCAGCATCAAACGAGACATAAATCCCGGTCTCAGTGCCGGCATAGAGCAGGCCTCGTGAATTGGGATCTTCGCGGATGCAACGGGTAAAAGCGTTTTGGGGAATTCCGTTGGTAATTTGTTTCCAGTTCTTACCGTAGTCGGTGGTTTTATACAGGAACGGACGATTGTCGTCGAACTTGTACATGGTGGCAGCGATGTAAGCAGTGCCCGGTTCAAACGGCGAAGCCTCGATCAAGTTGATCTGAATCCACTCGGGCATACCCTTCGGCGTCACATCGTCCCAATGCGCACCGCCATCTTGGGTCAGGTGGACTAGGCCGTCGTCCGAGCCTGCCCAGATCAACCCCTTCTTTACTGGGGATTCGACGACTGTGAAAATCGTGTCGTAATACTCGATACTCGTGTTGTCTTTCGTGATCGGGCCGCCCGACGAGATCTGCTTCGACTTGTCGTTTCGTGTCAGATCGGGGCTGATGGGTTTCCACGTTTGACCCGCATCAGGAGACTCAAACAGCACATTGCCCGCGGCGAAAAGAAGATTTGGATTGTGGGCAGAGAAGAGGAGCGGGAAGCTCCACTGAAACCGGTACTTTAGCGCATCAGGAGCCCAACCCATCTCGTTATCCGGCCAGATCGTTACATTGCGCATCTGAGCATTGTGGTGATCGTAGCGGGTAATCAGGCCGTCATAGGAGCCGGCAAAGACAATGTTGGAGTCCTTGGGCCAGGGAGCGATCCAGCCGCTTTCGCCTCCGCCCACGGGGTACCAGTCACGCTCACTGATTGCACCCTCGGCGCTGCGAGTAGCAATCTTCACAGTGGTGTTGTCTTGCTGAGCGCCATACGCGTGATAGGGAAAGTCGTTGTCTAGCGCCACGCGATAAAACTGAGCAGTGGGCTGATTGTCTTCAAGCGTCCAGTTTGCGCCGCTATTCGTAGAAATCGTTGCTCCGCCGTCATTGCCCTCAATCATGCGCGACGGATCACTGGGTGAAATCCAGAGATCATGATTATCGCCGTGCGGAACCCGAATCGTATTCCATGTTTTTCCGGCATCGTCGGAACGGAAAAAGCCCACGTTTGTCGCGTACACTTTGTTGGGGTCTTTGGGATCGGCGAAGATTCGTCCGTAGTACCAGGCCCGCTGTCGCAGCTTGCGCTCTTCGTTCATCTTTGTCCAGGTCTTACCGCCATTATCAGAACGGAAAACTCCGCCCTCTTCCGCTTCGATCAGAGCGTAAACGCGCTCGGGATTTGCGGCGGAGACGGCAAGGCCGACATTACCCATCACGCCTTTCGGAAGACCGGGATTGTGGGTCAACTCTGCCCAGGTATCGCCGCCGTCGGTAGACTTCAGGATGCCGGTTCCAGGGCCACCGCTTTCCAGATCCCAGGGCTTTCGGTAAACCTCCCAAAAAGCTGTGTAAAGGATGTTGGCGTTCGTGGGGTCAAACACAAGTTCAACAGCTCCGGCTCTGGGTCCGCGCGTTAAGATTTTCTCCCAGGTTTTTCCTCCATCTTTGCTGCGATAAAGGCCGCGGTCTTCATTGGGTCCCCATACATGACCCAGGGCCGCGACATAAACCAGATTCGGGTCTTTGGGATTAACACGAATGCGTGCAATTTGACGAGTGTTCTCGAGGCCGACATGCTTCCAGGTCTTACCTCCATCCATGGATTTGTACACGCCATCACCGTGTGAGACGTTGCCGCGAATATCGTACTCTCCCGTGCCTGCGTAAACGACGTTCGGGTCTGATTCGGAGACAGCGATGGCGCCGATCGAAGACGTACCGAACCCGCCGCCGTCTGAAACAGGCTGCCAGTCTGTGCCGCTATTTGTGGTCTTCCAGACGCCTCCCCCGACTCCTCCGAAATAGAATACGTTCGGCTGTGAATCGACCCCGGTGACAGCGGCCACGCGGCCCCCACGGAAAGGTCCGATCGATCGCCACTTGACTGTTTTCAGGACAGACATGTCCTGTGCGGGAAGCAGGCAAACGAACGATAAC
>CAXTMN010000017.1:7465-24239 GCA_964245395.1 uncultured Bryobacteraceae bacterium
GGTAAGCGCTCTTTTAATCATGCAGTTTCCATTCACTGAAGCAGCAAAAATTCCGTTCATTGGTTAAGGGGGGAAGGAGCAGACTGGATTGCCGACTGCTTGTGAGCCAAGAGTACTTCGTTAAAATGCGCGAGGTCTTTCTGCATCGCTCCCTCATATTTTGCCTGGACTGCGGCCAGCCGGGCAGTAAGAATCTGGAAGATCTCGTAGTCCTGTTGCGTCGGAGGATTGTCGCCCGTGTCAACGGTCCTGGCGAGTGCGGCGATCTGGTTATTCAACTTGATGGGAAAGTTAAGCGGATCTTCGTTGGCGCGATTGCGAACCTGGTAAATTTCCTCTTCGATCGTAGACAGCTTATCGCGCAATCCTGCCCCGACCGAAGCGACTTCCTCGTCTTTAGACTTTTCAGCCTTTTCCTTAGCGTCTTTAACAATTTTGCGGATTTCAATCACCATCTCATCGGCTCGGCTTACTTCATCTCGGATTTGAGAGGCCAATTTGAACTGCTCCTGGAGTTGGGCCAGAGTGACGTGCTCGCGTTCGTCGAGCTTCAGCGTAAATGGCTGGGTCTGGGACTGACCAGCAGCGGTGACACGAATCTGATAGGCGCCCGGAACCGCAAGCGGTCCTTGTTGAGCGCGAGCACCCCACATGATTTCTCCCTCGAAGACCGTCGCGCCAGGATATCGCAAGTCCCAGACGTATCGATTGCTACCCGCCTTACGACCAGGTGGAGGCGTAGGTGGAGGCCCAAAGTCAGCGTCTTCATCCTGAGATTTCTTCAGCTTCTTGTCTTCTTCATCTGAGCTTTTCATCGAGCGGACCACCTGGCCCGCGCTGTCGAGGATTTCGAGCGTTACCTGATCTACCGGCTTGGCCAAGTAGTAGTCGATTGCCGCGGACCGGCGCGGACGGACGGCCTCCCCTGGCTTGAACAGGTGAATAGCCGATGCGGTAACTGATAGCTCCAGCTGGCGCAGAAGCCCGATGTTGTCGAGAATGTAGAAAGATCGTCCATGAGTAGCGATGACCAAATCGTCACCTTCGATGAGCAGGTCAGAGACCTGCGTATCAGGAAGGTTGAGCCGAAGCGATTGCCAATGATCACCGTCATCGAAGGAGATGTAGATTCCATGCTCGGTTCCCGCATAGAGCAGACCGGCCCGCTTCGGATCTTCGCGAGCCACGTGCAAGTAGTCACCCGGTGCGATGCCATTCGTAATCTTGGTCCACGTTTTCCCATAATCGTGGGTGCGAAAGAGATATGGATTTCGATCGTCCAATTGATAACGCTTAGCGGCAAGATAGGCAGTCCCGGCATCATGAGCTCCGGCGTCGATCATGCTGATTCTGGAAAATTCGGGAAGAGCCGCCGGTGTGATCTTCGTCCAAGTCTTACCACCGGTTCTGGTGATTGACGCAACGCCATCGTCAGAGCCCGTCCAAATCGTATTGGCCTCCTGAAGCGAAGGAGCGACAGTGAAGATCGTGCCATAGATTTCGGGGCCGTTCTGATCTTTCGTTATCGGACCGCCCGAGTCACCTAGCGTTTTGGGATCGGCACGAGTCAGGTCGGGGCTTATCGCTTCCCAGCTTTGGCCCTGATTGGTCGATTTCCAGAGGTGCTGCGATGAGGTGTAGAGAATGTTGGCGTCTACCGGGGAAAACACGATCGGGAAAGTCCACTGCCAGCGCTCTTTCAAAGACGAAGCTGGCATACCGGAGAAGAACAGCGGATAGACCTGAATATCGCGCATTTCTGAAGTTGAACGATCGAAACGTGTTAGGAGCGCACCCTGACTACCGGCATAGATCACGTTGGCATTGCGGGGATCAGGAGTAACGTAGCCGCTCTCACCGCCGCCGACGGCATAGTAAGGGGCAAACATCCCCGAACCCATCATGCGTGGCCCTGGCATGGCGCTTTGGACACAAACAGTGGTGTTGTCCTGTTGCGCCCCGCAAACCTGATAGGGGATGTCTTTGGTGACAGAGACGTGGTAGAGCTGAGCTGTTGGGAAGTCCTGAGCCGTCCAGGTTGCTCCCCCGTCCACAGAGACGTTCCCGCCGCCATCGTTGCTGTTAATCATTCGCTGATTGTTGGTGGGATCGATCCAGAGATCATGGTTATCGCTGTGTGACGGCTTAAGGGTTTTGAAAGTCTTCCCGCCATCAGCAGACTTGAGGAAAGCAACGTCCATTACGTAAAGAGAGTCTTTCTCTTTCGGGTCGGCATAAAGTCGGGAGAAATAGAAGGCGCGCTGTAGAGCTCGGCGATCCTGACTGACCAGGGTCCAGCTTGCACCTGCATCGTCAGAGCGGAACAGGCCTCCGTCGCTGGCTTCCACCATGGCGTAGATGCGATTAGGATCAGCACCGGAAACGGAAACGCAAATTTTGCCGAGAATACCTTTAGGCAGGCCTGGATTGCGTGAGATCTCGGTCCACTTCTTTCCGCCGTCTGTCGATTTGAAAAGCCCGCTGCCGGGGCCACCATCGTTGAGCAGCCAGGGTGTTCTGTAAACATCCCATAAGGAAGCGAACAGGACCGCCGGGTTATGAGGGTCTATGACCAGGTCAATTGCGCCGGAGTGATCGTTTCTGTAGAGGATTTTCTCCCACGTGTTGCCGCCATCACCGGAGCGAAACACTCCTCGCTCTGGATTTGGACCATAGGGATGCCCGAGTGCGGCGACGTAAACGATATTGGGATTCTTTGGATCAACACGAATACGCGAGATCGCTTGCGTATTACTCAAGCCAATTTTCTTCCAGCTCTTACCGGCATCGAGTGACTTGTAAACTCCGTCGCCCTGCATAATGTTGCCGCGGAGCTCGGTCTCGCCCATGCCGATGTAAACGACGTCCGGGTTCGATTCAGAGACCGCCACTGCGCCAACCGAAGAGCTTCCCAGCTGACCATCGGTGACTGGCTTCCAAGTGGTGCCACCGTCCGAAGTCTTCCATAAGCCCCCGCCAACTGCACCGAAGTAGTATTCGAGGGGGCGACTGACGGAACCCGCGCAGGTAAGCGACCGCCCACCGCGATTGGGGCCGATGCTGCGCCATTTTAGTGCGCCAAAGACGGATTCGTCATAGGTGGAAGATGCCGTTGCCAGAACAGCAGAAAAAAACAATACAGAGAGCCCTTTAGGAAACATGTCGTCGAAATCCGGAACTTAATATGCCGCACTTCGACTTGGAATCTGGCCGGAGAGCCAGGCGTGTTGCGAATACACTACGGCGACTACGTATATTACCGTATCTCAACTGCTTCAAGAAAGTCTGACCGTCTCATCCACGGCATCCGGCGCGGGAGGTAAAGATCGTGCGGGGTGAACTCTAAGGTTTCGGGTTCTCAGTTGAAGGTCGAAGCGAGCTTTCGTGGAAGAGCTGCAATAAGCTCAGCGACAACGCTGAGCCATTGGAATACAACCTGCTAGTTATCTCAAAGACTGGCTTTGACAAAAACCCTGTCAGGAGCTGCGATGCTGGCGTTTTTCTCAGTCACAGCGATTTTGACCGGCTGCATGCCCGATTTCTTCTCAGCTTTGGCGCTAAAGGTCAAAATATATTGATGTTGCAGCTGCTCTGTTATCTGCTCAAGATAAGGCTGGAACGAAACCGGAGCGCCAAACCCGGTGTAATAGGATTCCCCACCGGTCTCGTCGGAAAGTTGCGAAAGGAAATTTTGCCCCCAGGTATTACGCCAGTAGGAATGCCCGGAATGACCAGCGCTTGGATTGTAGATGGTGTAGACGACCACCCCCGCTTTTTGGGCATCTTCAATGGATTTATTGACGTAAGGATTATCTGGAACAAAGCCGCCGCCAAGCTCTTCAAGACCACTGCTGATCATAATTACTTCCCTCCGCTGAGCGCCCGGATTCGGCCATCGCCGGATAGCGTCGGACAGAGAATCATAAGGGCTCACATCGGCGCCACCGGAACCTAGAGACACTCGAATCGAGTTTGCCGCTGCTGCATGATCGCTGGTGAAGTTCTGGGTGATTTGTGTCATTCCATTACGCATGTAACCGATGCCGATCTCTGTCGTTTGGGGCAGCGAAGTAACAAACTGCTTGAGAGTTTTGATCTCTGTGTCGAACGAGTCGCGTGCCGAATCGTCGATCAACAACAGCAGTTGCAGCCCTCCACTCTGGGCAGTAGCTGAAACGATGGACGTGACCGGGCGCTTATCGCGGCCTTGCGTAACGCTGATGTCTTGCTGCTCTATTGGAGGAATCGTTTTGCCATGACGGGGCTCAAGGGTAACAAGAACGCTAACGGGGACGCCAGGAGCAGAGCCATCCTGTCGCGCAAATAGCCATTCGCTACTGGCTGCCAAGCTAATCAGAACCGTAGCGCTAACCACGCTTCGAATACTCATGATTGTTTACTTTCTAGATAACAGCCGGAGAAGAATGCAGAAAGGATTTACTGCACTTGTTTGAGTAAGTAAGGCGTTCTAAAGATGCAAGCACATACCGTTCAAACTCTTCTGCTCTTACAGCAGCTGTATGGAAACGCAGCGTTCGCTCGCGAGCCCTGCATCCAACTTCCAACCGCTGTTCCTCGGGTATCTGTAAGTAAGACGTAACGTCGTGCGAGTTGTGTACCGGGAAAATTTCCGATCCAGGTTCAAAGATTGTCTCCAGCCCAGGCCAGTAATCAGAGATGATCGCAGTTCCGCAAGCAGCCGCTTCGAACAATCTTACACTCGGAGAAAATCCAGCTTTGATCATGTCTTTCCGGGTAAGATTTAACGTAAATCGCTGAGAATTATAGAATTCGCGATGCTGTGTGGCCGGCAGGTGATCAATACGGTCGACGTTGTCCGGCCAACTGACATCTGACGGATACTGCGGACCTGCTACTACGAAGCGGCGGTCAGATTCGGCCTGTGCAACCAAAAGCAGTAAGTTCTCGAGAGAAGACTGACGATCCGACGCGTAAGTGCCTAAGTATCCAATTTCCCACTGCCGATCCTGTATTTCGGGATAGTAGAGGGAGGGGTCGACCGAACAGTAAAGGGGGCGGGCGCAAGCGGAACCAAGCTGGTGTTCAATGTACGCTAAAGTAGGTCCTCCGGTAAAAGACAGATATAAGTCGTAACGGGTCACGAGCTCGCGGGACAAGTACTCACATCTGCCTCCTTCTAATTTCGCCAGGGTGACCGGTGTATCGATGTCATAGAAGGCGGCGACTTTGTGAGGCACAGAGGCGAGCCAGTTCCCAATCGCGATTCCGTCGGGAACGTAGGAGCCGATTACAACGACATCGGCCCGGCGAATCTGATCGGACCATCGATCTTTGAGTTCGTTGACGCTACGATAGAGGCCGATTTCGCAATAAGGGGCGTGATCGAACTCGCGATTTTCGGAATACCAGGGCACGTCCCGCTCAAGGAAGGTAATCTTATGTCCACGGCGAGCGAGTTCCTTTAATAGACCGCGATAAGTCGTTGCATGACCGTTTCCCCACGTTGAAGTGAGGGAAAGCCCCAGGAAAATGCAGTTGAGCTGCGGGTCGGTCAAGCGCTGATCTCCGGAGTAAGAGCAATCGAAGAAACCGTTTCCGTCAGGATGGCTTGCACAAGCTTGCCACGCTGGTTGTAAGTATGCTCGGCGAGAACCCGTTGGCGTGCCGCTTCGCCGATTGCCCGAGCTCGCTTAGGATCGAGCTCGTCGATGATACGGGCGACCTCGCCGCCATTTTGCGCAACGAGGATCTCGCGGTTAGGGCGAAGAAAACTGTCGATGCCAACCCAGTCGTCCGTAACAAGACAAGCGGCAGCTCCTGCAGCTTCAAACACACGTGTGGCGGGCGAGAATCCGTAACGGGCCATGCTATCGCGACTGATATTCAGAACGGCGCGCGGAGAACAGTTGAAAGCATTGTGATCGGCGGTATATACATGGCCCACATACAACAGATTTGGGGAACGCGGCTTATCTTCCCAACCACTACCGCCAAGGAGAAAGCGCTTGTTTGGCAGCATAGCGGCGGCGCTCAGGAAAAAATCGTCTACGCGGCTTTCCCGATCCGGAAGGCGATTGCCGAGAAACGAAAGATCGGATTCGAAACGCTTATCCGCCTCGACGGGTAAGTGAACATCCGGGTCAAAGGCATTGTAGATCGCTACACACTCACGCGCTCCCAAGCGGCAGTATTCACCTGTAACGCGAGTGCCGCCGCCGTAAGTGAGGATAAGGTCAAATCTTGGCAGCGCGGTATGAAACGGGTCCTGGTTGTCAGCTGCTAAACGCTCCAGTGTAGCCGGGGCATCCACGTCCCAAAAAACTTTACAGACAAACGGCGGCATGTGACAGAGCCGGTCTTCCAGCAGAGCATCTAAAACCCCAACGCCGCTCGCCTTCACGACAACATCGGAGCGACTAGACGCGGCAAGATAGCGATCCACTTCCGCCAGATCGTCTGCGTTGTAAACGACGATACGGGCCCACTCAGGATCGTCGATATCGCGATGCTTCTGGCGGTCGTAAGCATCGGGCTCATAGAAGGTGATCTGGTTGCCCTGATGCGCTAAGGCGCGAAGAACACCGCGATAATAAGTGGCCGCGCCGTTCCAGTAGGCCGAAACGAGGCTCGATCCCCAGAACGAAATCGTCACGAGCGGACCTCCGCCAAAATTTGGTCTGCTTGCAGCGACGCGGGTCGCATGCTCCCGTATATGGAGAGAAGCTCTTGAACACGGTGGCTGCACGTATGACGGCTCAGGATTGTCTCGAGCCCTCTCTGACGGAGACTCTCGGCCAGCTTTGAGTCGTGGATAACATCGTGCAAATAGCCGCGCATCTCGCTTTGATTTCCAGCCATCAGAAAATCTTCGCCCACCCGAAATAATGTTTCGCTATCTTGCCAGGGTGCGGAGACCAGTGGGATCCCGCAGGCAAGAGCCTCAAAGGGACGAATTGTTGGAATACCGGGAAGCTCCCTGGTGTAGGGACGCCGCGGAACATGAACAGTCACTTTAAAACGCGAAAAGACATTAGGAACTTCGAAATTGGGCAGCCATCCGCCATACGCGATACCTGCTTCGTTCAATTCCTGCAGAGCGGTATCGGGATAACGCACTCCGTAAACTTGTGCGCTCAGGGACAGCTGCTTGACCGGGGCTAAGAAGTAGTCGCGCAGCTCTTGGCTTCGTTCCTCGTCTCCCCAGTTACCGATCCAAACGACGTCGCCTTCCTCCTCCTGACGTGCCCGAGGATAGAAAACACGTACATCGGCGGCCTCGTGCCAGACGTAAACCTGGGTGCCCCAACCGCGCCGTTCATAAGCGTGCTTGAGCGATGCGCCGTAAACAAGCACGCCATCGTAGTTGGATAAATCAAAACGGGCCAATTCGTGGTCGGCAGTCAGTGCGCGGTGATGGGTGTCGTGGAAGAGCGCGCGGACAGAGGGGTGGGTGCGCCGGTACTCGCCAACGGTTGAGATCAGTTTTGGATCATTCCATTCGTGCGCAATGATCAGATCGACGCCGTCAAGCCACTCGTGAATGCGAAGCTGGTCAACCTGGTAACGAGTGCTGGTGAGGCGCGGGAAGGCTCGTCCGAAAGCTGCGACCGCCGCCGGACCACGATCCCGGAGCAGATTCTCATAACTCCAGCTATCCTCCGGTTCGAATAGGCGAACCACATGCCCGCGCGCCTGCAACTCGGATGCAACACCCCGAAGGAAGTGTGCGTTTCCATGGTTCCAATCAGAGACGACTGACTGATAGAAGAGCGCAACTCGCATCTTAGGCAGCGGCCTCGCTCGATGAGTGCGACTGGGATATCAACTCTCGATACAGAGTGCAGTAGGCATTCACGGCTGATCCGAGGCGATACCGTCCCGAGCGCTTACAGGCAAGGCGGCCCAGACTTTCTAAAGCATCCGAATCTCTACTTAGCATATTGAGGACTTTCACCCACTCCTGCGGATTACGCGCGTCTACAAATACGGCAGCCCCCTCCCAAAGTTCTCGCATACTAGGGATATTCGAAAGCACCAGACAACAACCGGCACGTGCTGCCTCAAGCACGGACAAACCAAAAGGCTCGTAAAGAGCGGGATGTGCAAAGATCGCTGCGCGGCGCATATGGTCTATCAAATCTTCGTGCGGCAACGAACCCAGTAACCGGATCGGGTCCAAATCAGCCGCATTCACGTCATCGGGCGACTCTGTCGGGCCAGCTAACCAGATCGGCCAGTTCACATAGGGCGCGACTTGGCCAAGAAGAGCAACATTCTTTGCCTGATCCCAGAAACGACCCGCAGCCAACACGAACGGCTCCTTGTCCTTGCTGTTTTGCCGGGTCACGCGCGTGAAGTTGTGAACGACGCGAAGCTTCTCTGAGGTTATGCCATATTCGCTTTCTATTGACTTTTTCATGCTGACGGACGGGGTAACCACACGAGGGCTGGCGTGCAACCCCGCACTGACACGGCTCTCATAAGTCGCCCACTCAGGGCCCGGAGAACAGTTATGAACGGCTCGCCACCAGGAGTAGACACAGGAATGTGCAACACAAACGACCGGCTTAGACCAAGGCAATCCGGCATGTACGAAACCGTTGAGGTGAATCAAATCGAAACGGTATTGAGCCTGCAGAGTAAGCAGCCAGTCTCCTGCTCGATCGACATCGGTCCAGGCAGACTGCATCCACTCAAGAGCCCAGTCGCTTTCGATGACTCTTGCTCCAGGAATGGAGGCCACAGCGTCCCGCTGCTGCGGCCGCGGACGAGGACCCATCGTAGCCACGGTGACAGCTATGCCGCGTTGACTCAAACCCCAGACAAGATCGGTGCAGTATTGCCAAACGCCGCCGACAGCATCGGCAGTCATGAGAAGATTGAAGCTCTGCGGACGATGCGGTAAGACGTTAGCGGACATTCCCGATTGTTTCGAGCTCGATCAGGGGCTGCGGTCGCTGCTCCTGAATATCACTGAAGGAATCGAATCCCTTTAGATAGGCATCATGGGCGCGTTCCCAAGCTAAGTCGTCGGCGGGTCCCCATTTACGGGTGTACTCCGGCGAACCGGGATAAGGAAATAACGGAACCGGTTTATTTGCCCAGATACCGTACCTTTCAAGATGCTTGCGCCAGCTTTCAATTTCGTCCGCGTCATCCTCCGTCATAGCGAGTAGGTTGGCTTGGACGAAAGACACCTGTTTCTTTGCAAAAATGAGACGCTGAGTCAGTTCCCCAGTCGACATCTTACATTTCTTGTCTAAGTAAGCCCGGCCCGCTTCAGTGATGCTTTCGACACCGGCTTCGATAGAAACACAGCCTGCACTCGCCAAGGCAGTTATAGATTCCTCATTCCAGAGATCGATCCGGGTTTGAATGCCAATCTTGAGCTTTCGCTCGGCGAGCGCGGCAAGCAGCGGAAGATCAGGGAGGAAAATCTCGTCAATAAAGTAAACGTATTCCACGCCCTGCCTTACAAAATTGTCGAGTTCCTGCAGGACGGTGCTGAGAGGTCTCTTGCGGTAATTATTCCGAAAATTATCTTTCGCACAGAAGGTGCAGTGATACGGGCAGCCCCGAGAAGTCTCCATCTCGGCGCCCGGGCCGACGGGTTCGGAATCAAAGCGATGGTGGTGATGCGCATGGCGGCTGACAGCCTCATCAGGCCACGAAAGTGCGGGCAAGCTCTTCATGTCGGCCGCTCGATTCGGTCCACGGATGACTACCTTGCCCTCCGTGGGGAAGGCAATCGATGTAATTTCAGACGTGCCGTCCACAAGCCTGGGCAAAACGTCCTCACACTCGCCCAGGACAACAAAGTCAGCATCGAGTTTCGACAGAACAGCGCGAGGCGTGGTGGACCCATGCGGGCCAACGACTACAAGCGTACCGGCAACCGGCCGCAAGCATTTACAGAGTTGCTGAGGCACACGGACTTCAGGAGGCGGACAACGCCAGAAAAGATAAGTGGGCGCAGTGGTGACCACCGTGAAATGAGGGTGGAAGTCGCGCACCATGTGATAAATCTCGTACTGCTCCAAGTGATCGAGATGTCCGTCGACGAGTAGCACGTCATGTCCTGCTGCTTCGAGAAGTGCTTTCGAATAACCTAGCTCAAGCGGAAGATGCGGCTGACGACATCCAAAATAGATGCTTCCCTCATAGTTCCAAGGAGGATTGACCAAGGCGAATCGCATTTAGGCTACCTGAACCTGAGATTGAGCAACGGAGGAAGCAACGAGAGAAGGCCGCTCCGTATACCAATTATAGAGAGCGCGCAATCCTTCGCGGACTGAAACATGCGGAGACCAGCCAAGATGCCGCCGAATCTTCGAAGTATCTGCGACATACCATTTCTGATCGCCAAGCCGCTCTCCACCCCACTCGATCGAAATTTCATTCCCCGTTAGAAGCTGCATTTCCTTGATTAACTCCAGCAGGCTCGTGCTATTCTCAGGACCCCCGCCTAGATTAAACGCTTCTCCCACAGTGCCGCTATAATTAAGAGCCGAGCGAATAGCGCGAACTAAGTCTCCCACATAAAGAAGATCACGCACCTGACGCCCATCTCCATAGATGGTAATCGGCTCACGCTTCATCGCCTGACGCAAAAAGTGGGCAACCCAGCCTTGATCCTCTGATCCGAGCTGGTAAGGACCGTAGATACAACTCATCCGAAACACTGTGGCATTGATGCCGTAAGATCGGGCGTAATCGAGCACATACTGATCGGCGCTTCCCTTCGAGCAGCCATACGGAGAGAGAAAGACAAGCGGCTGGTCTTCGCCTGCTCCAGATTCACGCAGCAGGATGTCTTCCGGCTCATACCGGATCGGCCGTTGCCGGAGCGAGACGCCAGGCAATTGGCCATAGACCTTGTTGGTTGACGTAAACAGGAGCGGCGGCCGCACAGACGAATTGCGTACGGCTTCCAAAACATTCAGCGTGCCGAGGAGATTTGTCTTCAGGTCGCCCATTGGATCCGCAAGGCTTGTGGTGACCGCGACCTGTGCCGCCAGGTGAATCACTGCAGAGGCGTCGACCGTGGCGCGCCGGACCGCATCGGCGTCGCAAATGTCAGCGCGTGTGAAGCGAACTGCTCCTGAAAAGACCCGCTGTAGCTCTTCGACGTTCGATTCCACACCGGGTCGGCTGAGGTTGTCGAGAAGGTGGACCTTGTACCCTTCCTCAAGAAAGTTGCGAGCTACATTTGTCCCGATAAAACCAGCGCCGCCGGTAATGAGAACAGAACGACCGTACAATCCCATCTCCTTAGACGACCAGCCCGCGTGAAGAGAGTTCGTTCCGCATCTCATTGAACCGGTCCTGTGCCGTTTGCAGTTCGAGCCAGGTAGCCAAATCGCGCATACCGGCTTCCAGCGTCATTTTCGGCTGGTAACCAAGAATGCGCCGGGCGAGACTGATGTCGGGATAGCAGTGTCGGATGTCGCCCACCCGATATTTAGCTGTAATTTCCGGATCGAGACTTTTGCCAAGCACAGCAGAGAGCTTTTTCGCGACATTCTGAACCGTGATGCGTTCACCGCTGCCGACATTGAAAGTCATGTCTTGCGCGTCAGGCACCTCCAAAGCCAACCGGCATGCTTGGGCCACGTCGTACACACTGACGAAGTCACGCAACTGCTGACCATCTTCAAAGATGATTGGGCGTTGATTGTTCATCAGGCGCGAAGCGAAAATAGCAAGCACGCCTGTGTAGGGATTGGACAACGATTGAAAGGGGCCGTAAGCATTAAAAAATCGCAGGGCTACTGTGGGAACACCATAAGCACGTCCGACAATGAGACACATCTGTTCCTGATCGTACTTCGATAAGGCGTAGACCGAGGCAAGCGACGGCTGTTTCGATTCTGGTGTGGGGACAGGAGTTAGTGGCAGGCCATCCGGCGTCGTCATCTCCCATTGGTGGGCTTTGAGCTGCTTAGCTGACCTAAAAGCATTCCCGTACGGTTTACCGTCGGGAGTTTGATAGAGGCCTTCTCCGTAAACGCTCATACTGGAGGCGACAAGAAGCTTCTTCACCGGATGCTTGACCAGCCGCTCGAGAAGCGCAGCAGTTCCCAGATTATTCACACTGGTGTACTCAGCGATCTGATACATGCTCTGGCCAACACCTACCAGTGCGACAAAGTGATACACGGCTTCGACGCCGGATAAGGCTTCATCCAAAATTTCTGGATTCCGAACGTCCCCCAAAATAAGCTCGACGTCCTTGTCCAGATATGCAGGGCGCTCCAGCGTTTCACCATGAACCTGGGTCACCAGACTGTCAAGCACTCGCACACGATAACCGGCTCGCAGCAACTCTGCTGCGACATGGGAGCCGATAAATCCAGCACCGCCTGTAATAAGAACGGTTCCTCTCATCGTCCAATTGGTCCTTTGAAGTTGGAGTTTTTAGTGATCTTGCTTAGGAGAATGGCGGATGCAGACTGATTGACGAGCCTGCGAAAGCGATCGGTGATCGAACACTCGTCGTCGGTCATAGGGTGAGGAGCATTAGCTTAAGTAAGTAAGAAGCAGAAAAGCGTGCTTTGTTACTACTTACCTACAAAGAACCTGTCTTTGCACCCGCATTAGTACTAGTTTGCGTACCTTTTCACCATATTGGCACAAAACTCCCCATACTCTTCCAGGCGAGATGGCGGGCTGGTGTGGTGGGGTCGAATGCCGCAGCGTTCAGGGGTGTAACAGAAAGTGATGGTGGTATCAAAGGGTTCAAGCAGTTTCATTTGACGATCAAACCACCCCTCCGCATCGGGTCGTTCATAGTCAGCCCAACTTAGTCCGGTACGCAAGCGGCGAACTCCAAAATCGCGCAGGATTTTCACCGCAGCTTCCAGGCGATGATCCTCGAAGTGAAACCACTGACATACTCCAAGAGAGTGAGCCAACTCCGCGAATTGCCGGGCCGCAAGCTTAGCGCAGCCATCTTCGCGGAAAAGCCCCATATAAAAGTGGCGATAGTACGAGGAGCCCTCGCTCTCCCGGTGCCGAGTCGTAGCAGGCCAGGCACGGGGCAGATCGAACAAGCTGTACCAGTAGACGTGATCGATAAGGGGGAGGAGAAGTTCGGAGGTCTTCCTAAGTCCAAATTCCTGAACTTCTTCCGCACCGAATGAGGATGCGCCTACTTCGGATACCCAAATCGGCTTATCTGTCACACTCTGAACGTCTGCTACTTTCTCAGGCCATTCATGAATTGACCAGTGATTCCAGTCGAGGGGAAAGCCGTGCACGGCGATAACGTCTACGGCCTCGAGAACTTTCTGCTTTTCCATCCGCAAAACGAACGCTGGATCGATCGGCGAGATGCCCCCCAACACCTTGGTCAGCTTCGAATTTTCAGAGCTGATTGCTGTACATGCCAGTTTGACCATCTGTCCATAAGCGGACCACTCGGGATCGATCTCAAAATCCCAGTGCGAAAGGTTATTCGGCTCGTTCCAGAGCATTACGGCTTCAATCATTCAATCGGTTCTTCATTCTTCCCTTGAGATAACGAGCGCAGCGTCCCTAGTCCTACAGACACTCGGTTGGCAGAGGATGCAGAAACGCGTTTGGGTCGGAGCGGCAGATGAAAACCTCGGCTTCAGGAGTGCTTTCAATAGTGAAGCCTGCGCTCCGCAATGTTGCCTCCGCACAGGCGCGATTGGGGATCCACCAGTTCGTCGGATCTTCTGAATAGCTGTTTTCGACGAAATGCATGTGGGGGAAGCCCGGGAGATCAAAAATCGCCTCTTCTGAGAAGGGATAATCTTCTGCGATGCTCAGACGAGTATGGCTGCCTCGAAGCATCGATTGAAAAACAAACCAATCCTTGGTAACGTGTTGCCGGAGCAAATCGAGCGCCAGCAACGGATGCCGCAAGTGGTAGAACACACCCATAAAAAGCACCAGGTCAAACTTTTCGCCTAGCTGCGAAACCTCGTAAACCGATAGCTGTTTGAAGTTGATATCCAACTCAAGAACGCTGGCGGCAAAGCGTGCCTGATCCAGATATTGCTCATCGTGATCGATTCCGACAACTCGTTTCGCGCCCCGCCGCTTCATCTCGATCGAATAGAACCCTCCGTTGCATCCAATGTCGAGCACAGTCATGCCGGTCAGGTCGGTCGGAATTGCGTTCTTAAAGTGCTTCCACTTCAACGACGGATAGTCTCCCAGGAAGTGATCGGGTGCAGTCTGCAGACCCAGCAAAGATAGATTGTGAAACCATGGACCTAACTCTGCTATCTTTCTTTCGACTTCGTCGACGGTAAGGCTACTAGCCAAGCGATTTCCTTTCCCAACTTATGATTCGCATTCTATTGATCCGGCATGGAGAAACCGTGTTACTCGGTCAAACTTTATACGGTCGCATGCCGGGAGTTACGATGAGCGCTCAGGGATACAAGCAGGCCCAAATTCTGGCAGAAGCTCTGAAGGGGCGGTATCACATCACTGAACTTATATCCAGTCCTATGGAACGCACTCAGGAAACAGCTCGCTTCATCTCTGAAGCTTTCAGTTTGCCACTAACGATCGACGATCACTTCAACGAGATCCATTTCGGGTCCTGGATGGGAAAAGGGTTCAGTGAACTAGGAGAACTGGATGCATGGCAGGAATATAACCGGCATCGCTCTATCGCGGCCGCACCTGGCGGAGAATCGATGCTGCAGGTGCAGACGAGGGCGTGGCTGGGTATTCAAGACATTGCTCAAAGGCATGCAGGTGACCCTAAGGCCACCGTGGCCATCGTTACGCACGGTGATGTAGTCCGATTTTTACTATTGCTGCTTCTCGGAATTCCAGGAGACAACATCGGCCGCCTTGAGATTGCCCCAGCGTCGGTAAGCGAGATCGTTTTCCACGGCTTACATCCCCGTTTAGTCTGCACGAACCAGGTTTTTTCGTAAGAATCTCAGCCATAGACGTTTTTTTACTGTTCACGAGTAAGCATTAACTGAAGCTCGTCAACAACCTGGAGAATGACTGATTCCCAGTCGCCGGACACTGGCTGACGAAACAGGCGCATGGTGGGGTACCAGGGTGAGTCAGAACGCGTTAGCATCCATCGCCAGTCACTCGCGAATGGCAGAAGCGTCCAAACCGGGCATCCCAACCCCCCTGCCAAATGGGCCATCATGGTGTCAACGGTGATGATCAAGTCGAGGCTCACAACTGCCTGGGCCGTTACTAAAATATCGGCTGTTTCGCTGGACAGATCTACGATATTCTTCCGATAGTCCCTAAGCTGAGCCCTTTCGTTCCCCACTTGCAAACTGAAGCACTGCACCCCCTCCATGGAGAAAATCGGCTCTAATTGGTTGAGCGTGATGGAACGGGCAGGATTGAAGACACTCGATGCCCAAACCAAGCCGACGCGAAATGGGATTGCCCCTCTACTCCGCCTGGACTGGACATCGGCAACCCTCAAGTAGGGGGTTATAGCTGGAATCGAGTCGACGGTCGCACGAAAGACTCTCGGCAATTCAACTACCTCGATCTGCTGATTCCAATGCGGCTCCCGGTCACCCCACGTGATTACCTCGTCGGCAAGCTGACACTCGCGAAGGAACGCAGCAAGAGCCGGCTGGGCCTCAATCGTCAATCGAGTGGTCCGCGGCCGCATCAGCGGCGCATAGCGAACGAATTGAAGAGTGTCGCCTAGCCCGTGAAGGCAGCGAATCAGAACGCTTCTACCAGCGAAATCTCTTCCGTCCCAAAAGCGGTTTGGATCGGGCTTACCCCGGTCTGAAATGATGTCGCTTTCTCTCCAGGCAAGTTCAAAGTTTCCTTGAAGCATATGACAGGTCCAGCGCCCCGCAGCGCAGGCGTCCGGATCATAGCCCCGATCTTCTGCCCCGTCAAACCCGGTCAGCGCCTTGTCCACCTGCCGTTGGGCCAGCAGAGCTTCCGCCGAGAACAGGCAATTATGTTCAAGGAGAGTGGTTTCCCCCACGCTCTTTGCCTTCGAGAGTGATTGCATTTTAGTAGATACTCAACAGGCTTACCGGCATCAAAAGCTGCGAGCATAATCTACTATCTCAATCAAGTTCTAAATAGATGACCTCTCTCCAGACTTTTCCCGAAGCGACTTCTCCCCAACGACCCCGGCTGCTTTTTGCTGACGATCATCGCCTGGTTCTCGACGCCCTAACCTTTGTGCTGAGTCCTGAATACGAGGTGCTGACCGTTGACAGTCTGAGGGCGTGCGAGGAAGCTCTGATGGATCATTTTCCGGATGTCCTTATTCTTGATATCAGAATGCCGGACGGCGACGGCATCGAAACTGCTAGGAGGCTCATTCGAGAGTACCCGCGACTGAAAGTGATGTTTCTTTCCATGCATACTGAACCCGGTTTTGTGGAGCGCGCCGCCGAAACTGGAGCGAAGGCTTACCTCTCCAAGCAAGCTCCGGCCCAGGAACTGGCTTCGGCAATCCGCACGGTTCTCGAGGGCGGCCGCTACTTCGCATCACAATCACAACTACCTGAGACCGCCGGAAGTATACAGGGTAACGTGTTGACGGAGCGCCAGAGGGAGGTCCTGCGATTGATCGCTCGCGGCAGTTCGGCCAAGGAAATCGCGACCGCACTGAGAATCTCGGTTCGCACGGCGGAATTCCATCGTGCAGCGATTATGAACCGCTTGAACTTGCATTCCACCGCTATGATGACCCGCTACGCGCTGCAAAACAGCCTCGAGTAGAAGGTAGAGTCTGCCCATAGCGACACTGAGGAAATGAACTGGATCTACTGGTCCCTCTTGTCAGCACTCTTTGCTG
>CAXTMN010000017.1:24249-35821 GCA_964245395.1 uncultured Bryobacteraceae bacterium
GCCAAATTAGGCGTTACGGGCGTCGACGCGAACTATGCAACTGCCGTTCGCACCTCCGTTGTCGTGATTTTTGCCTGGTTAGTTGCCTACCTGGCGCGCACGCCCGGCACGTTCCATGTTCCCTCAGATAGAACTTGGCTCTTCTTAGGGCTGTCGGGTTTTGCTACCGGGCTTTCCTGGCTGTGCTATTTCCGTGCTCTACAGATCGGAGAAGCTTCTCGAGTCGCGCCCATCGATAAACTCAGTGTCGTTCTGGTCATCATTTTTGGAACGCTCGTTCTCGGCGAGAAGTTCACCGCTTACAAAGCCTTGGGCGGCTTGCTCATCCTCGGCGGAGTTATCGTCATCGCCCTCGATCGGTAATTTACGCAATCGGCAGGCAAGGCGCGGTAGGCTTGCCACTTTGAATGTTTTAATCCAACCGAAAGGTCGAACTAATTGAGTAGTTTGAGGCACCTGCACCCAGACCAAGCTGTTATTGTAACCTAATTCTAACTTGAACAGGTCAAGTGCAAGATCAGAATGGCAACGGTAAGGCAGGTATTTATGTAAACATCTGCCAAGGCGTACCGTCAACACCATAGGCCTGCAGTATAAGAGCTACTGTTCAAATGGCAGCGGGTGGATATTACTACTTTCAGCCCGGAGACTTCAGCAATTGGACTGTTATCGCATATGCGCCCTCAGGATTTGTGGTGTTTACTGGTCCGACAGCCTGGCCGGGGCGGCCCACCTTGGCCCGTTTCTCGTTTGGACCATCGTTTGGAACACCACCGAACTTTATGGATACTGCTCCCGCCTTTCGATACGTATCCGCAAACTAGTTAGTAAACGGGTCCCCGATTGTACTGTTACTGTTCCTATTCCTATCGGGAGCCCCGTTGTGAATGTGCCAGGATACTAGTCGATAACATCTCGTAACTACAATGCGAGTCCTAGACTTAATCAGAAAGACGCGGGACAGCGTTCCTCTCGCACGCACCCAACATTCGCACGAGAACAAATGGCGAGTAAACGACGTCTAAGTCTGATCTTTTCGGCTGCCTTTATCGCGCTAACCCTCATGCTCATCGCTCTCGCTTCGCGGGGAATTGCATCAAAAGGAGCGATGAACATCGAATCGGCTTTGGGCGTGATTTTTGTCGTTTCGCTCTTCATTTCCCGGCTTAAAGGTTTCAACTCTGGCATTTTCCCCTCAGAAGGTATTGCCCCTTTTGTTCTACCGAGTCTGGCCGTTGTACCGTTTCTCATAACGGCGCGGGCGCCGTTCCTCTTCGATGCTTACTCACATGTACTGACCGCTTCTACCGAATCGTTTCGACAGGTCTTACGCACTTCCTACTCACATCCGACTGGAGGGGACTTTTTTTTTCGTCCTCTGGGGTATCTCGACTATTGGATTGATGCCAGATGGGCTGGATTTTCGCCGCTCTTATGGAATCTGAGCAATTTGTTGTTTCACCTGATTGCCGTGTACCTCCTCTTGTTACTGTGCAAACAGCTCGGGTTGTCCGGATGGGCGTGCGCACTTACAGCCCTGCTGTTTGGTGTCCATGGTGCCGGTCCTGAAGTTGTGTCTTGGGTTGCCGCCAGATTCGACGAACTCGCGACGTGTTTTGTGCTGCTCACGCTTATTTTACTGTGCGCGTACGCAGACCAAAAAAGTAACGCCTATCCAATGGTTGGAAGCTGCGTGTGCGCTCTACTGAGTAAAGAGTCTGCGTTCTGCATCCCGGGATTGGCTGCTTGCTGTCTCTGGTATCGTGGCAAATTTAACAAGCGAGGACTCAGCGCAATTTGCATTCTCGTTCTTACCTGTGCAGTTGTGGGGGCCTATCGGTGGTGGGCACTCGGAGGGATCGGCGGCTACAAAGACACTACTGGCCTGCCAACAGTTCTTCACTTTAATTTGTTGCACGTGCTTTATCTCTTGTTGTTCCGAATGTGGGGCGTGTTGATGTTTCCAATTAATTGGTCGGAACACCTGCCCGGTTGGCTCTTGGCGATCTTGCTGCTGTTTGGGATTTGTGCAGCTGCAACCATGCTGCTTTCACGTCCGAACCGTCGAATGGTGTTCGCTTCAGTTGCTTTCGCAATGATCTCGATACTTCCGGCGGCACCCTTGCCTTAGTAGATTCCCGATTAATTGGGTCTCGAGTATTTCACTTGGCGGTCGTCGGGTTTGCCCTTCTCATCGGAGCGATTTATGACGGGTTGCCGGATAGAAGAGTGGCATCGCTGCTGATAGGCGGTATGTTAGCGTTTCACAGCGCAGCGCTAGTCCACAATCTAACGATATGGAGCTCTACTGCCTACTTGGCAGCACACACGTGCGCCGGGTTTCCGTCGATGGTCGAAGACCACAAACCATCGGTGGTTCTTGGACTGCCAAGCACCCATAATGGCGTATTTTTCTTGTCAAATGGTTTTAGCGATTGCGTGTACTTGAACACTGGCGAGAAATTAGAAATCTCTCAGCAGCTCACAGGTGGGTTGACATCACCTATCTTTACCTGGAACTCCTCAACAAACTCCCTGAAGATCCATCGATAAGACGGACAGAACGCCCTTGCATCTGCGACCTGAACTTAAGACCTATTCTGGAGTTGCGCCCAAAATTTTCTCTGTAGATGTCAGCCGTCACGGTACTTCTCTTTTGGAGACGCGGCCTGAGAGCTACGAAGGCTGCCTTGATGACCGGAGGCAGATCGCGGAATGATTGGGAGAATGATGGCTGAGGGATATCCCTTCTCATGAAAGACCGTCTGTCGGGCCTTTGTAGTTTTGCTTTCATCCGAAGCAGGTTTGGGCGAGTTCAAGTTGCGGTCAAACCGAGGAAAGTTACTGCTGGTGACCTCAAGCCTGATGCGATGGCCGGGCATAAAAACATAACTGGTGACGCCAGCGTCAATGCTGATCTGATAAGCGGTGTTCCGTTTGACAAAAACAGGGCGATCGATCGACAGGCGGTACCGGAGTCGCTGGAGCCCGTCAGTTACCAAAAGCGGCTTCCCGTCTCGCCCCACGTCGACTAGTTTGGCCACAAAATCCGGGTCATTAGCCGAGGTCGCGATGTAGAGAATAGCGCGCACAGGCCCTGTTACTTCTATGTCTTCGGTTAGAGGGGGCGATGTATACACCAGCACATCGGCCCTTCTCTCAACGGCTGATTGGTCTAAGGGACCAGGCGGAAAAATCTTCGGCTCACAACAGATTGAACCGCCAACGGTCGGTACCGGGGTTTTGGGATCGTAAGTAAAGTTGTCGGGCTGAGATTCGCGGAGCGGTTGCCACTGCAGTCGGCCGTCACCTGTCAACGAATTGGCATGTCCTGCGCTCCCTATGTAAAGCGGCGTGTAGCGGGTTCTGGCAAGAGGCCACTCGTGTTCTTCGCGCCAGATATTGGGCCCCATCACAAAAATATGCAGGGAAGAAGCTGCACTTTCATCCCGCTCGCTCACAGGTTTCAACCAGCGATCGAACCAGTCCGCCTGTTTGTTGCGAATTTGCAGATGTGCTTTGGGGCCAAAGTCGCGAGTGGGAAATGGCCAGCCTGGGTTATGAGACCAGGGGCCAATCCAGGTCTCGACGACTTGATGGCCAGCCGCGGTTTCGTGGCGGGCCACCAGCCTGGAGAATGCATCCAGATCGCTTTCCGCGTAGTTATCAAACCACCCGCCCAAAGAAAGCACAGGAATGTTGATGGTTCGAAGGCTCTCTCGAACGCTTTGGCTTTTCCAATATGCATCGTAAGAAGGATGGGCTAGCGCATCGCGCCACATGGGCAGAATCGTTCCCGACGCAGCCAGGTCGGAAGTTCTAAGCGGCAGATGTCCAATATAGCTGTCAAGCAGCGGTTTGACATGGGACGGCGGTGTGAAGTTTTCTGCAAACCAAAGCAACCGGTGTCCGATTTTCAGCGCCCCCCCAGTCGAGTAGAAACGATCCAGATACTCGTCATCACCAGAACACATCGGTGAAATGGTGACTAAATGAGGGTTGTTTTGTATCGCTGCCCACCATTGAGCCATCCCTAGATAGGAGCTCCCCACCATGGCGACGCTGCCATTTGACCAGGGCTGGGCCGCGATCCAATTGATGGTGTCGTTTCCGTCTGCTCCTTCCTGCTCAATGGGGCCGAATAGGCCTTCGGATGCATAGCGCCCGCGAACATCTTGGATGACCACGGCATATCCACGCCGGGAGAAGAAACGATAACTGGCCGTTGATGGAGCTTTCCGGTCATAGGGAGTGCGCACCAATATTGCCGGCCAGCGTCCAGCGCCGCCATGTGGCAGGAATACGTCGGCCGCAAGCTGTGTCCGGTCGTGCATAGCTATGGCAACTCCCAACCGTTCCTCAACACTTGGCAGCTGCAGAGTATGCTCGGTGATCTGAGCAAGCAGGTCGGTCTGGCAGGCAAAAGCCAGCAACACGAGCCATTTTCTTGCAACAGCGCTGATCATGGGGAAACTGTGTCGATCACCGGTTTGGGCCTCGCTCCGAACAAGGCGGTGCCTACGCGAATCATCGTCGCACCCTCCTCGATTGCGACTTCGAAATCAGCAGACATTCCCATCGATAACTTGGGTAATCCAAACTGCCGGCCGAGTTTTGATAACTGCTGAAAATAGGATCTGGACTGCTCTGGATCCTCGCTCCAGGGAGGGATGGTCATTAGCCCCGTGAGCCGAAGACCTCGGCAATGCTCAGCAGTCTTGATCAATCCCCCTAAACTCTCTGGATCTGCGCCCGTCTTTGCCGCTTCGGTGGACAACTTTACCTCCAGCAGGACCTCAAGCACAACGCCGCGCTCCTCCGCCGCCCCGTTCAGGCGCTGCAGAAGCTTCGCCGAATCGGCTGTCTGGACCACTTGGAAGAGTTCAGAGGCGAGTTTCGCTTTGTTCGATTGAAGATGACCAATCAGGTGAAAACAGCCTCCGTCCAGGCCAGCTAATCGACTCCGCTTGTCGGCAAACTCCTGGATATAGTTCTCTCCGAAATTACGAAGACCTGCCGCATACGCTTCGAGAATCTTGTCAGCAGAGAATTTCTTGGACACCGCCACTAAGGTTATTTCGGAGCGCTGGCGGGCGCATCGCTGGACCGCGCTCTGAATGCGAGCTTCTACGACGGCCAGCTTATCTCTCAAATCGGGTTCATCTATTGGCAAAACTCTATTCTAAGAGGACTGGGGAATCGGTCCAATCAGTAGACTCCGAGAGTCTGTTGGCCACTATCGAGGCGTTTATCCACACTTGCAGGAATCCGGCGGTGCTGGAGTGGGGCGCCCCTGTTCTTCCGTTGACGGAGGGCCATTATGCGGTCGAGATTCGGGCCGATCGTCTCTGGATGGAAGTCTGGAGCGAGACTAAGAGTCTTTCCCGGCGCATCTTAACGGTCGAAACGCATACTCCCGGAACGCTCAACTGTACCGTGCATAGGTTCGGCGGGAAACCAGGTAAACTCAGCATCTTCGATCGTGATCGGCCCCGCAACGCGCAGATGTCTCTCGCTGGAGCGCGCCAAAATTTTGGTGAACAGTTCCGGGTAATGTTGTCCCGCCAGTTTCCAGGATGGGAGATCTCCCTGCTATCGGCAGGGATGGATCTGCAGCGTTCGTTCTCGCCCGTTTTCCCGCGAGCACGGCTGACTCGAGGAAATTCTGAAATCGCCGCTCTTGCCTGCCCATCCGCGGATGCCGAACCGGCTCTGCTGACCTTTGCCCTGATCTGGTTCGATTACCTCCGAGGCCATTTACCCGCGGGTCACCGGCTTTCTCTGGCCCTGTTTCTTCCTGACGGCAGCGGCGGCTTCACTGCTCAGCGGTTACGCTGGCTCCGAAGCGATCTTTTGGGCCCTCGGCTCTTTCGCTTCAACTCCGACGGTTCCGCGGGCGAGGTAGACAGAAACGACCTGGGAAATCTGCAAACCCGGCTTATTTTCCCAGCTCCTCCCAATCCTTCTGCTTTGGGCTCCCATGATCCCGGCAGCCCGAGCTTTGTTCACCCCCACCCTCCCGAGCGATCGTTCGAAATATCTGTTCGCGAGAATATCAGCGTTCTTGATTCGACGTTGCTTCGCCATCCGGTTTACAGCCAGATTTTGACCTTTGCCGGAGGAGACCGCGACCTGATCGATCTCCTAAGCGTTTCCTTGAACGGGCGGCTCACGGTCCTGGAATTGAAGCTTTCAGAAGATATTCACCTGCCGTTGCAAGCACTTGACTACTGGATGAGGATCACCTGGCATGCTGGGCGAAACGAACTTTCCGGGCTGTTCCCCGATACTCCACTCAGCAACGCATCACCTAAACTGATATTGGCCGCTCCGGCAATGTCGTTCCATTCGACAAATGCGACTGTGCTTCGATACTTTTCGCCGGAAGTTGAGGTCGAACGGATTGGAGTCACTACCAACTGGCAGCGTCAGTTCAAAGTGATCCTGCGCCTAAACGGCGCAGACCAACCGATATCTCACGGGAGTTTGCATGGCATTTCAGGGATTGATCAACATCCGCAAGGCTCTTACCAGCCTTAACCCGCACGAAGTTCGAGAGATGAGCGAACGTCCGGTTCGCGTCGCCCTTCACGCCGGAAATCAGGAGGCGTTTCAGCGCATGGAGGATTTTTTCCTCCGGGATTTAAGTCCTTCGCGCCGGCGGGCATCAGCAGTTCTCCTGAGCCGCGCCACTTCGACCCTGGCGCAAACGCCAGATGTGAACGTATTTGATGAGGGCATTACTGCTCCTCCTGGCTCCTTGATTTACCATGCGGATCGCCCCGGCGTTCTCGTCGATAAGGCACTTGCCAAGTACCCTGACCTTGGGGTGTCTCTGGCCAAGTCGTTCTGTCCGTTTCGGCGTCCTTTTGTTGAGCGGGTGATCAATAAGACCTGTCGTGAGAACACGCTTTTTTCGATCACCACAGCGCTTCCGGACGTCATTCCAAACGTGATTGAATTGCCCTGGGCAGTGGCCGAGTTTGCCTCCGACACCGCATTTCTAACCATGAATCAAGTTCGCATGGCGTTCCTGATTGCAGGAGCCAGCGACCGGCCAGTGGGGTACTCGGAACAGAAAAGTGAAATAGCTGCCGTTATTGGAAGTGCTTTCGGATGGCGCGCCCTTTCCCGCCAGGTTATTGGCAAGATACCCTTTGGTGGAGGTTTAATCGGTAAAGCCGGAGTTGCGTATGCTGGCACTAAGGTGGTGGGAATGTCTCTCGAGCGTTTCTACAATGTTGGTTATACGTACTCGCGAGAGGAGCGCGAAGAGATTTATGCCGATGCTTTCCGTCATGGAAAGAGCGTCGCCGCTAAGATTCTCGACTATCTCCGGCCGGATCTGGCGGCAAGATTCGCAGCAAGTTCTCCCAAAGGTCCACTTGGCAGCGGGAAGACAAGTCGAGTCCGCAAAGGGTGAAGGAGGAACCGGCAACGGGTTTCAAGCGTCTTTCTCGCCAGGCAGATTTCCCGCACTGTGTTTCTCTGATGGAAGGTAAATAATGACAAAACAATTTGCGGCGTCGCTTCTGATGACCGCGTCATTGATCAATGCAGACACCCTCATCCTGCGTAGTGGAAACAGGGTGGAGGGACACTATATCGGTGGATCCGATCGAGTAATACGGTTTGCCGTCGGCAACCAGGTCAACACGTACAATGTGAGCGACGTTGATTCAGTCCGGTTTTACGGGCAGCAAAGCTATAGCGATGGCCAGGGATCGGGCTATCCGCAATCGGGTTCCTATCCTCCTGGTGATTCCTATCCACGTGGCGCATACCCACAGGCGTCCGCGCCCCCGCCCGGATCGAGCTACCCGCAACCATCCGACGGAGGACCAAACGCGCCCCCTCCCGGCAATTATCCGAACAACAACTACCCGCAGAACACCACCAACTATCCCCAGAGCAATCGATATCCTAATTCCACAGTGCAGACAGCCCCATCGACGCCGAGCACTCCGCCGGTCGGCTATGGTGGCGCAGGAAATACGCAGACGGCTGGTGAGATTCCTGCTGGAACGCAGATCGTAGTGCGTTTAATCGACCCTGTCGATTCTGAGCGCGACAACTTGGGACAGACGTATAGGGCCAGCGTTGATGAGCCGGTGGTTGTCAATGGACAGACCATGATCCCACGCGGTTCTGACGCTGTGGCTACTTTGATCGACGCGCAAAAATCGGGAAAGATCGAGGGCAAAACTGTTCTCACGCTTGATCTGAAGACGCTTACCGTGAATAATCGACCCTACAATATCGTTACAACGGGAGTATCCCAAGCAAGTGACTCGCGCGGCGCCCGTTCGGCTAAGGTCATCGGCGGAACGGCAGCGCTTGGAGCCATCATCGGGGCTATAGCAGGTGGCGGGAAAGGTGCAGCAATCGGCGCGGGTTCAGGGGCCGCCGTGGGTACAGCAGCCGAAGTGGCCACCTCCGGGCAAAAAGTAAAAGTACCCGCTGAGACCCGCCTGACTTTTACGTTGCAGAATCCCGTAGCTTTTTAGTCAAGCCTGTCAACCTTCCGCTCGTTATGCTCTTAAGGTGTCCAAGCCGATTGCAGTCGTTACGGGCGGAAGCCGCGGCATAGGTCGCGCCATAGTTCGGGAACTATCCAGCTCTCATCAAGTCGTCGCAACCTTCAACAGCAACCGCCAGGCAGCAGAGGACGTATCGGCCGAGACTGGCGCCATAATTCGTTCGTGCCGTCTGCACGATCTGACGTCGGTCCGGCAATTATCCATTGACATTGCTGAGAACTTCTCTCCCGTCGATTTGCTAATCAATAATGCCGGCATAGCCCCTCGCGAACGAAGGGACATTTTGGAGGCCAGTCCAGAAAGCTTCGACGAACTGATCTCGACCAATCTGAAGGGACCATACTTCTTAACTCAACAGATTGCCCGCGGCATGCTCGACTCAAAGGCTGGCCGGATTGTGTTTGTCAGCTCCATCTCGAGCTTCACGGCATCAACAAACCGGGGCGATTATTGCCTGAGCAAAGCAGCCCTTAGCATGGTAGTGAAGCTCTTCGCAGCCCGATTAGCTGCCGCCAACATTCCGGTCTTCGAAATCGAACCGGGAATCATCCGCACCGACATGATTACCGCAGTAGCTGCCTCCTACGACAAGCAGATCGCAGAAGGCTTATTGCCTCAAAGGCGAATGGGCGAGCCCGAAGACGTCGCCCGTGCGGTGCGCGCGATAGCAGACGGCCTTCTCGACTACTGTACAGGTCAGGTACTGCATGTCGACGGCGGCTTTCATCTGCGGATCCTGTAAAGTCGTGGCTACTATGGAACTTCTCGATGCGGTCGAAGTCCGCGTTCTCGGTGCGCTTATCGAAAAAGAGGCGACTACGCCCGAATATTACCCGCTCTCGCTTAACGCTCTGGTTAGTGCCTGCAACCAAAAATCAAATCGAGAGCCAGTAATTACTTATGACGACGACACCGTTGAGGAAGCTTTAGGCCGCCTGCGAGATAAGAAGCTGGCGATTCTCAACAGCGGTTCTGGTCGCGTCAATAAGTTCAGCCAACGTATTTCGGAAACACTCAACCTGGGCCGTCGCGAGCTAGCTGTTTTAGGCGTGCTACTGCTGCGCGGTCCGCAAACGCTGGGCGAGATCAAAGATCGTTGCGATCGAATGTTCTCTTTTAGTGGATTGGAAGAGGTTGATGCTGTTCTCGAAAAGCTGAGTGACTGGCCAGGTGCACCATTGGCTAGGAAGCTTCCGCGTCAACCAGGGCAGAAGGAAGCGCGATACTCCCATCTGCTTGCGGGTGAGCCGAGTCCGGATCGCAGCGAAGCGGAAGATGTTGCTCAACAACCGCCATCAAGACTTGCGCAACTGGAATCTGAGATCACAGAACTGCGCTTAGAACTCCGCGACCTCCAGAGAAGATTCGACGAGTTGGAGGCGCAATTACGGTGACCGAAAACTCATCTAGCTCCCCGGATCTATCGTTCGCGATTAACTATTTTGGACCAAGGGATGTGCCGCCAGTGGGTTGAGCCGATCCTGCTACGACACCTTGATTCACAAGTACACGAACCTCCACGCGCCTGTTTAATGCCCTGCCCTGGCTTGACGAGTTATCGGCCGCCTCATGACTTGTCCCCATTCCGGCCGGTGTCAGAATACGATGAATGGGAATATTACCCTGCTGCTCCAGATAGCGGATAACAGAATTTGCCCGAGCTTCGCTTAATGTCTGGTTCAAAGCGGCTTTGCCAGTCTTATCTGCGTATCCTGCCACTTCGACAACATAGCCTTTTTCCTTGTTTGCTTCTTCGGCAAGATTATCCAGCTTTTTCATATCATCTTCACTCAATCTGGAGCTGTTCAGTCTAAAGTACACAGCTTCTTTATACTTTTCGCCATAGTTGTCCAGGTTAGATATTCGTTCATTGGTACTGGTAACACCTTGAGACGCTTGATCGGCCTCGGTTTTCACTTGCCCCACCTGCTGTTCAGTCAATTGCTGCTGCGAGGCAAGTTTGGTTTGCTGGCCCTCTAATTGACCCTGCCGATTTTCCATTTGCCCGGCACGGCCTTCCAATGCGCCCGCTCGCGCCTCCAAAGGAGATACACGCGTATCGATCTGACGCGAGGCGCGCATCGAATTTGGATCGAATATCACTCGATCAGCAACTAGCTCGCCTTTCTCGTTGCCTTTCCCTTGTGCCTGGATATGCAACCCAGGAAGAAGGGACCCGGTGTCCATCGCCGACTTACGGTGGAAGGCGCCGTGCTTCAACTGAATCTTTGTGTCATTTGTGAGATCAACAATTCCGACCGCATTGTCATCCCCTCGCAGCTTGATCACATCGCCATCTTTGGAAATAATCACACCCGCAACTTTCACCTGTTGTCCTGCAGTGAAAGTCCGCGAGTTAGGTTCAACCATGGCGAAGGCAATCGCAGCACCAAAAACGGTCGGTACCGCCAAACGAATCAACGTTGAAACGTGTTTGCTTTTCATGTAGCTATTCATAGCGTAGCCTCGTTTACTCCTCCGGCCGTTACTCGCTAAAGTAGACGCCGGCGACATCACGTTGTAACTATTTTCCTATCTTTACAGTTCCTCTGGTGCAGTACTAACCGATAGACCTGAATGCTATAAACGAAGTCGATGCCGAGCGCGCAAGACCCGCCCATGTTGCCAAAACGAGGTTTTTACGGGTGGGTCATCATTGCGACAACTTTCATTACTTTCGGGCTCTCAGTCGGCATTCCCTATTACAACCTTCCTTTCTTCTACGACTACTTTCAGAAGACCTACCATTGGCCGCTGACCCAGATCACGCTGGGCTTTCCGATTGCAGCGCTTCTCACTCTTTGGGTAGGTCCCTTACTGATTCCGCGTTTCAGCCCGCGCAAGTTGATCATTGTAGGGACTGGCCTGACGGCTGTTTCCTTCTTTGGCTTTAGTCTGATGGGCGGATCGCTGCCTGTCTACTTTGTCCTCTACTTCATCTGGACTGTCGGCTACATCTTTTCCGGACCTATTCCTCATCAGATTCTGGTTTCTTACTGGTTTCAGAAGTTACGGGGTCGAGCCATGGGCTT
>CAXTMN010000017.1:35831-57157 GCA_964245395.1 uncultured Bryobacteraceae bacterium
GTGCACTCGGTTCTTTATTCGTCCACACCATGACCGAAAGCTACGGCTTTCAGACTGCTTTAACCGCCGTCGGCAGTCTCCTGTTTCTGGCGTGGCCTCTCGCCATCTTCCTGCTTAAAGATAAGCCCAGTGAGGTGGGGCAGTACCCGGACGGTTCACTCAGTCCCCCGCCCGACATGCAGAAGCCGTCTCACAGCTACGTTCAACTTTTTCGCAGCGGTTCCTTCTGGCTTCTCCTTCTCGGGAGTATGTGCTCCATCGGCTCCATCGGATCCATCAACATGCATATGAAGTTCGTCTTCCGGGATGCGGGCTACGTCGACCAGAGAGCATTGAACGTAGCTTGGACGACGGCTTCCACGCTCATTTTGCTTTCAAGCATCGCCGGGCGCCTGAGTATCGGTTACCTGGCAGACCTTTTCTCCAAAAGACGGGTGATGACGGGGACGTACTTCATCGTTGCCGCCACCATCTTCCTGCTCCTTTCGGTCTCGCCCTCCCACCCGTCGTCTTTATACGTGTTCGCCGTCATCTTTGGCTTTTCGATGGGTGCTGATTACATGCTCATTCCCCTTATGGCTGCTGAGCAATTCGGAGTCAACACACTCGCCCGGGCCATGGCTATCATTCTGCCCATCAACACCATTGGACAGACCTGGTGTCCAGCCCTCGTTTCAGTCTTGCGTCAGCACTATGGCAATTACCGGGGTCCCATGGCAGTTGTTTTTGGAGTGGCTATGCTCGGAGCCGTCTCGATTGCCGCTATGCCGAAGCACTTACCCGTATTCGAAGACGTTCCGAAGCCCGCTGAGCTTAAAACCTGACTATCGATCGTTCGCTCACGCGAAGAGAGCGAAAATAGGATTCATGATGGAAAAAGCAACATTTGGCGCAGGATGTTTTTGGGGCGTCGAAGCGACATTTCGCGATATTGATGGCGTCGTGGAGGCCTTGTCAGGCTATGAAGGGGGGCATCTGGATAATCCCACTTACGAAGATGTCTGCACCGATCGAACCGGTCATGCAGAGGTTGTAGAGGTCGAGTTTGATCCAAACAAAGTTAGCTACGACCGGCTGCTTGACGTTTTCTGGAGCGCGCACGATCCGACGCAGCTCAATCGACAAGGTCCTGACGTGGGCAAGCAATACCGCAGCGTTGTCTTCTTCCACTCGCCCGAACAGGAGGCTGCCGCGCGTGCCTCGAAGAGCAGTCTCGAGGCGTCTGCAAGGTTTCGAAGACCGATCGCGACTGTCATCGAGCCCGCACAGACTTTTTACCGGGCTGAAGAATACCATCAGCAGTACCTGGCAAAGCGGGGATTACGCCATTGCCACATCTAGTGCCTGACTCCTCGCTCCCGCGACTGGCAGCCTAGGCGGTCTTTACCTTTGCCTTTCTCTTTTTTCTACTTGTTGCCCGGCATAGAGAAGTGCGGCAGTTTGGGTATCGGCAGGATTGTGAGTGATGGTCGCCCAGTAGAAGAAGGCACGGTAGGCTGAGCCGTAGCTCATCGTTTTTAGATTGCCTTGTGGACCACGCTCCTGCCCAAAACCGGTACGCGTGTTGCCGTTCTGATCGACAGTACCGTCAGGACGAATGCGAATCGAGATCCAGCCCAAACCACGGTGAATCATGGGATCGAGCTGCGCACGCATGTCATCGTTCGCCACCAGCGAGTAGTAGTTCATGGCGAACAGAAGACCGACAACGTGATAGCTGGTGTCGGTGCCACCCTTCTCCGGATTTGCGCCGTCGGGCCTTTGGCGCGCGATACCATCGCGAATGTACGCACGGGACCGTTTCACCAGGGCATCGTCATGGGTCAGGACACCGGCTTCGCCAATCGCCGCGGCGTCAAGGTAGAAGCGATGCGTATACGGCGCGTCGTGCGCGCGGCCAGGAGTCTCGTTGCGCGCATCGATCATCCAGTGCGCTGCCAGGTTGAGCTTCGGGGCGATGGAATCCACCCACGCTTGATTCTGCGCTGCCATATCGGAAGCCTGCAGCAGCAGGGCCGAGTGCGCGGCCGCCTCGATAAAAAAGCTGGCCGAGTGAAACCGGTCCGGGCAGTTAAAGCCCCCATCGGGCTGCTCCATGCGAAACCCCCAGTCGAAGATGCGTCGGCCGTTGCCGATGAGGTCCTGCCGATGTGTGATGAGACCGGCGATGATCGCATCGGAAGCATATCGCTGTTCCTCGATCAGCCAGCGGCCCTGATGCGTGCTGTCCCAGGCGCGATTCAGCGGGCCGTAGGCGCCATCGGCCGCGAACTGATTGGCCGCTGCGTCCGGCTTGCGATAGGCCGTTGTGGCGAGAAAGGGGCTAGTGTAAAAGGCAAGATCGCCGCGTACGCCAGGGTGCCACGTAGGTAACGCGGTATTTTGCGCGAACACGCGTAGTGCCGAAACGAGCAGCACAGCAAGGGGGATTGCCAACCGGTAGCGCATAGCGGTTGATATGCCAAGATAACAGGGATTGTTGCTGTTCGCACAAACAAGCCGGGGAATACGCTATCGCCGGTGCTGCTGCGGGATGTTTCGGACTGTGGCCTGCCCATTTTCGGAAAGCCGTTCTTAATGCTTCCTGGGCAGCTTCCCTTTCAGTGCGGCCAAGCCACACAATGACACCGTTTGGCCGGACGAGCATGGCTGACATGTCAATGGCTTGGCAACTGGAACGATCATCGACGAAGACCGTCCGATCCTGTCACACCGCCGCATTATGGAAACAGAGTCAAAGGTCCGATCAAGGAGCACAAAGCGCCAGCTTCGAACGCCGAACGCAGAGACGCTCCGCTCGCAAGGGTCATGTCGGGAACTAGCCGTTCCAAGAGCGAGTGACTGGCTGGTTTGTTAATGTCCGGCACTTCGGTGCGCTGTATTACGCCGGAGATTCAATTTACGATCGCCGTCATGCCGTAGGGCGGTGCCCATGAGACAGCGACCCCACCGCGTAGCGGATAGCCTTGGCGGAATTCCAATATTTCAGTTTGGACGCTGACGCTTTTCAGCGCGTCACTACGCTCGCTTCGGGATAATATCGCTTCACAATCGCATGCCAATCCCAACCGCTCCGGGCTAACGCGATCGCGCCTCGCTGGCACAGGCCCCATCCGTGCCCCTGGCGTTTCGAACCTGTTTGCAAACACCAGTCGCAAAGCACAGACGAGTACCGGTCCCGTCCATATAGACCTGCTTCCGTGTGGCCACCGCAGGCAGCCGAATAGCGTGCAACCAAAATTCGATTGTCTTGAACAAGCACCGCGCCGGTAGTCTCCTTCAGGGCCCGCGCCGCTATGCTTCCCCACGTCGCTGGCGACCGCAAAAACTGGCAGTGAGTGGTGTCACAAAAGTCGACCAATCCGTGCCGGGGTCCGCAGTTCCCTGTTACCACCGAGCGCGACACGACCGCCTGTGCAGCCATCGCCTGGAGGGGCGTCTCGCATTCCGCAAGTTCTGCCCCGATAATCGACCCGACCGCAATCTCACAATCCATGGTCACGACAGGCCTTACTACATCACCGTCACCTTGAGCCCTGAACACACCTGTATACCTGCGGAGCAAAACGCCCGGAATCTCAACCTCGACGTCAACCGGGGCGCCAGCGGGACCCGCAATGTGGATCGCTGCACTGCTTGCTCTCAGTGTTACCGCATTGTTGCCTTCCACAATCCACTCGCGGTCGGCATCGGCACAATGGAGCCGCGTGATTCCTACCGGCCGAATCAGTAGTGAACGTGGATGCAGAAGGTTCAAAACCGAGAAGGACCGGGTGCACCGCGAAGGAGCAAACGACACACCCGTTTCCCACAAACCTCCAGCGCTCTGCAGCAATTTGCGGCGTGTGAGCAGCACCGGCATTAGCCTACATCGAACAACAATTGTCTTGCATCTCTCGCTGCTGTGGCGCCGGTCGCATTGTGTCGCACGACGAGAGCCACCCGCCGTGGCTGCTCTAGCGGATACATCGCGACAGTGAATCCGTCAGCCAGTCCGTTTCGCGAGTGAGAACAAGCGGCTGTGCCCGTCTTCGCATAGCACGCACATGCAATGCCCTGCCCCGTCCCGTTTCTCGCGCACTGCGCCATGCCCATCAACGCTGTTCTTCCGTGAGGATCGATAGGACTGCGGCACAAAGCAGCAAATGCAGCAACAACCGCTTCGGGCTTTTGCGGCCACCCCGGGCCTAGTCCAATCAATCGTGATGGGTCCCACTCCCGCCCGGGCTGCGTGAGTCCATAGGAAAGGCAAACCGTCTCGAGCGCAGCTGAATTCAGCCGCGCCGCTATCCAGCGAAAATAGACATTGCAGGAATTGGCCAGTGCTGTGATCAGGTCCTGCTGCCCATGCCCACCCGAGAGCCAACAACCCGCTGCAGCACCACCGCACTCGAGCACCGGCGGCTCAGCGCCCGTGTGCAAATAGCTTATGGCCAGAAAGGGTTTCAGCAACGAACCAAAGCTCACGGCCTGGTCTCCCCCTGGCCAATTCTCTCTTACGATCCGCCCTTTCGCATCCGCCAGAATCGCGCCTGTAATCGGTCGCTCCCCCCAGCAGGAGCCTACGCCAGCCAGACTGGCGATCAGGCTGCGCCGGGTCATGGCTTAGCCAGTTGATACTGCACCGTTTCTCGTACCGTTGCACCGGCATCTGCGCTGGTGATGGATGCGCTTTGCAGACGCGACAAACTGTCACCTAAACTTTGCACATTCCCGGAAAAGAAGGATGGAGTATTCGGCGAAGCTCCCGGGCCGCCAACACCTGCGGTTCGGTCAAGAACGGAAAACAACCTCTTGTAGCGCGGCCACTCAGCTGCATGATGGTAGATCGCCGCATAACTGACATCAGCAGCCAACTGCTTGAATGACGCGGAGTCCCGCTTCAACTCCATCCGGCTCAGAAGGATCGCATGGCCATCCACCGCAACCTGCAGCGGATCGAGACTTCCGGTTTGCAAGGGGTTTGAGACCGTAGCCAATGCTCGATCCAGAGCCGCCCGGTCCGGTTGTCTGCACATAACGACGACACCGCTGCTCGGCATGACAAATACCTGGTCGCGGAGCACGCTCGTAGTCTGTATGTGCGCTAACGCGGTTGGCCCCATGGCCACCAACGCTTCCACGACTGGGGCAAGCGATGTCTCGGATGGTCGCCGAAATGGCGGCTCATCAATGAGAATTTCCAAGTCGTTTTCGCTGCCTACGTCGCCGGCTTCCGGAGTGACTCCCGGTGCGAACTCCTCCAGGTGCAGCGAAGCCGCCTGTTCTCCGGCGATCACCTGCTGAAGCGCATCGCCAAGACGGCTGGAATCGGGCATACTCCATCCACGTGCCAACGCGCTCTGTGTCGGCGCGTAGGACATCGCCTCAGCAACTGAACCATCGCCTTTCACCGGGGCTGCTTCGGATCTTCGCACCATCACACGCTGCTCCTCAAATCCGTTCTCTCGCTCGTATAGATCCGCAATGCCCGAGCTGAACAGCCTCAGCTCCGAGGCGTTCCGGTGCAGCCAATAGGTTCGAAATTGCGGCGTTGCCAATAGAGCAGTCATGTTATACACCAGCCGCAAAGCACCCGCTGTTTGTTGCTTGCCCGCAGCTTGGACGAACCACGTTTCGTTCGCCACCGAAGGAGCTTTGGCCCCGCTCAGCAGCGCCAGCGTTGCCGCCATCCGATCGGCATCCGTCCCCATGACGAACCAGCCCTTGTACTCGGCGAAAGCAACGCTCCGTTTCGTCTGCTCATCCGTCTTTACGAAAAACGGAATGCCTGCTGCCTCCCGCGATTGAAAGTTCGCTCGATTGCGCCAGAGCGCTGTTGCGTCGATCCGGCGTTCCCCCATCTCCGTCAGGTAAACAAATGAGAGGCTCGACAAATCGTAGAACGCAAAACCGGAGCGGCTTCCCGTCACCTGATCCGTAAAACTCATTTCGATCGGCGTACCGGCTACCCTCTCGAACTCTCCCCCTGCCTGCGCCAAACGTTGCAGCAATCGTGATTGTGAAAGCTCCTCGAAATTCTTGCTATGCAGCCATCGTCCCTTTTCGCCTGACCGGTTCCACTCGGTCAGCAGGTGATGGAAATCCTCTGCCTCCAGGTAGAGCAACGCGCCTGACGGCAGCAGCGTCGAGATCTGCCGTGTATCACTCATTTGCGCACGCACCCAGAGCGTGCCACCTAGTAGGCCAGCCAAAGCTGCCACTCCGAAACAAATCCTCCGTGCTCGTGGTCGGGGAGATTGCTTCATTGTTCATCTCCAGCGTTTGGCGCGACGCTCAATTCCGCCTGCACGGGTAAAGCTGTCAGCTTCGGCTTCACCAGGCCATGCTGGGTAACTTCTTTCGACACAATAGGCCGCCTTGCCAGGTTCGCCACCTGCAGGCTTTGCCTCACCCTCAAATCATACCGGGTCTTCTGAAGTTCTACCCGCTTGCCAGCCGTTACTTTCGGGATCAGATCCGCATACATCCCCAGGGCTGTCGCCAGATTTCCACGCTGAGCCTCGGCTTCCGCAGCGAGTTGCTCGACCCGAAGAAACTCGGGCGAGAGCGTAGCACCACCATTGCGGTAGCTGCGAAATACAGCGAGTCCAAAAGCTTCCTGCCGTCCCTGAAATGCCGCTTCCGCTAAAGCCAGCCGAGGCTCCAGGAGGTCCGGCTGCAAAGCAATCGCTTCGCGGTAGAGCCGGATTTTAGCTGCTCCTACACTGGCGGACTGTGCGGCTTCTAAACGAGCCTCTACGGCAAACGGCATTGCTGCCTCCCCCACCGAAACCGTTTTCCGCGTCAACATCGCCAGCTCATCGGTTTCCGCAACTGAACTGCCCAACTCACGCATGAGCCGTGCTGCCCTTACACGGACCGCGTATGTCGCCCCTGATGACCGGCGAACCACATCGGCTGCTTTCGCATCCCCGGTTAGTCGCGCCGCAGCTAATTGCGCTTCTTCGTTCCAAGGCTCCGCTGTCTTCCATTCAATGGCGTATCGCCTGGCCTCGGTTTTTAGGCCCGCCGCTTCCAGCGCATCCGCAGCCGGCTTCAAATTGGAATAGGGGGATCCCACACTCAGCGTGACACCGCGAATCAGCGCCAGTCCCTCATCGTTCCGCTTTTGCGCAAAACGCACTCGCGCGAAGCCAAACCAAGCCGACGCAGGCGCCGACGGGTCTTGCAACTCCCGCCCGTACTCAAACTCCTCCAGCCGCAGCGCCAAATCGGCGTGCCCCCGCTCCTGCACTGTAGACGCTATTTGCAAAACCTGCTCGCCGCTGGGAACAGCCTGCAGCCGGTTTTCTTGTGGTGATTGATACTGCTTCAGCAGTTCTTCCAAATGCCCGCTCAGCGCTCCCGCAGTCAGTAAAAGATCCGCCGGACGCTCGTCAGCCGGCTCGATTTGGTTCAGTAGTTTCCACTCCTCTGCCCACCGGCCCTGCTGTCCTAAGAAGGTTGCATACTGAATGGCCGTTTGCTTCACGTCCTCACGCGCAGCCTTCGCCGCGTCACCTGCAAGTGCAGCCGCTTCCTTGTTCGCCCGTGCCAGCTCGGCCTGATACACGGCATCTTTGTCCTGCGGCCGTATGCCCTTGTCCAGACTTAATACCTGCCGCAAAAACCCGTCAGCACCCGGCAACTGCGAAAGCGCCACCACCCAGTCCACTGTCGCTTTTGAATCAGGAGCACCGTCGAACATTCCTCGCAGAAATGGTTCGAACTGGTAGAGTCCATTCCGCTTGATATAGATGCGCAGCATGGCATCGGCATCGCTCTTCAGTTCCCCTACCACTCGGAACTGATTGGTATGCTTCAGTACGCTTTGTGCGGTTGTCCAATACTCCGCAGGCAGTGGGCCTTGCTCAACGCGTGCTGCTAGCAGCTGAAATGCCCGCCTCCATTGCGAAATTGCTTCTACTCTTTGATTGTTTTCGGCAGCCAACAGCCCGAGCCGGTCGTAGAGATCGGCACGCTCCGGACTTAACTGCATTGCATCGCGATAGAGCTGCGCTGCCTGCTCTACCTGGTTTGCCTCCCTATACTGATCGCCCAGCGCCACATAGCTGTTTGAAGCCGCCGGCTCCGCCTCCAGCGCGGAAGCGAGATAGTCGGCTGCATCTGCCTGCTTTGATCTCTCCAAATAATCGCCATATCGGCCTGCATAATAAAACCAGTTCGTTCCGCGAAGAACGTTCTTTGCGTCGCCTCCGGTCAGCTCTCCGCCAACCGTTCGCGGGCCGAGGACAGCGTTAAACGCCTGGTCCGCCCACGGTGCTGCAGACGCGAAATACAATCCGGCCAACGCTGTATAGCTATTCGTCCATAAGGTGGACACTCTGCTGCCGCGCGCCGCAATGGCCGGCACAACAACGTCGGCGCTTGCATTGCTAAACAGGTATTGCACGACTGTGTTGGCTCGATTTCCATTCTGACCCGCAAGCTCCCGCAAACGCACAGTCAGGTCGCCTTTCGCGCGCACAAACAAAGGAGCGTATGCGCTCCCAGCGTAGTTCATGAGACGAAACTGCGCTGCTTGGTCACCCTCTTCGGCATACGCCCGGAACGCCATCTGCTCCATCTGCTGAAGGGCCGCCCCGTTGCGCCGATGAGCAGCCGCAACACCTTCTATCTCTTGCCCAAGTTGCTCATACAGCAGCCGCGACGATTGAAGTTGTTCGAACCTGCGCAAGGTTACGTTTTCGTTTCCGCCTGTTTTCGCCCGGGTTAGCAACGCTTTGGCTTCCAGATCACGCAGTCCGATTGCTTGCGCCACTTGCAGCAGCGTAAAATGCGCCGGCACGCCATTCGGCTTTTCTATTTGCACCGCTAAGGCAGCTCGGTCTTCGGGCGTCAGGAACTTCCTCGCAGCCGTGCCGATTGTCGTTAACAGCGGAGCGGCATCACTCGGCTGGTCGGACATTCCGGCTACCAGAGCCAGAGCATCTGCGGGTCGATGCATCGCCACCAGTGCTTCCGCTTCCATGGACAACGCCTGCGTTTTAAGGGCTGGTTTTGCTTGCCATAGCGGCCGGGCCTCCGTGAAGAATACGTCCACCGCGTCGTACATTCGCCAGGTCCCTGCCTCACGCATAGCGCTTACGAACCCTGCTGCTTCGCCGGATTGTCCCTCGATATAGGCACTTCGCAGCAGACGCAGTGCTTCCGCCCGATTCCCGAGTCGCGCCTCACAATCCGCTTGGTCGACCAGATATTGCTTATCGTGATAGCTCAGTTCGTACAGCTTCCCGTAGGTCTTAATCGCGTCCTCAAATTTCAGAGTGCGCATCTGCAGATCGGCTCTCGCTGTCGGGATGTCGGACCGATCCGGACGCACGATACCCGCTTTTTCGTACGCCGCAATCGCCTCAGGAAAATGCCTGAGAGTACTTTGCACCCGCGCCAGAATCAACGGCCAGCGGTAATCTCGCGGCGAGTCAAAAGTTGCTTTGGTGTAGTACGCCGTTAGCTTCTCCGCCAACTGATGATTCTCGGCAAAACGGCTGACCTCTGTCGTCAATCCCTCGTCATCCGGATACGCATTCAGCAGCAGTTGGTATTGTTCCAGCGCCTCTGTGAATTTCCCGGATGTGGTTAATGCCAGAACATAACCGCGACGTAATGCTGCCACTCGCCTCACCTTGTCGTCAGGTGACAGCGAGGCCTGTCCCATATCCTTCAACTCGCTCGAGTAGAAAGCAGCGAGCCCGGCGTTATTTCCTTGACGGGAAAACGTCGCGGCCTTCTCTGCGAGCAGATCGCCGTTATAAGGATCACTGACCAGTAGCTGATCCAGGAGCCTCCGCGCTTCTGTGAATTGACCTGACGTGTTGGCCTTCTCTGCCGCTTCCCGCCGCAGCTGAATCTGATACGGCGATTGTGCCCGGCCCGCGGCAGCTTCTAAGGTCTGCACTGCTGGTGCCCACTGCTTTGCACGCCACTGGTAATCTACCGCTGCGCGAATGACTCCCAAACGGTTTGGCTCATCGTTCAGCAACGCCAGGTACTCGCGCTCAGCCGGAGCTGAGCCGTTATGGCTCTCATAAAACCGAGCCAGTTCCAGCCGTGCCTGCATCTTTTCAATCGGGTCCTTCGTGATCACGACCGTTTTCTGCAGCGCCTGAGCCGCAATCTTGTCGAAGCCCAGCCGACTTGCTGCTTCGCGAACGACTCCGGTATCATCCGTTGTTCCCGTCGACGTAACCATGCGTGTCAACAAAGCTTCGATCTCGCCGCGCCGGTTCTGGCTTTCCAAAATCGATAGACGCAGGGCCAATCCTTTGGTCGCGAACCCGTTTGCCGTCAGATTTGCTGTCTGTTGCTCCACCAGATCGCCCGTATCTTTCCTTCGCGCCAACGTTACCAGGCGATTTCCTGCCTCTTGCGCTCGTCCCTCTACTGACTCGTCCTGCAACGCTGCTTTTACATACTCGGCAACCGCGTCTTTGTATCGGCTCTGGTTTTCATAGATTGCGCCAGCTTCGTATGCATACAGAGCCGTCTGCCGGAGTTTACTTCGTCCTGCCTCAACAGCTCGGAGTGCATCGTCAAACTGAAAGTAATCCCAAAAAACCGTTGCCGAATCGAGGTATCCTGCTGCAGCGCCCGGTTGCATAGCGGCAACCCGATTCCACCAGTTCCGCGCTTGCCCGTACTGTTCGCGATCGGCATAGATTTCGCCCACGCGCACTGCGGTTTCTCTCTCGCCCGGTGCTGCCTTTAGGTCCTGCTCCGCCAATTGCACCGCCTGCCGAAAGGCATCGGTACCCGCTGGCCGGCCGGCATCTTCCGACGCTAGGGACCGCTCGATTGCGATCGCCCGCCCATTCGCGTCACGATCCCCCTTCGCCACAGAAGCCAGCTGCACGTACACCGGAGCTGCCGATTCGTACTCCGTTAGCCAGGCCTCGCCCCCTGCGCGAAAATCCAAGGCCGCTAAGTTCTTTTCGGCCATCGCTTGTTCCGGCGAAGGCAACCCGGCAAGTTCAGTACGAAGCCTGCCCGTTTGCGTCAAGTATTCAAAGTAGGTGGTGCGCAGATTGGGATCGCTAGACCAGTTTTCGCGGAGCAATGTGTCGTAAGCCGCCACATCTAACGTCGGCTTCGTGCGATAGGCGTGCAGCAGGTTGCTCACAAAGACCGTGTTGTGCGGGAATCGTCTATGTGCATACAGGTTGACTTGCCGGAACAGCGTAGCCGAATTGGGAGTCACCTCTGTCAGAAACGCTGCCAGTTCGGTGCCGCCGAAAGTATCGGTTATCTGCCGCGTGAGAGCCTGGTAGGCCGCATACTGCTTTCCGTGCAGATAAAAGCGGGCGAGTTTACTCGCCCAAGACGTATCTTTGAAACGCGAGTACGCCAGGCGATATGTTTGCTCCAGATCTTTGTCCAGATGGTTCTGCTCCACAAACAAAGCCAGTCGTTCATAGAGCCCTGCCTCACCAGGATTTCGGTCGATCTCGCGCCGGAATAACGCCAGCGCATCCACTGATCGATTCAACTGGACCAGACGCGAAATGTAGCGGTCCAGAACGCGGCCATAATCGGGAGATCGCGAAGCGGCGCCTCCTTTTCCCAAAGGATAGTGCCCGCTCTTCTCGGCTGACTCACTGAGGAGGCGGTCATACAAGGCCAGTTCCTCTGCCGTGTTTACTTTCCGTACATAGGCATCGCTTAGAAGCAGTGCCGTATCCACGTACTCGGGTGCATCGCGGTGACCGCTCAGCCAGGGAGGCACATCGCGCAGCAGAGCATCATCCTGGCCATACAAGGCATAAGCTGCAAATAGCTTTGCCTCGAGCTCCGTCGCTTGTGTTGCCGCAGGAAATTCCTGTCTCAGCCGATCGAGCAGGCGTGACGCTGCTGCCCGGTGGAAGTAACTGCTCGCTGTCTGTGCGGCGCTTTGATACTGCTCTTCCGGGTAGGTTGTATTGAGCGCCACCGTTAAAATGCCGTTCAGAAAACCAGGATGGCGGTCCATCTGCGCAATATTCTTGTACAAGCTCAAGTCCCGGTTGGCCAAGCTTAGCGGCTGTTCCGGTACATCAAGCAGCAGTCGCACAATCGACGCAAGGCCGGATTGCTTGTCGTTGCTGGAGGCTCCAGAGAACCCGTAAAGCGCATAGTAGAAGCGAGCCGCTTCATCGTAGTCCTGCACTCGCAAAAACAACTCGGCAACTGTCCTTAGCTCTTGCGAAGTCCAGGACTTATTCTGCGCCTCGCGCCGCGACACAAACCGAACTAACTCCGCGTCCGCAGCCGGATTGCGCTTCGTCTCTTCGTAGTAGAAAAAAACCTGCGTCACGGGCCTGAGATCCCTTGGATTTGCTGTTATGGCCGCTTCTGCATTGTTCAGAAAGGACCGCAACTGGTGCGCTTTTGTCAGCTCCTCCCAGTAGTTCCCCCGCAATCCGTCCGGCCACAAAGGCGAAAAGTTTTGATCGTACACCGCCAGCGCCCCAGCGCTTCCTCTTTGCACGCTGGCCAGTTTTGCATCGGTTGTCACAGCTAATTGAATATTTTCCGGAAACGCTGCCTTCAGACGGCTCGCCACCGCCGATGCTGTTCGTTCACTGTGCTCCTCCAATGTCCAATCAAGGTAAGCCTGATACGGCGCTACGGCCTTCGGGTACCGCACAATCCACGCGTCGTAAATGAGCCCGTACTCTGTATCCGGCATCAACGCTTCATGCGCGACAGTGATGGCCCGTCCGAATGCCGCCCACTGCGGTTGTTGATCCGGAGCCTGAAATTGCCGGTTCGGCTGCCCGGCCAAAGCGCCTAACTGAAGCAAAGCACTTACCTCTTTAGCCGGTTCAACTCGGCGCGCATAAAAATCCACTAACTCCGTTACTGCCGCTACTTTGTCTTGCGCTGCAGTAGCCGCTGCCTTCCAATCTGCTTCGGCGGCCTCATAAGTCCCCGCGCGTTCCTCTTCTCGCGCCCTGATGCCATAAAGCTCCGCTGTAGGTTTCTGCTGAATCAAACGGCTCAATTCAGATCTTGATTCGTCCGCAGGCCTTAAATACAAAGCAGGTCCATCCGGCAAAGCCATGGGACGAAAGAGCGCTGCTTCCAAGGCGCTCGCCGCAACCGCGTTAGCCGCCCAGGTAGGAAGACCGGCCCGTACCACCGAGACTAGAGTCACCGCTGTGACCGTCAGCACAAACCAGCTACGGGAGAATCTCAAGCGGCACCTCCTGATGGCTTACGTTGTGCGCCATGTCCTCCGCCGTCACGTGTAACGAATACCTCCCGGCCGGCAGACTAGCCGGCACGCTGAGCACACCCGTGTTCGCCTTGTCAGCGTCAGCCCAGCGCAACGAAAGCGGCTCGGCCCCATACAGTTGCGCTGTCACGGTTCGCGTTGTTTGCGAGGCCCGCACCCGCACCTTCAGCCGGTCCCCACCGCGCACTCGCGTTGCACTGAGTTGCACTCGCAAAGCAGGCGGGTGACTGGCAATCACAAACGTCTTCGCCTCCCGGTAAACGTGCCCGTTGCGATCCCTCAAAATCAGTCGCACTTCATGCGAACCGTCAGCGAGATCGTCAGGAGCCACAAAACGCGTCTGCCAGATATCTTCGTGCGCCAGGTACCGCAGTGGCTTTGTCAGGCCGAAAGGAAACAGCGCAACCACGGACTCCACCGACGAGTCAGTTCGCACGCCCAGCAGGGGATCGCCCGGACGGATCAGTCGTGGCCGCAACAAAGCACGCGGCGCCGCCAGAAACGAAGTGTACGGAGTCACAAAATGATATTTCCGCGCCAGGCGGATGATTTCTTCGATCGTGGTCTTGTCTTCACCGTCGCGATCAATTTTTTCAAGCAGCGCATCCACACGTGCCCGTGCCAATGCGGCCGGCAGATAGGGCTTTGTTGTGTAAGTAGCCTGAAACGAAACCTTTGCCGATTGCTGAACGCCCGTACTGCCGCTTCCCGCCGCTACCGTCACTCGCGCCTCAGCAGGCTTCCAATACTCACCCACCCAGGCCGCACGGCTTCCCGGAAAGTTGTCTTGCCCAACCCGGTACACCAAGGTCGTTTTGGGCTGCGGACTAACTGCCAGTGTCACTTGATCCAACGGCGCTAATCCCAGCTTGCGTACAAAATTCGCCAGCTTAAACTCCAGCGGTTCGGTCGAATTCACCTGCTCGAACACACCCGCCCGGCCACAGAGCCGCCGCAAAAAGCGGATATCAGCATCATCACCGATGGCGAGCGCATAAATGTGGGGCCGCCTCTCTACGGCAGTTGCACCCCAGGCACTCTCGACCCACCCGGCCAGCTTCGCGGGCGCAATCGTTCCTTCGGTCATGTCGCCATCGCTCAGCAACACCAGATACGTGTCTACTGCTGATTGAGCCAGCGCGGTTTTCAATGCTTCTTGCAAATTGGTGCCGCCGCGCAACTTTGAGCCACGCACAAAGTCCAGTGCCTTGGCCACATTCTCTCCAGTGGCTGCGACAGGCTGTGGAGCAAAAGAATTTACGTGCGAGTTAAAGAGCAGAACGTTGAATCGATCACCCGGCTGCAGCGCCCGCAGCGTTCCTTCCAGTGCTTGAAAGCTGCGCTCCAGCTTCTCCCACTGCATGCTCAACGATGTATCGAAGAGCACCAGCACGTTCTCCGCATTGCGCCCTGCGCGAGCGGCAGTTCGGGGCGTTTGCAAGATTGCCGAAGCTTCGAAATAACCTGGCTCCTCGTCCGCGCCGTTCCCTTCGCGATACGAAGTCACCTGCGGGGCTTTCTCGTTCGCCAGCAAATAACGCAACTCCAAATCGCTCGTCAGCTCCGCGTCATCTTGCGAGAGATTAGCCGTCACCACATTCGCCTTTTGCACCGTCACCTTCAATGGATACGTGCTGCTCACGTTTTCAAATTCTGATATCGCTTGAGCGTCGCGAACCTCAACCGAAACCGAAAGGTGTGGCACCCGCACCGCATCACCGGAAGCCTTCAACGGGAAAACAAAATCACTGGCCATTTGCGTCAGCGGTGCTGTCTGCCGGTACTCTGTTTCGACGCGCTTATATCCATACGGAGGAATAGGCACAATCTTTACCGAGAATTCGGTTGAATGCTGCGCCTCTCCCACCGCGGTGTCTTCACTCACTTCGCCAGATTCCAAAAGTCCCGGATCGATAGCCTGGGCGCGAATGTCATTGTATAGTTCCCTGGCGCGCTTCCGTTCGAGGATAACGCCTGGAATACGCGTTAAATCGTCCCAGACCGCAAAGTCTGACACAGCAGCATCGCCCGGTAACGCGACCTTAAACGTGCCCTCCAGCACGCCTGGCGTCTTGTTCTGAAAAACCTGTTTGAGAGATACCGTCGCATGTCCGTTGTCGATCACAATGCGTACATCCATGGACTCAATCGCTAGGATCGAAGCATCCGGCGCATCTTTACCGGCGGGAATAATAACGCCGGTCTCGGCCATGCAACAGCAGGCAAACAGCAGTCCCGAGACCCAGCGCCCAACAAATCTCCTCACAGCAACAACTTTGCCTCCGCAATTTGCAGAAGCCCGTTATCGGTTCCCACGTACAGCCGCCCATCTTTTTCATCGACCGCGGTCACGTTTGTCGAAGGCAGTCCTTTCGTAACAAAACGCCATCGTTCCTCGCCTGCTCGCAGCACAGCAAGGCCCCTTCCCGCTGTCCCGGCATACAAAGCTCGCCCGGTGGCCGCCATGGAATTTAAATTGATCTCCACCCGTTGACCCGCGAACGCAGGGAAGCCGAGAACGTCGCCACTCTTCTCGAACCCTATGACTCCCGAGCCATATGTTCCCAGGTACAGCCGCCCTTCAAAGGACTGCGCCGCCGTAATCCAGTTCTGCCGCAACCCGGAATTTGCCGTCGTGAAGCTCGCCTCCACCAGCCCGTTCTTAACTAGCGAAACGCCGCCCAGCGTGCCCGCGTACAAGGTCCCGCCCAGCTCCGCTAACGTGTAAACGTGATTATTCACCAGGCCTTGAAACCCGTAAATACTCGCTATGCCTCCATCCAAGAAACTCAGCCCTGCCGGAGTCGCCACAACAGTTGAGAGTCCACCGGCCGCGCCCGGCACAAACAACAAATCGGTTATATGACTCGCAATCAGGCCGCTCTCTCGATCCAAAACCTGTCGCAGTTTGCCGCTTCTATCAAACACGGCCAGACCATTCGCCGTCGCTACAGCCATTGAGCCGTCTTGCGGATTCTCTTTGATGCGGTTCACACAAAACAGGCGCTCATCCTCGAGATGAATAAGGCTTCTTCCCTTGACCGGGGACTGAGCACTATGGGGCTGCATCACATCAACACCCCGGTCGAAATAGCCCACCCACAGTCTGCCTTGCGAGTCTTCGTGAACCGCGGTGATGTGCCCGCTGGTCAGTCCCTCGGCGCTCGCGGTCAACACATTTTGCGCGCCGGTAGCCTCGGCGATCTGCCGCCGTCCAACCAGCGCAAGCTGACCGTCGATCTCCGTGAACGCCACTGTCTCCTGGAACGCGTCCCCAGTTCCAGATCGCTGCGGCCGAGCTCGTTGCCTGTCCAGCGGAATCGCCAGCGTTCCCTGGTCCAGAGTACCCACCCATAAGGTTCCGTCCTTCTCGGCCAGCGCTTGTGCGAACAGTCCTACGCCCAATCTCCTGCTTAGCTTGCCGCGCTTGAATTCCGCGACGCCAAGTGCCGTGCCGATCCACGCTTCACCTCCGTGTGCAGCTACTGACAGCACTTGCAAATCGGGCAATTCTCTTCTGAAATTCAGTGCTGCGCCGCCACTCCATCTCCACGCGCCTTCGGCACGGGTACCCACCCAGAACTCGTCCTCGTCGCCCGCCAGAGCAGTCACTTCCGCTTTAGCAAACTCTGGGTGAAAAATGTCTATTGACTTACCGTCAGAAATAAACAGACCGGCTGTCGCGGTACCCACCAGCACCTTCCCGTCCCGCAGCGGAAGCAGCGCCGAGATCTTGCGAGCAGCCGGTTCGGACGGCAATAACTGCTCAAACAGGTTGCCATTGTAAATGACAATCCCTTCCCCGTCCGTCGCCATCCAGAGCTCTGGATTTCCAATGCCGGTTCGCACAGCAACAGCCACAATCGGGGCTGCCGGCAAATCGCGTCCGGCCTGCCACACCTGCATCAGTTCGCTCCCGTTGTATCGGAAAAGAGAAGCGCTTCCCGCGACAAACAAATCTCCTTGAAACTGGGCAGCAGCTCGAAATTCAGAGGCCGGAAGAACCGTTTCGAAGGCAGACGCTTGTGAACGCAAAACGAGGAGTGACGCTGGAATCCTGCCCGAGTGAGCGGCCGCTTCTGCCCCCGCCTCCAAAGCGGAATGTGCTAACCACGTGACTCGAAGCAGGAAGAAGACCAGAAGACCAGCAAGCAAGAGAGCGGAGAATGTGACGATTCTCTTACGAAAAAAACTCGAAGCGAGTGAGCTCACCGTGACCCATATGGTAGCCAATCATTCCGCCCGCGGAACGGTTTTCAAGTAAGTACAAAAAGCGTTTGGTACTCGGATTACCTGCTCTGTGTTCTGCCTTCCCGTCTTGCAGGTGTTCGTCGTCCCCGACCAGGAAATCAGAAGAATGACTCTCCGTCGCGGCCTTGTCAAAGAATCCTGTTCTTGGCAATCGCACGGCTCCAGGCTTGCTTACTCTCGCGCGCCTCTTCGTTCTCCTCTACGGAAAGGTCTCTAGGAGTAATGCCTGGTAGTGGTCCGGCTATTCAAGTCCTGTCCGTGCCTTGAGCTGTGCAATGTCCTTATAAAACCGTTTCAGGTCGAATTGTATTATTTCCAAAGTACCTTCGACTTTATCCAGCCGTTTATCAAGTTGTGAGAAGGTGCGGCCCATCCAGACCACATTGACCACTACTGCAGCAATACCGACAGCAGCTGCGCTCGACGCGCTCACAATCGCAATAGTGATGTTTTCTGACATTCTCTCCTTTCACAGCTAGTGGATGGCTACAGTGTAGCCGGGAAGTATTCATATCCTTTCACGACCGCAGAGCGCCACAACCCGCTTGGCAATGTCAGGCAGGCTCCGCTTCCAGTTGATCAACCCGGAGTCTGTTCTCGATTACTGCACCACTCCCCATCTTTGCCTTCTCTTTGAAATAGTCGATCGTCGTCGTTAAACCCTCGTCCAGTTTCACCAGCGGCTCCCAGCCCAGTACGTTTCGCGCCTTGGTGATGTCCGGGCGGCGAACCTTAGGATCATCGGACGGAAGCGGCTTGAAATCAATTGCGACACTATTGCCAAATCGCGAACGGATCCGCTCGGCAAATTGCCGAATGGTCATCTCGGTAGGATTTCCAAGATTGACCGGATACCGTTCCGCAGACTCACTCAGCAACAAAAGCCCGCTCACCAGATCGGATACATAACAGAAACTTCGAGTTTGTGAGCCTTCCCCAAATACAGTCAGGTTTGCGCCCCGAAGAGCCTGATCGATGAACGCCGGTACGACCCGGCCATCATTCAGCGCCATACGAGGCCCGTACGTATTAAAGATCCGGGCAATGGTCGTCTCCATGCCGTAAACGCGATGGTAGGCCATCGTCACTGCCTCGGCATATCGCTTGCTTTCGTCATAACAAGATCGCAAGCCAACAGGGTTTACGTTGCCCCAATAGTTTTCCGTCTGCGGATGCTGGAGCGGATCTCCGTAGCACTCAGAAGTAGAAGTGAGAAGGAACTTCGCCTTGTGCTCACGCGCCAGTTCAAGCATGTTCCGTGTCCCGGTCGAGCCCGATTCCAGCGTCGCGATCGGATGATTCAAATAGTCAACAGGGCTGGCTAGCGAAGCCAGGTGAAGAACCCGGTCAACAGAATTGCGCATCACCTCCGGCATCTCCAGCGGCTTGCAAACATCATAGGTGACAAATTGAAAGCCTGGACGATCCAGCAAATGCTCGATATTCTCTACATGGCCAGTGATCAAATTATCGAGCGCTATAACCTCGTGCCCGTTATCCATCAAACGATCGCAGAGGTGTGATCCAATGAAGCCAGCGGCTCCTGAAATGACGTATCTCACGTTTACCAATGCTACTAGAAAACGCCCCCATTCAGCTCGTTTTCCAGGCTTTTCTGGTGATGGTTTGTAGCAGATGCAGTCCTACGGAATACTCCTACCGAGGTTGATCCTTGCCTCGGTGATCCTGCTCTCTTTCGTTCTATTTTTCCTCCGGTTCAATGCCGTGCTTCAACGAATCCTGTCATCTCGGCCGGATCCGGATTTTCACATTGGCTCTATCCCCAAACGGCTCTTCACCTTCTTCTGGGAAGTGGTTTGTCAGGCCAAAGTCATCAAGGAGCGTCCTCTCCCCGGCCTCGCCCACGCTTTCGTTTTCTGGGCCTTTCTCGCCTTCGCACTCGTCAGTTTGAATCACCTTTCGAGCGGATTCGGCTTCCCCTTTCTTTCCCGGCACACGGCTTTCGGAACGGCTTACTTTGCCTTCGGATCTCTGTTTGCACTCCTGTGCGCCGTATCGATCGCCTTCCTGGCCTTTCGCCGATTTGTGATCCGGCCTTCCACGCTCGGCACACTCTCCTACGAGTCAGGCGTCATTGCGCTCCTCATATTTATCCTGATGGTCACCTATCTAGCCGCCTTGTGGCTAGAGGAGGGCTCAACAGCAGGGATGGTCCTCTGGTGGACTCACACTTTGGCTCTGCTCGCCTTCCTCCCCTTAATTCCCCACACGAAACATCTCCATCTCCTCCTGAGTCCGGTGGCGATTTTACTGGATCGGGACGGCTTCAGTCATATTCCCCCTCTCTCGGGAGACGAGGATTTCGGCCTGGTAGCTGGTAGAGATATCACCCGCATTACCGCCCTCCAGGCTTACTCATGTGTCGAATGTGGTCGCTGCACGGAGCATTGTCCGGCCAACAACACCGGTAAGGAGCTCAATCCGAAATTGATCGCACTCGGCATTCGCTCTTACCTCAATCAACTCGGTAATCAAAGCGAGACCCCGATCCTGGAAGCAACGGTTTCTCAAACAGCAGTCTTTCAATGCACCACCTGCGGCGCCTGTGAATACCAGTGCCCTGTCGGGATTCAACACCTTCCCATGATCATTGGATTGCGGCGCGGCGCAGTGAACACAGGAACTTGGGAGGACGAATATGGCACCAAGCTGTTCCTCAATCTCGAACGGAATGGGAACGCGATGGGCTTTCCCCAATCAGAGCGTGACAAGTTCATCGCTAGACAAGAGCTTCCCGTCTTCGACGGCTCCCAGGAGTATTGTTTGTGGCTCGGCTGTATGGGCGCATACGACCCCCGTGGCCGCGAAATCATCAGTGCATTTGCAACTGTCATGCGCCACTTCGGCACAAGCTTTGGGGTCTTGAAGAAGGAGCGCTGTACGGGTGATCCCGCGCGCCGCCTCGGCAATGACCTGGTGTTCGGGCAACTCGCTGAGTCGAATCTGGCGGCCTTTGATCAAGCCGGAGTCAAGAAGATTGTCTCCATCTGTCCGCATTGCGTTCGCACCATCGCCGAGGACTGGCGCGAATTTGGCGTCAAAGTTGAAATCGAGCACCACAGCGAATTCATGGCGCGCCATCGCGACAAGCTGCCCTTACTGAAAAGTACCCAGTCCGTTGTCTTTCACGACCCGTGCTATCTGGGCCGTTATCGCGGCGTGTACGACCAACCCCGAGACGTGATCGCCCGCTCTGCAACCGTTGTGGATCCGCCGCGGGCTCGGGAACGCGGCTTCTGCTGCGGTGCCGGCGGCGGACTCGTCTTCCTTGGAGAAGAGACCGGCACGCGCGTCAACGAAAGTCGTGCTAGGGAGCTTGTCGCCACCGGCGCTGGTACTGTCGGCGCCGCTTGCCCCTTTTGCAACACCATGCTTCGAGACTCTATTGCCTCCGTTGCGCCCGAACATCCACCGCGTTTGCTCGACATCGCACAAATCGCCGCTGAACACCTCACTTCAGCCCAGTAGAGCTAAGTCTCCTCGCGAGCGGTGGTTCGAATGCACCAGCTGCGGTGAAGCTCCACCAACTCCTTCTGCCGCACCATCCGCATAATCAATAACTTGCCTTTGGTCATCGAGATGCTTCCCCTAAAGCAGGTCGTTCGAAAGAACGTTTTGGATTGGAGACAAGTCATGAAAACAAAATTGCTCACCCTTTTACTTCTTGCCAGCAGCTCAATCTTTGCCGGACCGCGCGTTTTCTTTGGCATCGGCGTAGGAGGCGGCTACTATGCCCCGCCACCTCCTCCTGCTCCCGTCGTCAGCTATGCCGCCCCCTACCCCGGCCCTGGATACTCTGGCCCTGGATACTCTTGGATAAACGGCTACTGGTATCCAT
>CAXTMN010000018.1:0-56932 GCA_964245395.1 uncultured Bryobacteraceae bacterium
CTACGGAGCCGATGTTCACGATGCTTCCGCCTTCGACCGGAAACAGGCCGACGGCCGCTTTAGTAACGAGCAAGAGTCCTTTCACATTGACGGCGAAGACCCTATCGATCTCTTCTTCCGTGATTGCTTCGAGCGGCGAAAACGCGTACACCCCGGCATTGTTCACCAGCACATCCACTTTGCCGAAGCGCTTCTTGGTCTCAGCGAATAGTGCGTCGATCTCGGCGGACTTGGCCACGCTTCCCCCGATGGAGACGGCCTGCCCGCCGGACTTCTCGATCTCGGAGACAACATGGTCTGCGCCTTCCTTGCTGGTCGAATAATTCACCACCACAGTTGCGCCGGCAGCAGCTAATGCCTTCGCGATACCCGCACCGATCCCCTTGGAAGCCCCGGTTACCACTGCAATCTTGCCTTCTAGTTTCGCCATTTAACTTTGCCTCGATTCGATATGTGTTGAATAGTTCGACATATATCGAATAGATGCCGGGCAGTAATCAAGGATGCAGGCGATGAGAGGCTGCGCTTATAAATCTCCGAGCCGCTTCAAATAGGCATTCCAGACGGACCGGCTTACGCTGAGCCGCATGGAGCGGCCTTCGCGCACGGACTCGATCAGGCCTGCTTCGGCTAATTCCTTCAGATGGTGCGAGATCGTTGCTGGGCTGATAGCCTCATGCTCGACCAGCGCGCTGCAGGCCAGGCTGTCGCAGCGGGCGATCTGCTCAAAAATAGCGAAGCGGCGCGGATCTGCGAGCGCACGCGCGATAGCGGCCGTTTGCTCGGCTGTGAGCCGGATCGGGCGCGTTGATGCCATGGCTTCCATAGTAAGTAACCGATGCCGGCATGTCCCGGGTCACGTAGGCGCTGCTATCCTTCAGAGCGTAATCTATAAACCACAGTCTCCTTCGGCTTATCGTCCAGTCTTTCGCTCATGCACTCTGCAGAGCGTGGGCGTGCCGGTGCAAGTGCCTTGCCGCCTGTGCGATCTTGCTATGGTCGGGAAAACTTCCTCCCGTCATCTCGTGATAGACCTTCTCGACTTGCGCCGCCAATCCGTCTGCGACATAACGGTTTATTTGCAGCTGCGACTTCAGCTCTTCGCCAATTCGTGGCACGGACTCGAGTATCTCCGGCGCACTCTTTTTGGCTTGAATCAGCGCACCCACCTGCTCGCGAAGTTCCTTAAAAAACCATTGTTGGTCTTCTAGTACAGTGGCTTGTCCCCGGGGCCCGTGCCCGGGGCAAATCGCTTTAGCCTTCAATGCCTTTGCCGCATCGAGCGTGCCGATCCACTTCGCTACGTCGGCCGTCACCTACAAAATTGTAAGGTCCATTCACACAGGCATCACCGGTGAAAAGAATGCGTTCTTTCGGAAGCCATGCAACAGCGTCACCATGTGTATGGGCAACTCCAAGGTGCAGCAATTCAACCCGATGTTTACCGTCGTCGAAGTACAACTCGCGAGGGAAAAGGAGTGACGGCGGTGTGAGCCGGCTTGCTGCAACGTCAGGACGTGCCTTCGCCGTATCCTCCCAGCGGCCAGGTTTGCCACCGTAATATCCCGTCTCGTAACGGACCATTTCCTCGACAACACCCGTGTGCGCCACAGGCGTGGCGCCATTGTCGACCATCACCTGATTCCCGTATGCGTGATCTCCGTGATGGTGTGTATCAAAAGCAAAGCGGATTGGTTTAGGAGTGAGAGCACGAATCTTCGGCAGAATGTTTTGCGCTCCCGAAGGGAAGTTTGCGTCAATCACCAGCACATAGTCCTTAAAGATGACCCATCCGTTGTTGCAATAGCCTTGATGGTCGATGTCGCCCTGGTGAAAGAACACCCCATCAGCCACTTGGACAGGCTCATTGATCTCATCCCGGAATTTGGGTTGCTCCGGCTTTCCCGCGCCTTCGCCTTCTCCTGCGCCCGCAATCAATGCCGCTCCCAACAACATGTTTCTTCTCGTGAGATCACACATGGTGCCGAAAATGATATCGCAATCCTGATTACCGACCCGGGTTAGGAGCCAAGCGCAATAGAATCAACTCGTCTGACTAGAAACGTGGCTTGCTTAATTGCCACTCCAGGTTAGCCCGCACAGCCGGCCACTCTGGTGCAATCACGCTGTAGACGCAGGTGTCACGCAATGTACCGTTTGGTGCTACCGCATGACTCCGCAGAATGCCGTCCAACTTTGCGCCAAGCCGTTCAATAGCGCGGCGACTTTGCTGGTTCATGAAATGCGTGCGGAACTCAACCGCAATGCAAGCCAGCGTATCGAAAGCGTGGGCAAACAGGAGCAGCTTGGCTTCCGTATTCAGAGCGGTTCGTTGCAACCGCTGTGCATACCAGGTCGATCCAATCTCCACGCGGCGATTTGTGGAATCGATATTCATATACGTAGTCATGCCGACAGCTTGCCCAGTGTTCACCTCGACAACCGTAAATGGCAGCATGGAACCGGATTCTCTCAGCGCTAGCCTGCGATGGATTTCCGCATGCATCTTTTCAGGCGACGGAGCACTTGTGTACCAAAGCTTCCACAACTCTCCGTCTTGCACTGCCGAGACCAGGGCGTTGTGGTGGTCTGTCGACAACGGGATGAGCTCAACGTGACGGCCCGTAAGCCTTGTTGGCTTAAAAAAGTCGATCGGCAAGGGAGAATTCTGACTCAATGTATTTCCTCGCAATAAGGAAGTTGAAAACCTTGTCGGTCTACCGAAGCAGCACTCTTCGCCGACACTGCTCAAATCAGTTGCTCGGCCCCGCAATGGGGTAGCCTTGCCAGACATATTCCAGAGCCTCGGGCAATGTTTGCTGCTTTACCGCGCGATCGGTATGCCCGGCGTTTCGCGCAAATACAAACTGATAATGGTAGCCCCTAGCGGCTAGCACTTTGGCCATCTTCTCATTCGCGACAACCCAGTCGTGCATGTTGTCGCGCATCACGTTCGGGTTGAGAAGGTCCCTGTCGCCGACCTCCATCCAGATGCGTAGCGGCTTTGCCGGGGTATTGGGAATGAGGTGTTCATGAAACTCCCATGCGCCATGAGGGGTCTCCGCATTCGGCGGCCACTGCTGGTTCACGTAGGTACCTGAATAAGTGAGGACGCGGTGATAGAGCTCCGGGTGATACCAGGCCATGATCAAAGCGCACGAGCCACCGGAGCTGCCGCCCATCGTCGCCCGGCCCTCGGGATCCCTGGTCAGTTTCACGTTACCCTGCTTCTCCACCAGGGGCAGCACTTCTTTCTCGACGAACTCGGCGTACAAGCCAGACATGGTGTCGTATTCCAGGCCGCGTTCGCTCCCCTGAGCGTCGCCGCTACCGTTACTGATGGAAATCGCAACCATCGCCGGTATCCGGTGCCGGGCGATTAAATTATCCAGCGCCGTAAATAACACCCGGTCAGGTCCGTCCGCCCCGACGATGAACGGCGCTGCGGTGCCGGGAACGTATTGTTTGGGGACGTACACGGCCACTTTACGGCTATAAGGAGCGGGATGGCTGGTCTTGACAACCATCTTGGCGGGATCGGTAGGATCTGTCGTTCCGGAGGTGTTAGCCTCCCGCGCGATGCCGGGATAGATCTTGCTGTCGGCCGATTCCATGGTGAAGGTGAATATCGTTCCCTGTGGCACGCCTTTCTGCGCTGTCATCTCCGAGGCCGGATTGTGCGTAGGGCCGAGAATGAAATTTCCGTCGGCGTTTGCCGGAGCGTTCGTCCCGTCAGGTAAGTCTTGCGCCGTAACGTAACCGGGCGTCTTGGGATCACGGGTGGGCGGTGTTGGGCGCACCGGGACCGTAGCTGCCGTTGGAGCTTGGGCCCCCGCTGAATCTATGCCAGTCGTCAAGCTGATAACGACCAAGCTGATAAGAAACGCGAAGCGGAAATAACGGAACACGAGAAACTCCTTCTTTGTCATCCCGGAAAAATTGTCAATCTATCATCTGAGTCGGCAACTCGCTACACGCTCAGGCCTGCGAAGTCGGCTTGTTGTGAATGACAGTCACCTCCCCTTTGCGCCTCAGGTGCTGGGTATTGATCTTTTCTGCAGAGGAGAGTTGCTCAGCCGAGTGCCACGACGCAGGTACTGGCTGGGGGTTACCCCTGCGAGTTTCCGGAAGTCGTTGATCAGGTGTGCCTGGTCGGCGTAACCGAGGTCAAGGGCGAGTTGGGCGCCATCCAGGGCTTCGCCCGAGTGGAAGCGTACCAGAAGCTCATGAAGACGGAAACGACGGATGACCCATTTCGGCGATGCGCCTACGTAGGCGTTGAAGAGCCGTTGCAAAGTGCGGACGCTAAGCCCGCTACGGCTTGACAGGATCTGCACGCTAAGAATGGCCGGGTCGTTGAGGATCTTGTCAACGAGCGTCGCGGCGAGAACAGTACTGGGGTCGGGTGCGGGCCTGTGTGAGGCAAAGTACGCAGTGGCAGTCTCAGCCATGGATTCGGGGCTGTCGAGTGCGCGGAGCTGTGTAGCGAGGGTGAGGATATCGGGGCCGAAGATCTGCGCAGCAGGGACGACCCGGTCTGTGAGCGTCGAGACAGGAGCCTGTAAAAAGGGGCGGAGGCCTCCGGGACGGAACTTGAGTCCGAAGACGCGACCGTGGCCCTCCATAGTGCGTGAGAACCGGCCAGTGGTTACGCCGGAAACCTCGGCTCGCCGGTGTACGCCAGGATCGACAATGGGCTGCTCGAGGTCGTGCTCGAAGACGAGGTAGCAGCTCGGATGCGGAAGAGTCTCGGCCGTACTGGGCGCGGCGCCACGCAGATCCCACTGAACGTACCAGAAGTGTTGGATGAAACGTGCCAGTTCAGGTGGTGGCGCGAGGCGTTGATGATAGAAGGCGTTGCCGCGGTCCTCGGCGGCCAGTAGCACCCCGCGCGGAGGCACGACGGATGGTGGGAACAAAGCGGGCTCGTGTCGCGTTTCTTCAATCCTGCCGGTGTACATCTTTGTAGCTTGGTGGGCGGGAGACATGAGCATGCACCTGTTACTAAGAATAGTCACCGCGGCCGTGATGATCGTACAGGCCGGCGGCCATACAAACACAGAGGGAGGCAAACATATGGAGGCGAGGGGCACGTTTGAGGTAAAGGTCGCCCCGGCAGAGGCGACCACGTTCGAGAAAAATATGGGCGTAGGCAGGTATGAGCTCCAGAAGGCGTGGGCTGGAGATTTTACGGGAGCGTCGGTGGTTGAGATGCTGAGCAGCTACACCGAAAGTACCGGATCCATGGCTTACGTTGCTATGGAACACATGACAGGCGAACTCGGCGGAAAGGCCGGGAGCTTCTACTTGGCACACCGGGCAACGATGACGAAGGGTGATGCGGCTTCTGCTGAAATGAACATTGTGATCGTAAAGGGTTCAGGCACGGGAGAGCTTGCCGGGCTAGCCGGTGAGTTGAAAGTTATTATCGATACCGCCGGAAAGCACTCGTACGTATTGCAATATATGTTGCCGTGAACGGGGGCGAGCGTGATTGGGAATGGGCATAAGGTTCGCACAGACGATCTGCCACAAGTCGGCCGTTCATACCAATTTGTCGGGGCAGAACAGGGCGATGTTGCGGTCTCGATGTTCCTGGTCGAGGTAGAGCCAGGCAGCTACCATGAAACATTTCTTTGATCCTACGCTGGTAGAAGACGTAAAGGGACGCATCATGCACCTCCATCCTGAGAGTGTGCGCCGGTGGGGCAACATGACCCTTGCCCAGACCCTCGCACACTGTACCTCCGGCATGCAGATGGCGATGGGCGTCATCAACCCCAAACGTGCATCCTTTCCTGCCAATGTCATCGGCACGCTTATCAAGCCGCTGGTTTTCGGCAATGACAAGCCCATGCGCCGCAACTCACCCTCCTCGCCTGAACTCTTCCCGGCAAGCCCCGCACAGTGCGACTTCGAGCGCGAACGCGCCCAGCTCATCACAACGATCGATAGCTTCGTCGACAAGGGTGCAGCTTGCTGCTCCCAGCACCCACATCCTTTTTTCGGTCCGCTCAAACCCCAGCAGTGGGCCATTCTCATGTATAAACACGTTGACCATCATCTACGACAGTTTGGGGTCTGAGGGTTGCAGTTGGCCGGGCATCTCGCACTTTTGATGAACCTAAGTGGAGTGTTGAGCCTGTCCCTGCCGCCGAAACGCTTCTCGCGCTCGCAGGATTTCACCCCGGTGCTCCTCAGCCCACATCCACACCCCGCAGAAGGCTGCGCCCAGAGTATGACCGAGTTCTGTCAATTGGTATTCCACCTTTGGTGGGATCACCGGATGGACCGTTCGTTTCACCAAGCCATCACTCTCCATCTGTCGCACCGTTTTGGTAAGCATCTTCTGGCTTATGCCGCCAATCAAGTCGCCCAGCCGGGTGAACCGCACCGTTCCGTTTTCTTCTAACACTTCCAGCACGAGCATGGTCCATTTATCAGCAACCCGTCCGATGATTTCACGCACCAATGCTTCCAGCTTGGGATCGGTCTCTGTGGGCGGCGATGAAGCGGCGATTTTAGCCTGAAGCTGTAGCATCTTCTTCCGGTCGGTCTTTACAAGATTCTTCATTTCAGGACTGTTACTCTCCTTTGGGTAAGTATAAATCTTTCAGGTGCCTACTTCCCTCTAGGCAGGTATCTAGCGTAACGTGGGTTCAGGAGAAATCAAAATGAATACGACAGGGAACACGATCCTGATCACTGGGGGTGGCTCCGGCATCGGTCGGGCTCTCGCAGAGGCCTTTCACCAACTGGGAAACCAGGTCGTTATAGCCGGTCGCGGCCAAAAAAGCCTGGACGAGACAACGGCGGCGAACCCCGGCATGAAATCCTTAACGCTTAACATCGAAGATCCCGCAAACATTCAATCATTCGCGGAGCGCGTAACGAAGGAGTTTCCGGGTTTGAACATACTCATCAACAACGCGGGTATTATGCGGCCCGAAAATCTGCTTGAACAACAAGCCGATCTAACCGATGCCACCGCCACGGTCACAACGAATTTGCTTGGGCCCATACGCCTGACGGCAGCACTGCTCCCCTTGCTTCTGAAGCAGCCCCACGCAGCTATAGTAAATAACTCCTCGGGACTGGCCTTCGTTCCCCTCGCCATGACTCCGACCTACTGCGCAACCAAGGCCGCGATCCACTCCTATACGCAGTCGCTTCGCTATCAGCTCAAGGACACAAGGATTCAGGTGCTCGAACTGGCGCCGCCCTATGTTGCAACGGGTTTGATGGGTGACAGGGGACACCACGATCCGAATGCGATGCCGTTGAACCAGTTCATCTCGGAAGTAATGGACATCCTGAAGACCCAGCCCGATTTGACGGAGGTGTTGGTCGAGAGAGTCCACCCGTTGCGTTTTGCGGCCAGCGCCGGCCAGGAAAAATATGAACAGATGTTTCAGGGTTTCAATGACACCCTGTCCGCAGCACTAACCCGCTCTTCTTAGTCGTTCATGAGCGTGCGATCGCTATTTCGCTCAGATACATGTTCGTTCATAACTCGCTCAATCGCGTCTTCTTGCGATACGTCTACGTGGAGGCGAACAGGCAGCCAGAGAGGAACCAACTCGCGACGACGTCGATTAATATTGAGCACCACCATACCTCCCAGGCGAGTATCCCAAGCCCACGATCGAATCTGATCCCACGGTATTAGCGTACCGGCATGCACGAGGCCACGCTCGCGCAGTTCCAGTTTGCCTTCCGTGAGCCGGTTCGTTAGCAAGTAGAAATTAAGGATAATTGCCTGTGTGATCCCGTAATCAAGACGGTGGGGTTGGAGGTAAATGAACGCCGACAGGCTTAGACCTAATAGGACCAACCAATAGATGATTTTGCCATAAGGCAGGTTTCTACTTGCATCAAGCAGCAGTTCGCCAGCCCGTCGATTTCGAAAAATCCAGCCCACCCATCGGCCGGTGTGATAAATGGCAGCCGCACCCCAACAACAGGTCACAACGGTCATAACCGTCGCCATTGAAATTGAATAAGCTCTGACAAGTAGCAGAAGCGGCACCAACCGCGAATGCGCCAGCCACAATGACCAGTTCTTCTCCCCCGAACGTTCTACGAGAGCTCGCGATTTCTCGGGAGAGTTCTCTATTTCTTCGTAGACCAAAACCAGAGCGTTATCAGCATGGCTCCGCTTGCAAGAGCTAAAATCAACACTGTCCCTGCTTCTGCTGAAATCATTTTCTGATTTCCTCCTGCCCCCGAGTGCATGTTTAATACTCTGAACTTTTCAGCATGTGGTGGACCATTCGACCGGGAGCGCCTCGCTCTCAACCTCGCCGCTAAAAATTCCCCTGGCGCTTGTTGAGAAGATCAGGAGCATGTCCAGTTCGCAAAGCTCCCGTCGGCGCTTTCTTCAATCCAGTACCGCAGCACTGACGACGGCGGCGCTGTCCGCCCAGCAATCAGGTCCTGCGAGCAGCGAAGCATCCCAGAGAGCTTCCGTCATTAACATGCCCTTTTCACAAGCGGAACCGCGGGTTGGGATTATCGGCACCGGAGGGCGCGGCACAGCTCTGCTCGGCAATTTGCTCGCCGCCGATGTTCGGGTCAACGCACTCTGCGACATCGTGCCCGAGGCAGCTCGCAAAGCCCAATCGACCGTTGCCGCAGCTGGCCAGAAACCGCCCGAGCTCTACACCAACGGTGATCATGCTTACGAAAATCTCCTGTCGCGCGATGACCTTGATCTCGCCATCGTTGCCACTCCCTGGCGCTGGCACACTCCCATGGCTCTGGCTGCCATGCAGAACGGAAAGCATGTAGCCGTCGAGGTCCCGGCAGCCACCACCATCGAAGAATGCTGGGCGCTGGTCAACACTTCTGAGAAAACCCGCCGGCACTGCATGATGCTCGAAAACTGCTGCTATGGCGAAAACGAGACGCTGGTGCTGGCCATGGTGCGCGCGGGCCTCTTTGGCGATCTCCTGTATGGCGAGGGCGCCTACATCCACGACCTTCGTGAAGAGTTATTTTCAAACAAGGGCGAGGGGCTGTGGAGACGGACCGTTCACACCGAGCGTGACGGCAATCTCTACCCCACTCACGGTCTAGGTCCTGTGGCCAATTACATGAGTATCAATCGCGGGGATCGCTTTGATTACCTTGTCTCAATGAGCACGCCCCCTCGGGGATTAGCGGCTTACCGCGAAACACACATCGACAAAGGCGACAAGAAGTGGAGCGAAAAATATATCGACGGCGACATGAACACTTCCTTGATCAAGACAGCCAACGGTCTCACCATCAACCTGCAGCACGACACCTCGAATCCGCATCCCTACGACCGCCTGAACACGATTGCAGGAACGAAGGCGGTTTTCAAAGACTATCCGCCGCGCATCTACTTTGACGGCCAGCCGGGCGGCGAGCAGTACGGGACGCTCGACTCCTACAAGGAGCGTTACGAACATCCGCTGTGGAAGAAAGAGGGCCAGATCGCACGCAAACTGGGCGGGCACGGCGGCATGGACTTCATCATGATTTACCGCCTGATGCAGTGCATGCGCACAGGGCTGCCTCCCGATATGGATGTATACGACGCCGCTTCGCTGTCTGCACCGGGACCGCTCAGCCGATCCTCTGTCCAGCAGGGCAGCGCACCCATGAAGTTTCCGGACTTCACACGAGGCCGCTGGAAAGATCGCCCGGGTTCTCCCATCGCAGCCATCGAAAGCTAAAGCCGAAACTATCCTTCGATGCGCTTCAGTTCTTTCACGCTCTCGCGCCCCGTCGGCGAGGTGTTCTTTGACCAACTACAACTCGACCCCTGCGGCCTCATCCGCATCGTCGGCTGGTCACGAATACCAGTTCAACAGGCGATGATTCCGCAGGTGATGCTTGACGGCCAGCCGATTCCACTGCTTCAGCAGTACGGCGTAACCCGTCGCGACGTGGAGATGATGGCCAGCCAGATCTCACCCGTCCATGCCGGTCTGGTGCTTGAATACCTGCTTCCGCAAGCGCTGGCCCAAGGCTCCTACCAGTCAATCTCGATCAGTTTGCCGCCCTATTTCGAGGCGGCCTTTCGTGGGCGATTTGACTTCGTCGATGCGCATTACAGGCCTCTGCTCGACCGCCCCGAGGTTCTTCACCGGGAACACATCTACGGAGTCGGACCGCCCAACGTGGCAGTCAACGCCGAGACACTGAACCTGGCTCTGAAGCTACCCGGCCCGGTGCTCGATTTCGGATGCGGCAGTGGCGCGCTCATTGCCGAACTGCAGCGCGCAGGCATTCAAGCGCACGGTCTCGAAATGCAGTCGCCAATGATTCTTAACGCGCTGCCTCCGGAACTGAAGCCGTCCGTAACTCTCTATGATGGTTCGTTCCCTGCGCCCTTCGCAAACGGCAGTTTCCGTTCTGTATTCTGTTCGGAAGTTCTCGAGCACATTCCTGACTTTCGCGGCGCCATCCGTGACATCGCACGCATTGTCTCCGATAAAGTGATCTTTACCGTCCCAGACGCCAGCGCCATCCCTATCGGTTTTCGTCACAGCCTGGTGCCCTGGCATCTGATGGAAGCGAGCCACCTCAACTTCTTCAACCAGTCGAGCCTCGCACACGAACTGAAGCCTTACTTCAGCAGAGTGGAGTTCGGCCGAGTGGGCGAATGCAGATTCAACGACAGCCCTTTCTCCTCGAGCCTTGTAGCAATCTGCTGGAAGTAGAAGCATATTGGTCTGCCTGCAGGAGAGACAGATGCACCGCTTTTTGTCGCCTTGACGACTGTTACGGGCGTACCTTGCTTTTCCAAATTAGCCACAATCGCGTACCCATTTAGCGTCAGCACCATTGCCCAGGAACTGCTCCGGTTCGGCTCAGTTTGAGAGTGCCGCGCATCGCTTCGATTCTATAGCGGCCTGCTGTCGAGCGCGTATTCCAAAGACACAACACCGCTTTTGTACACTTTGTGCGACTTAAGGGCGAGTTCGAAGTAATTGCCTGAACCAGGCAGTAACTTGACCCCGCCGCCAAGCAGTATCGGGACTACCGCCACCTCCAGCGTGTCCACCAGTCCCGCTTCGGCAAGACTTCGAAATAGTGATCCACCACCGAACAGCCAGATGTCTTTCCCTGTGCTCGCCCGTAGACCTGCTACCGTTTCTTCCGCCTGATCGGACACGATCGTTACATCAGAATATTCGCGCGCTTTCAGAGTCTTCGAGAATACGAACGTCTTCATATTCGGCATGGCAGCGCCTCCCGCGGCCGCCATCGGCTCGAACGTCTTGCGCCCCAGCAGGACAGTGTCGAACGACTCGGCAATCGCAGCAAAGTCAATCTCCGGGTCCATGATGATCCAGTCCGTTTCGCCTCTCGGACCCGCAATATATCCGTCAAGACTCGTCGCCACCAGATACCGCACGCGCCGCATAGTGCCGCTCCTCGCTCCGCCTCCCGTTTTGTAGGATAAGCTGCGGTTTGTGAGCAACAATCGGGGAAGCGCACGGAGGGCGCGCGTGATGGAATTTCTGGAGCGACTCACTCAGGACGTACGCTACGGCATTCGCATGCTGATCTCCCGCCCGGGATTTTCCGCCGTGGCCGTGCTCTCTGTGGCTCTCGGCATAGGCGCTACCACGGCGATCTTCAGCGTCGTTTATGCGGTGCTCCTCGATCCTTATCCCTATCGCGCAGCAGATCGAATTGGCCAACTGCGGCTGACCGGCAAGAAGGACACCTCTCGCGGTTTGGGCTACTCCAAAGCTCAATACCTCGATCTGAAGTCACGCGTACGCTCGATGGAAGACGAGGTGGCTGTCGACTCAGGCGAGGTCGTGATGACCGGCACGGGACTGGCCGAGGTCGTTGAGCGCGAATATTGTTCACCAAACTTTTTCGACTTCTTTGGCGTACCGCCTCTCTTCGGCAACGTCTTCACGGCTAAAGATGCTCGTCCCGGCACAGCGCCGGATGCGGTTGCCGTCCTGAGCTACAAGTTCTGGCAGCGGCTGTTTCAGGGCAGGCAAGACGTTCTTGGTCAGAAAATCCGGCTGAACAATAACCTCTATACGGTTATCGGTGTGTTACCCGTCCGGTTCACCTGGAACGACATAGATGTGTATGTGCCCATGGACCTCCGGCCCGATGCCCATAGCTATATGAATGTCTTCTACCGCATCAGGCCGGGTGTGAGTCAGGACCAGATCAACGCTGAGTTCCAGCCGATTCTGCAGGAGTTTCGCCGCCAGGCGCCACGCTATCTGTATCCCGAAGATTCCTTCCGGGTGAAGTTCCTGAATGTCAACGAAGGCATTCTCGGCAAGTTTCAGAACACGCTGCTAGCGCTATTCGGCGCAGTAACGCTTTTGTTGTTGATTGCCTGCGGGAATGTGGCAAACCTGCTTTTGGCCCGGGCCGCAACACGTGAAGGCGAGATGGCGATCCGTGTTTCGATTGGTGCAACACAAGGGCGTCTTGTACGCCAGTTGCTTACCGAAAGTGTTCTGCTCGCCTTAACTGGCGGTCTGTTTGGCATCGCTTTTGCTTACGCTGGCGTTCAAGCGGTCATCGCGCTAATGCCCGAGTACTCGATTCCTCATGAAGCCGTCATTGCGTTGAACGGGCCAGTATTGGCGTTCGCTCTGGGAGTTTCTGTCCTAACAGGGGTCATCTTCGGGATGGCGCCTGCTTTGCAGGCTGCAGGCGAGACGCAAGCGGACACTCTGCGCGGCTCTGGCCGGGGGACAAGCGTGGGCCATCGCCGCCGCCGCTTACATGATTCGTTGATGGTTGCAGAGATTACGCTGACGCTGGTGCTGTTGACCGGGGCCGGTTTGGCCATTCGTGGCTTAGTCGCTTTACAGCGTCAAAGCCTGGGATACAGCCCGGAACATGCGCTGACCTTTCTGATGCCACTGAATCAAGGCGAATATGGGCTGTGGCCAAACCGCCTGGCCCTCTATCAAGACATCGTGGGTCGTTTACGGCGCATGCCGCAAGTCGAAGCCGCCGCGGTCAGTGCCACCGGTACGCCGCCCTACAACGGGTTTGAGAGCAAGGTGATCCTCGACGATCGTCCTGCGTCCCAAGCTCCAGAGGTGCGCGTCAATCTGGTGCAGAATGGCTACTTCCAGGCAGTCGGGACCAAGCTTCTACGTGGACGTGATTTGAGCGAAGCCGACATGCTGCAAGGCCGCTCTGTGGCCGTAATCACCGAAGACATGGCCAGACGCGATTTCGCTATAGGAAAGGACCCACTAGGCCACCACATCCAAGTAGACCTTTTCGGACAGCCTATCCCTCCCGAATACCTGAAGTCGCCGAACTTCAACAATGCTTTCGAAATCGTCGGGATCGTAGCCGCGGCTCGCAATCGAGGACTGAACCAGCCCCCAGCACCAGCCATCTTCATTCCGTATTCCATTCTTCTGCCACCAAATCCCTTTATCATCGCCCGCACGTCGGGAGACCCCAACGCTCTGATCGGTTCCGCCCGCGAGGCGGTTCGCGAAGTCAATCGAAATCAGCCCATCACGCTTACCCGCACTCTGGAAGAATGGCTCGACACCGCCACTGCCTACCAGAGCTTTACCACGTTTCTCTTCAGCGTTTTCGGAACGGTCGGACTGCTGCTATCAGCTGCGGGCGTTTTCAGCGTCGTCTCCTACGCCGTGTCGCACCGGACGCGGGAGTTCGGAATCCGCATGGCTCTCGGCGCCGAGCCTCGCGATGTGTTCAAACTTGTGCTCTGGGCAACAGGCCGCGTTCTCGCAGCCGGCCTCCTGGCAGGGCTGGCACTCAGCGTGTTTGCCAGCCGCCTGCTCGCTGATCGCATGCAGGGCATGGGCACAGCCGATCCACTCCTGTTCGCCACAGTGCCTGTGATACTGATTGCTGTGACGATGGCCGCCTGCTGGATGCCCGCGCGCTCCGCTACCCGTATTCAACCCATGGAGGCATTACGACAGGATTAGTCAGCTCATACTTACGCGCAGTGTCATCAGTCTTGCTGGTGAGCTCGCTTGCATTGCCTCAAAGTACCGGCGTTGCATCGGGGCAAGGGATTCATTTGACCGTTGCTGCCGGTGTCCCGCTTCGCCTTTATGTGACCAGACGCTTCTCTAAAAAGAAAAACGCTCCCGTCGTAGCGAAACTGCTTACGCCCGTTTACGCCTTTGATCGCGTCGTGATTCCCGCAAGTGCAACAGTCCAGGGACATGTAAGTGCACTCCACCCGGTCTCGAAGTGGGAGCGCGCGCACGCCATACTCAATGGCGATTTCACTCCGCTGCACGTTGCTGCTATCGAGTTCACTTCGCTGATCATGCCCAGCGGTATCACCATTCCCATTCATACTTCCGCCAGTTCAGGACTGAACACGCTGGTTCCCACCGTTCCTCCTTATCAACGCCAGCAGGCTTCCAGCAACAATTCCAGCGGATTGTTCGCCAAAGGGAAACAGCAGGTCAAGGATCAGATCAGCGCGGGATTGGCGCAAGTCCGGAGTATTCCCAGCGTAGTCAGAACAACGGATAAGAAGGAATGGCTCTACGATTTCGCCATGTCCAAGCTGCCTTATCATCCCCAGTACGTCCGCGGCCGAACACGCTTCGATGCCGAACTGGCAGAGCCGCTGGATTTTGGCTCGGCGACCCTGCCTGGTGATTCGCTTGCTCTTTTGGGAACGCAAGCCGCTGCCGATGCCGTTGTGCATGCCCGCATCCTGACCCCACTAAGTTCAAAAGTGGCGACCCCAGGCCAAAAAGTGGAAGCGGTGCTGGAGCAGCCGTTGTTCTCCGGCAATCACGAACTTGTTCTCCCGGAGGGAGCGCGTCTGGATGGCTCGGTAGCTGTCGCGAAACCCGCCGGCTGGTTTCATCACGGTGGTCGCCTCCGTTTCCGTTTCCAGGATGTCGACCTTTCGGCGGTGTTAGCGCAGATCACCAAGCCGTCACCCGGCAGCGAGGGATTGCTGGGTGCTGAGCGATCATCGCAATTCAGCACGCAGGGACGTGTCACCGCGGCTGAGAGCGGCAAAAGTCCGCTGAAGGTCGATCAGGAAGGCGAAGTTCAGGCAAAAGACTCCAACACGCGGTTTATCGGAACAGCTGTTTCAGCCTTGATCGCCCGCTCTGCCGCTGACAACGACCCGATCCGCAATTCGAAAGGAACAATTACAGGCACCAGCTCCAACATCGGCGGACGAACCCTGGGTGGCGGGAGCGGCTTTGGACTGCTGGGCGCAATCGCCTCACAAAGTTCGAGAAATGTAGGGACTGCATTCGGCTACTACGGCCTGGCGTGGTCTGTTTACTCGACCGTTATTGCCCGTGGCTCAGAGGTTCAGTTCGACAAAAATTCTGTGGTCGATATCGGATTCAGTGGTCGGGCCGCTCAAGCGCAACTTAAACACAGATCGGCGCCATGAAGAAGACAAGCTGATGCCAGCTAAGAGACAGCCTCGCAAGTCGGTTGATCGTACTGCGAGGTTCACGCTAACGCGGACAGGCTCTCGCTTGCAAGGTGTTTCGGCCCAATTCGGGTCAACTTGATCGATCGTCGCCCGCATCTCTGGATGGACTTGCAGCATTTCGACGTAGGAATCAGCGATTTCACTTTTGCGATTGTCGGCCTCCGCTACCAGTCGGCGCGCTACGTCACGCCAGTAAGCATCAGGAAACGCCATCACCTTAAGCCGATTCGTGACTTCGTCTAACCACGCAATCCGATTAATTCGGCCGCTTTGAAATGCCGCTTGCAATTTTGCAAATTGAGCCTCATACCATGCATTTTGGCGTTGTGTCGCGAGGATCGCGTTCATTCCACTCGTCGCCATGGCCTTTTGCAGGGCGCCGTTATGGGCCGGACCCGCACTTGCCGCCATCACATAACCGGGGACAGTCGTTGCAAGTCGTCCTAACGTCTCGACGACTTGCAGCCACGTGCTCAAAGCGTTCCCATGAAATGGAACGAACTCGACCGACGGGATCGCCACAATGGCAGGCAACAGTTCCGGGGCGACCATAACCACTAGCGCCAACCCGCCCTCGTCATATGCCTGAGGGTGAGTGCCGAAAGCGAAGTTCCTGAATTGTTCCTCGGTGAGTGAAGCTAGCTTGTTCTTTTGAAATAGGTCCACCATGCCGTCCCGGATCAATTCTTGAAGCCTTACCGTCGTTTTGTCTACCCAGGTCCGGGTTTCGATATTCTGCTGTAGCGACTGGTTACCGTTGAAAAGCTGACAATAAAATTTCCCGTAAGAGAGTGGATAGCCCTTATCTCCCCAAGGGCCGAGAAACTGTGGCTTGGGTCGGTGATTCGTTCTTCTTGACTGAAATCAACACGCGCTTGCTCCTTGTTTCCTGGATTCCATTCAATCTTTAGCAATCGGAGAACCTTTAACTGCGGGCCGCGCGATTGTGAATGAATTCATCCGAATTCGGTGCGCAGAAAGCGAAGGAACACGGAATACTTCATAGAAAGGATAATGAGTACTTCAAATCGGCTCGCACCCCCGCTGAAATGGGAGCCTTGTCGCCCCACCCTACTTGAAGTGATGCACGGTGGAATTGCGCCTTATATAGTTGGCCAAAACGGCTGATCAGAATTGTAAGTACAATCGGAGAACTTCAAGCCGCAATTAGCTCGCATAAGGCATCATGGGCTGTGGCGCGGATTGTGCTCAGTACGTTCGGATCACTTGGGGACCTTCATCCTTACCTGGCCCTCGCCATCGCCTTGCGTGACCGTGGACATGATGCTGTCGTGGCCACTTCGGAGGTCTATCGCCAAAAGGTACAGGGTGAAAACTTGCAATTTGCAGCTGTGCGCCCGGACGTCGGCGAACTATTGGGCAACCAGGAGTTCATCGCCAGGTTATGGCATCCGCGGCTTGGCTCCGAGTACTTGTTTCGAGAGTATCTGCTCCCGAACCTGCACGCGAGTTATCACGATCTGCTAGCCGCCTCGCAAGGGGCCGATCTGGTAGTGACGCATCTGGCTGCGTTTGCTGGGCCGATCGCAGCCGAGCGCGCCGGTGTTCCCTGGATTTCCCTCATCCTCCAGCCGATACCTTTCTTCTCGGCCCTTGATCCGCCGGTACTTGCTCCCGCTCCATTTGTGAGGCATCTCTACCGGTTTGGCCCGTTCGCGTTCAGGGTCATGAAAGCGGCTGCTCAGCTACGGGTAAAGCGGTGGGCAAAGCCGATTCTTGATTTACGCGCGAGCTTGGGATTGCCGTCGGCAGACGGGAACCCACTGCTCGAAGGACAGTTCTCCAAGCTGGGCACAATTGCTTTGTTCTCGCAGCACTTTGCCGCTCCGCAAGCAGACTGGCCCGCTAATACCAAGACCACCGGATTTGTTTTCTACGACAAGCTCGGCTTAGGAGCCGATAACGTTGACCTGGAACTCGCTCGCTTTCTCGAGACTGGACCTGCGCCCGTTCTGTTTACTTTGGGCTCATCGGCTGTCATGCATCCGGGCCGGTTCTTCGAGGAGAGCATCGCCGCAATCGCGAGACTAGGCATCCGGGCGATTCTGCTGGTCGGAGCACACGAAGGCGCTACAAAAATCGGCGCGGTATCGCCCAACATACACGTCGCCGCGTACGTGCCGTTCTCGGCTGTGATGCCAAGGTCCTCCGTAATCGTCCATCAGGGCGGCATCGGAACCACCGCGCAAGCCTTGCGAGCAGGTCGACCTACGGTTGTGGTTCCCTGGGCGCACGACCAGCCCGACAATGCCGACCGAGTGCAACGTCTCGGCATATCGCGGACGATTCCCCGGAGCCGCTACAAGAGTGATCGGGTCGCGCGCGAACTGCGAACAATTCTCGACGATCCGGGCTATAGTAAGCGCGCCGAACAACTAGGCGCGAGTATCAGAAGTGAAAACGGCATCGCCGCCGCTTGTGACGCCGTCGAAAGCTTTATCGCTTCTTCCGAACCAGGCGGTGAGCCTTCCGGACCACGCCAGGAGTCTCCGCAAACGCTTCGTTAACCAGCGCTTCCTGCTGCTCATGGTGGACTTTGTGAGCGCCTGCCGCAGGACTGGCCGCCGTGCAACGGCCGACGTAACGAAGCTGCCGCTTGCCCGATGAACTGCCCGGCGGGTGGATAAGCGGCTGCATCTGCTCTTCGACAAAATACCAGGCGCCCATGTTTTCGGGCTCTTCCTGAACCCAGAACAGCTCGGCGGCATCTGTATAGCGGCGCAGGATATCCGTAAGCCGGGCAATAGGAAACGGATAAAGCTGTTCCAATCGGATGATGGCCACATCGCTACGGCCTAATTCCTCCCGTTTGTTGACCAGATCGTAGTAAACCTTGCCGGAACAGAGCAGCACTCGACGAACTTGTCCGCCTAAATACTGGTTGTCGCCAATCACTTCCTGGAAAGTTCCGGTGGTCAGTTCCTCCAGGCGCGAAGCCGCCTTGGCGTAGCGCAGCAGAAATTTCGGAGTGAAGACAATGAGCGGTTTACGAACGCCACGCCGGTCAGCGCCGCCGTACATCTGACGCCTCAACAAGTGAAAGTATTGGGCGGGCGTAGTGCAATTGCAAACCTGTATGTTGTCTTCAGCGCAGAGCTGAAGGAAACGCTCAATGCGCGCACTGGAGTGTTCCGGGCCTTGACCTTCCAGGCCATGCGGCAGAAGCAGGACCAGGCCGCTCGGTTGATTCCACTTTGCTTCCGCAGAGACCACGAACTGGTCGATGATGATCTGAGCGCCGTTGACAAAGTCGCCAAATTGAGCTTCCCAGATAACCAGCGTCAGAGGGTCGGCAACACTGTAGCCGAACTCATAACCCATCGCTGCGTACTCGCTGAGCAAGCTGTCTACGACTTCGAACCGCGCCTGTTTGCTGTCCAGGTGCTGAAGCGGAACATAACCTTCACCGCTTTCGTAGTCTGAAAATTCCAGATGCCGCTGGGTAAAGGTACCGCGCGAAACGTCCTCACCGGTCAGGCGCACCGGCGTGCCTTCCAGCACAAGTGTGCCAAACGCAAGCATTTCGGCAAAGCCCCAGTCAATAGGCGCCCCACTCCCGACCTCGCGACGCCGGTCTACCAGCGCCTTCAGTTTGGGATGAAGATGAAAACCTTCCGGCAGCTCGGTACACTGCTGAATCACTCGTGCCAGCGTGTCATGAGCGGCAGCAGTGGCGGGAATGGGCTGGTGAACCTGTTCGAAGGGTGCCTCGGCAAACTCTTCAATCACAAACTGCTCACGGCTCTTCTTAGACTGATCGTACGTGTCGTTGAGACGGGCGCGTGACTGGTTGCGGAGATTGGTTACATATTCGTGCGTTACGAATTTCTCGCGAACCAGCTGGTCGGCGTACTGCGTCGTGACCGTTGCCGTCGCCTTGATCTTGCGGTACATAACCGGCTGGGTATAGCTGGGATCGTCCGCTTCATTGTGACCCTGGCGGCGATAACCAATTATGTCGACCACCACGTCGCGCTTGAACTCCTGGCGGTAATCATAGGCTAACTGTGACGCGCGCACCACAGCCTCAGGGTCGTCTCCATTGACGTGGAAAATGGGGGCTTGTACCGTCAGCGCGACATCCGTACAGTAAACGCTGCTGCGGCCTTCGAGCGGATTCGTGGTAAAGCCAATCTGATTATTCGTGACAACGTGAATGGTTCCCCCTGTCGTGTAGCCGTTCAGCTGAGACATCTGCAAAGTCTCCGCCACCACTCCCTGACCGATGAATGCTGCGTCCCCGTGAATGAGGATTGGAATCACCCGCTCGCGTTTAATATCTCCGATGCGGTCCTGTTTCGGACGCACCAGGCCTTCCACAACCGGATCCACCGCTTCCAGGTGACTCGGGTTGAAAGCTACGGATACAACGATTTCCTGACCTTTGGTGGAGCGATGAATTCCGCTCGCGCCCAAGTGATACTTCACATCTCCCGAGCCCTGCACGCTTTCCGGATCCGGATTGCCTTCGAACTCCGAAAATACCTGCGACATCGATTTGCCAATCACGTTCGCCAGAACATTCAGGCGGCCGCGATGAGCCATGCCGATCACCGCTTCGACGCACTGTTGATTCGCGGCGCGTTCGAGAATTTCATCGAGCGCTGGAATCGTGCTCTCCAAACCTTCCAGCCCGAAACGCTTTTGACCGACGAAACGCGTCTGAAGAAAATGCTCGAACTCCTCGGCCTGAATAAGCCGGTTCAGAACCCGGTGGCGGTTGCCATCGTCGAGTTTCCAGGAGTTGGTGGTCGCTTCCATGCGGTCCTGCAACCACTGCTTCTGGCCCGGATCTTGGATATGCATGTACTCGATGCCAATTGAGCTACAGTAAGTGGCCCGCAGCCGATCGATGATCTCGCGCAGCGTCTCGTACGGCTGCATGTAGGAAGCAATGGCTCCACTAGGCGCCTTCACGGCCCCGGCGAGAAATGGACGATCGAGATCCCAGATCGATAATCCATAAGAAGAGGGATCGAGCTCCGGATGATACGCCGGATCATGCCCCAGCGGGTTCGTGTTCGCAAGCAGATGGCCGCGCGTCCGGTAGTTGTTAATTAGCTGAATGACCGCAGCTTCCTTGGCCACGTCGGTATTGACTGCAGCGTAACGGGAGGGCGTAATCTGCGCATCTGTCTGCCAACGGATCGGCATGTACGGAATCTTGAGATCCCGAAAGATGGCGTCGTAAAATGAGTCCTCTCCCTGCAGGAGGGCTTGCAGCTTTGCCAGAAACGCACCAGACTCTGCACCCTGAATAATGCGGTGATCGTAGGTGCAAGTGATCATCAGTACCTTGCTGAGGCCGAGCATGGCGCGAGTCTCCTCGCTCGCCGCGGCGAACTCAGCCGGATAGTCAATAGCACCTGTAGCAATGATGGCCCCTTGGCCAGGCATGAGGCGTGGCACAGATCCCAGCGTCCCCACAGTGCCCGGATTCGTTAGCGAAATACTCGTCCCTTCAAAATCGGCAACCTGAAGTTTGTTGGTGCGGGCGCGCGCAACAATGTCGTCGTAAGCAGCGACGAACTGCGCGAAAGTCATCTCATCCGCGTTCTTTACGTTCGGAACCTTCAATGAGCGCGATCCGTCCTTGCCCGCAACATCAACCGCCAGGCCGATGTTTACGCTCTTTCGCACGACGCGGAAGAGTTCTTCGCCATTTTGGGCGAACGCATGGTTCAGACTCGCGTTTGATTTGACCGCCTTAACGATAGCCCAGGCGATCAGATGAGTGAAGCTGAGCTTGCCCCTTCCTCCGAGTGCCCGATGCTTGTTAATAATGTTCCGGTTTTCTTCGATCACGCGGACAGGAATCTGGCGTTGCGAAGTGGCGGTTGGAATCGCCACACTGGCCGCCATGTTTTCGGCCAGACGGGCAGCAGCGCCACGGAGCGGAACCAGTTGGTCGCTGGCGCCCAAGGCCTTATCCTCTCGCTTTGCAGGCGGCAAAGGTGCAGAGACTACTGGCGGCGCTTTGGCCACTTCAGCAGCACCGGGCGAAGCAGCCGGTCCGGGCTCCGTCATGGTATGAACCATCACTTGCTGAGGCTCGGAACCGGGCAGCGGTGGATCCTGCCGGGCAGGTTCTGGCGACGAAGGTTCTCGCTCCGGCCGCGGTTCTGAAGGCGGTTCTCGCTCGGGCGGAACTTCTACTGGCGGCTCTTCGCGCGGTATCTCGACCGGCGGAGGCGTCTCGGCAAGGGGCGTCTCGGCAATAGGCGTCGCAACATTGCCATTCGCAACTGCACTGTGCCCATTCCCGAAAGCACCGTCCTCGAAGAGGTGCGACCAGCCCTCATCCACGCTCGTGCGATCGAATTGATATTGCTGGTAAAGCTCGTCTTCTAACCAGCTGTTAACGCCCAACGCGGGGTCTTGTGTTTGCGGCATTTTCGATAGGTTTGTGGAGTGATCCCGATCGTGGATAGCGCGGATGAAGGCCATGCCCCTCATTCCGGCGACTATCTGAAACCATTCCCTTATCTTCTATACTATCGGACCGAGCCGCGGACCGAGCCGCTGCGGTCCGGGTACTTGGGTGAGGTATTTACGCCCTATCTGCTCGTCACGATTGGCGCAGCAGCGCCACCACGTCATCTACCGTAATTACACCGACCAGCACATTGACGTGATCCACCACGGGAAGCGTTAGAAGGTTGTACTTATCGAACATTTCGGCGACGCGCTCCTGACTCTCGTCGTCACTGATGAACAGCAGCGGGTCAGCCGCAAGTTCCGAAAGTAGCGTGTCGCCCGATGCAAAAAACAGCTTCGCCAAAGGTACCGAAAACCGCAATCGCCCCTCCTCATCGATCAGGAAGATCGTGTGTAGATCTTCCAGCACTTCCTCCATCTTCTTCAACTCCGCCATCGCGTCTGCAACAGTCGCATCCTCCGGCAATGAAACGAATCCGGTATCCATCAATCCGCCGGCAGTGTCGTTGCGAAATTCTAGAAGATCTTCTACCTCTTCTTTCCCTTCGGGCTCCATCTCGTCGAGTATCTCTTCGGATCGGGACTCTTCAAGCTCATTCAGCAGATCGGCCGCTTCCGAGGGCTCCATCTGATCGAGAATGTCGGCCGCTTTCTCTGTTTCAAGCGCACCGATGATTCCGCGCTGCATGTCTGCATCGACCTCGCTCAGCACGTCCGCCGCCGCTTCGCTATCCATGGTGCTGAAGAGCGCCTGCCGGTCCTCATGCCCGAGTTCTTCAAAAATATCGGCCAGGTCGGCTGGGTGCATATTCTCGAGCAGCTTGTTCGAAATATTCAACCGCACACGGCGCTGAGGGTCCGATTCCAGAATGTTACAGAACTCCCAGCGAATCGACTTGGGAGGGATGCGGTCTTGCAGGGAGCGAATCACCGCAGGGGGAACGATGCCGCTTAGAACCCGGCGCACAATCGAACGAAGACCTATGTCGATTTCCAGAATGTGCAGAACTTCGTCCCGGCCGTTCTCACACTCTTTCAGGAAAGTAATGTCGTTGACCCGGACAACCTTTCTTCCTTGCGCGTCGATGATCTGCTGGTCGAGCAGATCGCGCACCATCCGCAGCATGTATTCATCGGAATGGTACGGCGTGAGTCGCTCGTCTTTCAGGTGAATGCCCGCCGCATCAATGCGCCGCACCTGGTCGTAACGAATGCTCAACCAGCTGGGGCCGGCGCCAACCAGGTAACGGTCAAGCCGGACAGGATTGATCAGCGGAACCAGCGCCGCATCGCGGAGAGTACCGATCAAGCGGCCCTTCAGGTCGTAAACCTTAGCGCCCAGCAGTTCGGTCAAATAGAGGATCTCCTCCGCCATGCTCCTTAGATTGCCTTAGTAACAGATTGTCTCAGGCAAGTAACAATGGGAAGAGCGAAAAGGCAATTTGCATACTACACTGAGGATTCCGAAGTAGCTGCTGCAGAGTGATCCTTTCAAACGACCTTGAAAAGCCGGAGAAGATAGGAGGCAAACTGTCCGTCAAGCGGTTCTTCGGACGCCACGGCCTGCTCTCGAAAACGCACCCCTCTTACGAGTACAGGCACGGCCAGTTGGAAATGGCCGAAGCTATCGAATCTGCTCTGAAAGACAAACGCCACCTCATCGTCGAGGCCGGAACAGGCACCGGCAAGACGCTCGCTTACCTGGTACCCTCCATTCTGTCCGGCAAGCGCATCGTCATTTCCACGGGCACCAAGAACCTTCAGGAACAGCTGTTCTTCAAAGATCTGCCTTTTCTCCAGTCGTTGATCGAACGCCCGCTTGCGGTCTGTTACATGAAGGGCCGCAACAATTACCTGTGCCGCCAAAAACTTTACGACGCCGAACGCGAACCGGTCTTAGCGGGCCTCGATGAGCTTCACCAATACCAGTCGATCCGCCAATGGGAGCCAGTGACGATTGCAGGCGATCGCAGCGAAATCCGCGACCTGCCCGAAGCAAGCAACTTGTGGGGAAAACTGGATGCAAGAAGCGACCGCTGCGCGGGTCAAAAGTGCCCGCAATTCGAACGCTGCTTCATTACTGAGATGCACAGGCGCGCGGCGGGGAGCGACATCATCATCGTCAACCATCACCTCTTCTTCGCCGATCTGGCCGTGCGCGACAAAGCTTTTGGCAGCATCTTACCCGATTACTCAGCAGTCATTTTCGACGAAGCTCATGCTGTTGAGGATATAGCCGGCCAGTATTTTGGACTTGCCGTCAGCAACCTGCAAATCAACGAGCTGGTGAAGGATACCGCGGCTACTTCCCGGCAGAAGTTCTTTGCGACTCCGGAACTCGATCGGGCCTTGATTCATCTAGGCGATCAAAGCGAGCAGTTCTTTGCCCTGTTTCCCGCTGATGGCCGCCAGGCCTTTCGCGATCACCAGGGATGGCTCGACCGACATGAGGGCAGCTACCGCGAACTGCTGTTCGCCCTCGATGCCTTAGCAGCGCGGCTGCAATTAGTTGAAGGAGCCACCGAGCAGGTCTTGCCCTTGGGCAGGCGCGCGAACCTGATCGGGCAAGCGTTGCGTTTCTGGGCAGAAGGCGGAGACGCGCGATACGTCTACTGGACTGAACGGCGCGGGCGCGGCGTCTACCTGCAGGCAACGCCCATTGATGTCTCGGAGCCGCTCGCGGCCAACTTGTTCGACAAAGTGGAGTCCGTAATCCTGACCTCAGCCACACTCACGGTTTCCGGGGAATTTACTTATGCCAAAGGCCGGCTCGGTCTCGCGCAGGCGCGAACCTTGAATGTAGAGAGCCAGTACAACTATGCCCATCAGGTGCTGCTCTATGTTCCACCGCACTTGCCCGATCCACGGCAGCCGCAATTTACCGCACTGGCCGCTACCGAAATTGTGAAGCTGGTGGAAGCATCGCGCGGCCGCGCATTCATCCTGTTCACCAGCTACGGTCAGATGCGTCAAGCCTTCGACCGGGTAAAGAGTCAACTTAGCTACCCGCTGCTGTTACAAGGCGAAGCGCCACGCACGCACTTGATCGAGTCTTTCCGCGCCACGCCCAACGCCGTTCTGTTTGCGACCTCGAGTTTCTGGCAGGGCATCGATGTCCAGGGAGAACAGTTGAGTTTGGTCATCATCGACCGTTTGCCGTTTGCTGTACCAACCGATCCCGTAACTGCCGCACGAGTGGATGCCATTCGAGAAACGGGCGGAAACGCCTTTTACGAATACCAGATTCCCCAGGCCGCGCTCTCGTTAAAGCAGGGATTCGGCCGCTTGATCCGTAGCTCGTCCGACCGCGGCGTGCTCACTTTGCTGGATAATAGAATCACCAAGCTTCCATACGGACGGATTTTCTTCGACAGTTTGCCTCCGTATCGATTCACCAACAATTTACGGGACGTACAGAAATTTTTCGATGTTTGAGATCTTCGTAGAACACACCTTCGCCGCCGGACATGCCCTTCGCAACTACCACGGCAAGTGCGAAAACGTACACGGCCACAACTATCGCGTCCAGGTGGGTGTGACCGGGCCAGAGGTCGACGAAAACGGCCTCCTTCTCGATTTTGCCGATCTCAAGAAGCGGCTGCGGACTACGAGCGAGTATCTCGACCATCAGTTCATCAACGATCTGAAGCCCTTCGATTCCATCAATCCATCGGCAGAAAATATCGCTCGCTTTTTCTGTGACCAGATCCAAAAGGACCTGACGGCCCGTATCGCCTATGTGCGCGTTTGGGAGACGGACACCTCGTGCGCAGTCTATCGACCCGATTAGGCGGTCATTCGATTCTGTGCCTGATGCCGTACACGCTCGTGTCCGGATGGAAATTCCGCCAGTCGAACCAATAATCTTTCAACACTTCTACCTGTTCCAGGCAAACGCCCTTCAACGGCCCGGCTATCGCACGGCCCTGAAAATTCCACTGGCTGCCGGTCGATGCATCCATCAGCAAAGCTTCAGGCGCCGGCTGCTTGGATATCGAGGCTTCTCCCTCGCCAACGACCCGATAAAACTGGGGCATCATGGCATCATTCGGTAGTTTCTGACGAAACGCCCGCACGGAACGATTATCCGGCCCGACGACAAGAATCACCGGCTCAGATCCGACTCGATCTTCCAGCAGCTTTTCCTTCAGCACAGCCTCGTACGGGAACGCTCTGCTTCCTCCGAATGCGTGAATGCCCAGCATCAAATCCCGCGGCTTCAAACCCGCTTGCGCAAAGCTGACGACGGTCGGAACTTTGGCCATTCGCTGATCCCAGTCCTTTGCGGCGTAATCCTGAACATGATTTGCGACATCGTTCAACACGGTCCCTTGTGGCTGCTCCTTTTTCCAAAGCGCAAACGTTAGCTCGTCGGCAGGTACCAGAGTGAGCCGACGCCCGACCAAGGGTCCCGACACCGCCAAACCTGTGATCTGCTGCCAAAAGGTTCCTGTCTGCTCGTCTCGCATCAAGAAATTCTGATTGTTGATGCCTGCCAGATGGAATACCAGCTGCATTCCATCAATTATTCTTTGGAACACCAGACCGGTGTGACAAAGCGTTCAATAGGTCGCCACAATCGGCTCGTTGCCGAGAACGTCGTTAACGATGTGGTGATAAGACATGCTTCGAATCGGGTAAGCACGTGCAGCCGGTCCCACCCGTATCGCAATCACTTCCTCATCTCCGTCAAGCTTTGACTCGGCCGCAGACGAAAAACTTTGGCCAGAAAGAGGCTTGAACATCAGCTCGTACACGTTCACGCGAGATAAGACTCCACACCCGGCAACCAGCAAAAGACCAGCCACAGCAGAAGCCCTCGCCCACACACCCGGACGTGAGCGCCAGGCCCAAACGAGGAGAGCCAATGCAGAGGCACTCAAAAGCACCTGAACAGTCGGCCTGAACCGCATCAGACTCAATGCAGCATTGAGCTCCGACGCACCCTGATAGCGAAACGGACGGATTACATACAGTGGATAAGCCAGAAAAAAGAGCGCCAGCAGCAGGCACAGGGCCAGCCCGGTAAAGGGGTTCCTGATCATTCGGTTATTCTGCACCATGGGCCTCAGTTCTGCTGTCCCGCGCTGCTCATGTCGATATCCGCAGCCTGAATATCAGACGGAATGAAAGACCGGTCGATTAACTCGCTAATCGGGGTTCGCGCCTTCAGCACTCCCGCCTCGATACCCATATCGCGAATCTTTGCCATCTCTGCGTCACTCGGATTCAACATGCGATAACTAACCCGATCCGGAGGCCGCGTCAGCACGTATCGAACAACCTTCTCATCCTGCCGGAAATAAGGCGAAACCACCCTGGCAGCCTCCAGCCTGTGCGTTTCCGCCCATTCGCCGCTCGCCGCTATCCCACGCACCAGATCCTTCACTACCGCCGGCCGCTCTCTGATCACCTGTTCGTTCGCCACGAGCACACAGGAAATGAAGTGCGGCCAGATATCTTTGGCGTAGTACAGCACACGTCCACTGCCGTCTAGCTCTGCCTTTGCTGCGAACGGCTCACCCACAAAATAAGCATCAATCGCCTTTGCCGCCAAGGCGCCCGGCATATCCGGCGGCGGCATCTCGACAAACTTGATTTCTTCCGCTTTCACCCCCTGGTCCTGCATCAGTTTGTGAATCACCAGGTTCTGATTGCTGTACTTGCTCGGGATCGCGAACGTTTTCCCGCGCAGGTCCCGCAGGCTCGTCACTGCCAGATCTTTCCGCACGATCACCTCCGACCCGTCCCGATGGCCCAGATAGAGGATCTTCACAGGCAAACCCTGCTCGCGCATCTTCATCGCTAAAGGAGCAATCATAAAGCTCGCCTGCAAGCGTCCGGCTTTCATCGACTCCACGACCGTCGGGAAATCAGTAAAGCGCTGTGACACAAAGCGCGTCGACTTACTTGTCTTCGTGGCGAAATCAGTCACCGGGCAAGTCAGGTGACACGTCACCGGCAAAAATCCGACCTTCAGCATTTCGCGCCCGTCCGCCAAATGCGTTGCGTCTGCTTGTTGCGCTGTGTGTACCCAAGGTTTGTAGCGCAGCACGGTCAACGCGCCGGCGAAGACGATTAGCCCGGCAACCCAGCGCACGGAGGAAGAACGAAACATAAATCAATCCTTACTTTCTGATGGCGCACCGGCATAGGCACCGGCACCCTGCTCGATATGAAGCTCCCTCAAGATCAGGCGCATCGCGCTGACCACTTCCAAGTCCGTCGCATCGCGCGGGCGAGGAGCGTCGATGTTCAACTGGTCCCGAATTCGCCCTGGGCGCTCACTCAGAACAATCACGCGATCGGCAAGCTGAGCCGCTTCCTCAATATCATGCGTAACCAGAACCACCGTACGCGGTCGCTCCTGCAATATGCGAGCCAGTTCCTGTCGCATCCGCAACCGCGTCAGATAATCCAGCGCGGAAAACGGCTCGTCCATCAGAAGAATATCGGACTTACCCGCAAGCGCCCTCGCCAGTTCCACGCGCTGACGCATTCCGCCCGAAAGCTGGTGAGGATAGTGCTGTCCAAAATTTTCCAGCTGAATGAGTCGAAGTAACTCGCCCAACTGTTGGTCGCGCTCCGCTTCACTTCGCAAATGCCGAAGACCCAGAGCAATGTTCTCCGCAACCGTCTGCCACGGAAACAACCCGTCTTGCTGATACACCATGCGGACCTGTCCCTTGCGAACAATCGTTCCCGAGGTCGGCTGATCAAATCCCGACAGAAGGTTTAACAGAGTTGTTTTCCCGCAACCCGACGGACCCACGATGGCTACATCTACCCCTGGAAGAATGGCAATAGAGAGATCCTGAAGAACATCTAACGAGCCAAAGCACCGAGACACGCCCTCCACCCGCAGCGGCTCAGCGGTCATCGCTCGTAGCCCCAGCGCACGCTAGGAATTCTCGTGAGCCGCACCAGCACGCGATCAATCGCCACCCCGACCAGGCCAATTACGATCATGGCCACAACCAGAAGATCCGTGCGCAGACCGTTGCGGGAGTCCATCACCGCAAAGCCCAATCCATCCCGGCCCGCAATCATCTCGGCCGCCACCACCACCAACCACGCCACACCCGCCGCCAGACGTAATGTCGTAATGATCTGCGGCATGATCGCCGGCAGAGTCACCCGGATCACTTTTTCCGCATCGCTCATCCCGTAATCATTTGCCACGCGCAAGTAGATCGTCGGGATGTTTGCCACTGCGGCCATCGTCGCCAGCACCACCGGAAAAAAGACCGAAAGAAAGATCAGGAAAATAGGCGAAGCATCTCCCACGCCAAACCACAAAATTGCAAACGGAATCCAGGCAAGTGGAGACAGATTGCGGAAGAAATTAACGATAGGCAGAAACGCCAGGCGCACCCATTCTTTCTGCCCCATCCACAGGCCCAGGGGAACGCCGGTCAAAACCGCCAGCGCAAATCCACAAGTTACCCGGAACAGCGAAGTAATCAGATCGGTCAGTAATCGGCCACTGCGAACCTCTTCTGCAAATCCTGCTGCCACAGCCAGTGGCGCCGGGAATGCGCTTGCATGAAACACGCCACTCATCCAGACCAGAGTCCATACAAGAAGCAACACTGCGATCACCACAAGCGGCAGGCCCACCGCCTGGAGCGCGCGAGGCTTATTCATGAACCGAACATTGCAGTTATCTGGCGCAGAGCCACCCGTCGCACTACTTATTCAGTAGCGCTAGGATCTTGTCCTGATTCTCCAGGATTCTGTCTAAGCTTGCCTGGTTCTTCTTGATGATCTCCTGGTTGTCTACAATCGTCTTCTGGTTAGCAATGATCGTTTGCTGATTATCCAGAATGGTTTGCTGATTCGTTACCACGTCGTTCTCGGCCATTTAGCGAAAGTTTTCCTTCAAATATCACGGCATCACTCCGTATGTCTGGTGAAACCTCCAGTATCGTAACAGCTATCACCGCCCAGGCCATGCGACGAAAGATGGAGAAAAAGATCCACTATCTACAAAGTTTTATGTGCTTTGCGAAGTCGAGGATTACCACACGCCACGCGGGCCTTTCTCCTTTGCGGTTTGCCTCAACTCTCCGAGAAGCGCTTTGTCCGGTATGAACTCGTCAGCCGCTGCCCGTGCCCTTGAATCATCGAACGACACGAGAGGGCGCGCTATCCACGCCTCGGCTTCTGATGGTGCTTTCCGGGCAGCTTCGATGATAAGCGGAATGGAGTCTTTATCTTTAAGAACAGCAAGCCCTCTCGCTGCCATGGCTCGAACTCCATAATTGGGTGACGATAAGCCCTTTCGTAAAATGGAAAGTCCCCGAGGATCGCCAGTGGTGGCCATAAATGAGAGCTCCACCGGGAACATACCCATTTGCTCCTCCCAGGCTTCGTTTTGAGAAAGGTTGTTCGCTTTTACCCACTTCAAAAACTCCGGAGAAAAAGATCCGCGAATGCTTTTCCCACTCGCGTCGAAAATAAGGGGGTAGGGAGCTTCGCTATTCACAATTTGTTGTGCTCGTTTTGACAACACGGACCAGTAAACTTCGTCCTTGTTTCCGAGGGTAACCAAGACGCTCGCAATGTTCTCCTTCGTAAGGGAGTCCGTGGAGTTGGTGAAAGCTTCCTGAAGAGCGGGCCCAGCCTGGAGGCTTGTGACGGGATCATAGTTGCTGTTTCTTACTTCAAGCAACAGATTAGACAGCTTGTCGGCTGCTTCATCATCAGCCGCTGAACGATCGGCAGATTGGCATTGGGCTGATTGTGTTAACGACCCCAGCAATAATAAGCAGCACGGAATGAATCGTCTTAGTTGTGGCATGAAGTTAACCCTGATTTCACTGGGATGTCTGAGGGAAGCCTCTGGTACTGATCGTTTTTCGCAATGAAGGGTTCCGGATCGCTTTGGGGACAAGTTATCGCAAGCCTTCCGTTCAGATAAATGGAATAAGTTGGAAACATAGCGTGATCCACGGGAAGGATAATGCTACCTGTAGAATCGAATTCGATCACATTCCAGATCCACGGTGTGGTGCCGCCATTTATTGTTTTGTTGATGGTTTGGCCGGTAGGACCTAGCCGCCCTTCCACCAATTGAGCCACGCCTTGGCCGGCGGAGTCTACGCCCCGATAACCATTATTTGGATGGACTTGACCAGGACGTTTCAACGGAGATCCGCAAGGATCAGCCGTTGATCCGACCACGGGGGGCTGGTTGGGAAGGGCAGTGGGTTGCGAGATATCACCTTTCGACATGATTTGAAAGCGGTTAAACAGGCGAAAGTCGCCGATGTCTCGTTCTAAATCGGGATTTATAGATGCAGGCGGCTGACTGTTCGCAGAGTGAGTAAGCAGCCAGGCGTTGGCATAATCTCTATCCGCTTGTACCTTCAGGTCTGCTTGCTGACTTTGACTCCAATGTAAAAGCAGTGATGTGCATGAAAGCGGTGTATTCAAGTCCGTAACCAATTGAAGTGTTTGGGGCGTTGGAAGCGTGATTTTACTTGCATCCACCCATGCAATCACCGTTACATCCGCAGTAACCGGCACGGCCGCCAAATTTGAAGTACGAGTCCACGTTGTGGTTTGGTTACCCCCTGTAGGACTGCCACCTCCCAAAAACGATGACCCACCTGTAATCTGAGTAGTCAAGGTAACGGGTGCGGTGCCAGACGAACAAGTTGGCAAAGTTAACGTAAAATCATCTTCCAAGTCAGGCGTGCCATAGGGAGTGGTGGTTGGAGTGGGATTGTACACCCGCATTGTATAGGTCCCATCATCAGCAGTTTGGCCTGACACCAGCCACTGTACCGTTCCGGAGGGAAGAGTCAGCGTATCAGTGCCCGTCACCGTACCGATCCCCGAGGTTTGCGATAGGGAATACGTATAGTTTCCGTCTACCCATGTTCCGCTCAGGTAAGGACAGCTCTGCGCTGCGCCGCCCGGTTGTACTGATGCTGTCAGGTTTGCTACTTGGTTCACCACAGCGCCGTTGAATACGAAGGACGCCGGGCTGAATGTATAGCCCGAAAGGAACGGAGCAGCCGTATACGTCCCGCCAGCCGGGACCAAGAACGAATAGTTTCCATTGGGATCGGTCCGCGTCGCGAGCGACACGGGACTACCCGTCGCCGTTGTTCCACTCAGGTCGATCATTACACCCGAAAGCGTAGCTCCTCCTGTGAATATCTGGCCACTAACAACATAGGATGAAGATCCAGGGAGAGGAGCGCCGGCACTGCTGGTCAAATCGGTTCCGCCCCACGACGAGTTGTACCAGAAGAATTGTTGAAGATGTTGGTTGGCATCGACAAAAACAAAGTGTTGCGCTCCGGCCGGATCGACAAACGCACTTAATCCACTTCCCGTTGCGGTCGCCGGCTTACCGGAGGCACCGGTCAGATCACCGATAGAGAAAGATCCAGTCCACAAGATCTGTCGAACGTGCTGGCTAGCGTCACCGAACACAAAGTGCTGCGCTCCATTCGGTTCGACAAAGGCAGTCAATCCACTCGCGGCCGCGGCTGGCGTTGCGCCGGAAGCGCTAGTCAGGTCGCCTGCAGAGAAACCTCCGGTGTACAAAATCTGCTCGACGTGCTGATTCGCATCAACAAAGACAAAATGTTGGCGTTCCACTAGGATCGACAAAGCCGCTCAATCCGGTCCCAGCCGCAGCGAGTGGAGCACCCGAAGCACTGGTCAAATCTCCTACCGAGAAAGCTCCGTTATACAAGATCTGCTGGATGTGTTGATTGGCGTCCACGAAGAGAAAATGCTGGGCTCCGTCATTTTCGACAAAGCTGCCCACTCCTTGCGCCCGTAAGGTCGGAACCGCAGTTAAAACTAGTGCGGTGATTCTACAGCCAGCCATGAATTGTACTCGTCTTTATGCAAGTGCACGTGGGCTCCCATCGACGCAGACCGGTTAATATCTGTAAACCTTCCGAATTTGTTCGGTATGAGCGACAATACATCTGCTCCAACTAAAAATCAACAGGAAAGTAGTTACAGTTTGAACGTAAATCTACACCAAACATGGCAAAGCTGTTTGCCGCTCCTCCTTGGGCTAGATAACTTGGCGTGTACCACTGATCTCAGCCCACATAGCCCCTGAACCCACCACAATTCTCCATCGTCCATGACCGTTTCTCTATATACTGATCTCGCAGTCTGTTTCCGCTTGCGGATCGGGGCGCGTAAAGACGTAGGCTATGAACAAGAGACAATTCTTGAAAACATCCGGCGGTTTGCTTGCGGGAAATATAATGTCACGCCTGATGCCCGGCGAGGAAGCTTCCGCCGACGGGAAAGACACTCCTCGAACCAACTGGTCCGGCAACTACACCTACAGTACAGATCGTCTGTACCTTCCGGCTTCCCTCAATGAGGTGAGAAAAACGGTGAAGAGCTATGGCAAGCTGAGGGCACTCGGCGCTCGCCACTCTTTCAATGGAATCGCCGACAGCAACGAAGGCCAGATCTCGCTGAAAAATCTCAGGGAGATGACTCTGGACAAAAAGGCCGGCACCGTGACCGTAGGCGCAGGTATCCGTTATGGCGATCTGGCGCCGTATCTGGACAAAAACGGGTACGCACTGCACAATCTGGCTTCGCTCCCGCACATCGGAATCGTGGGGGCCTGCGCCACTGCGACACACGGCTCGGGCAGTAAGAACGGCAATCTCGCCACCATCGTCTCCGCCATGGAGATCGTCACAGCCGATGGTAACGTCGTGGTCCTGTCCCGCGAACGCGACGGCGATCACTTTCGCGGAGCAGCTGTAAACCTCGGCGCTCTTGGTGTCCTGACCAGGATCACCCTTGACGTTCAGCCCACCTTCCAAGTCAGACAGCTTGTTTACGAAAACCTGTCGTTCGGCCAGTTGGAAGCTCACCTCGAAGAGATCTTCGCCAGCGGCTACAGCGTCAGCCTTTTCACCGATTGGCAGAACCATCGCGCCACCCAGGTCTGGATTAAAAGCCGCGTTGAGCAAGGCCGCCCCTTCTCCGCAAAGCCTGATTTCTTCGGTGCGAAACTTGCCACCCGCGACCTGCACCCCCTTGCCGGACATTCAGCGGAGAACTGCACCGAACAGATGGGCATCCCCGGCCCTTGGTACGAACGTTTGCCGCACTTTCGCATGAACTTCACCCCGAGTAGTGGAGCTGAGTTGCAATCGGAATATTTTGTTCCGCGCGAGAAAGCCTACCAGGCAATTCTCGCTGTGGAACGCTTGCGCGAACAAATCGCGCCGCATCTGTTTATCTCAGAGTTCCGAACCGTCGACGCAGACAACTTCTGGATCAGTCCTTGCTACCAGCGCGCCGCCATGACACTCCATTTTACCTGGAAGCCCGAATGGCCCGCTGTCAAGAAACTTCTGCCACTGATCGAAGAACAACTAGCCCCATTTGATGCGAGACCGCACTGGGCCAAGCTGTTCACCATGAAGCCGTCGCATCTGCAATCGCTCTATACCAAGCTGCCGGACTACAAAGAGCTGATCAAGCACTACGATCCAAATGGAAAGTTCCGCAATCAGTACCTGGACAGAAATTTGTACAGCGCGTGATCGTGGCGAAGCCCCACCATCGTGCCAATCGCTTTGCCGGTCTTCGCGCCCCGGCTGCTCGATCACCCGCACGCATCATTGCCGCCGAAATTCTGCACCTTGTCAGTCCATCCGACGAGGCCGTTCGCGAGTCGAATCTTCACCCACCAGACCTGTTGGCGCCTTTGACTCGGAGGAGACAGAGTCTCGCCCCAGCAGGATGGAGAGGGATGGAAGCAATACTCTGCATATTCCAAAGAAACGCTAATCACTTTCCCGCGGGTGTAGACGTGTCCGTATCCCTCCCCTTCGGAATCGAGCACAAATGCAATGGTGTTTTTCGGCAGCTCGCCATCATCCAGGACTTCAACCGGCTCAGGCCTCAGGTGGACTTCTCCGGTAATGGCAAATACCCTAGTTCCCTTCTTGGCCTTGCCCAGGACGCGCTCGGTACCGGGTGCAGCGATTAGGTCCGTATCGTCCAACACAGTCCAGTCACCGTAGCGGCAACACTCAAACGGACAAACGCCTTCGGCAATGTACTGCTCCGGCGGTCTTTGGCCCTCCGGTAGCGCATTCAAAGCCTCCTGGAATCTGCTACGCCGCGCATTCGATATCGTTTCAAGCCGCTTAATTTTCGCCCCCAACGGAGAAGCTTTGAATACCCGCTCTTGCATGAACATCTCCACCTCCCGCAAGTCAGAGCCAAGTAAAAACGGATTCACCTCAAAGCCGCGAGTGTCCATCTCTTGCAATGCGCGTGATGCCTCGGTTTGTTGATGGGCTTCAAGCAGCGCGTTGACGAGCTGAAACCAGCGGTACTCAATGTCACAACCAGCCCTCACTGCCTGTTTCTCCAATGCAACAACCCGATCCCAGTCGCCACTCTTCTCAGCGTCACGTATCTCTTTCCAGCCGTTCCAGGCTGAGTGTTTTTCACAAGCGCCCCCAAGATCGTATTGAACCTGGCTGGTCCATGCCGATCGTGGTGACAGAAGGCACTCACACAGAACCATCAGGGCCATCAAAGGAGCGCCTCTCCGGGTGCGGATCAGCAGGTTGCTCATTGGTTCTCTAACTTCCTTTCGACAGGTCGACGTCGATCCGGCATCGCTTCAGGGAACTTCTGGCAACCGGCCTTGTTAAAACCTCAGATAAAGCGGGTTCCCGTCCGGATCGCCTAGGGAGAGAACTCTTTCGGGGTACTGCGCCTTTCGAAGAACATCCCTCAGCCACGAAGATGACCCGACCCTGTGCGAACTTCTATTCACCCGCATTGCAGACCCGCGTTCCCCCCGAATCAGGTCGTCGGCCGCAAGATCCTCATAAGCAGCTACGACCGTGTTTCTCGACACCCCTAACATTTCTGCAAGCTTCCGGCTGGCCGGCAGCCGCGCTTCATCCTTTACCGAACCTGTTCGGATCGCACGAGCGATATCCCGATAGATTTGCCGTTGCAGCGGAACTCGGGAGTTCCGGTCAAGATCGATCAGCAGAAAAACGAACTCACGGCGGCCCATCAAAGTGGCCCTCTCAAGTGGCTCTTCCGATTTTGCGCACAGTTGGCGAGTATAGAGAAGGAGCAATTATGATCTCAGGCGGTAACGCAACTGTATTCGTATCGAGCATGGACCGGGCAGTCGAGTTTTACACAGGCGTGTTGGGCCTGAAGCTGACGAATCGCTTTGGCGACAACTGGGCTACGGTCGATGCTGGAAAGGGATTGACCATCGGTTTGCATCCGGCTTCACCCACATACCCGGCTCCCGGAACAAAACGAGCAGTGATGCTTGGGCTTGAAATCAATGAAGCCATAGACATCGTTGTTGATCGACTGAAAGACAGGGGTGCGAAGATCAAAGGCGCCATCATGCGGGGCGATGCAGGCAACTTTGCTCATTTCGAAGACCCCGACGGAAATGAAATTTACTTCTGGGAGGTCAACCCCAAAGCTGTTTCCGAATCTGACTTGGCCCACGCCGCCCAGAAAGAGTAAAGTGCGGCATTTCTAAACCCGAGCTGCTCGATTCAGGCCAGCGAGGCATGAATTCCGGAAGCGCAAGGTAACGGGACCCTCACTTCAGCTTCCGCTTCACTTCCGTGACACTCGCTCGCTTGCCCTCACTCCGCACGCTGACCGTATTAATCTGAATTACCGGCATCAGCGAATTGTTGCTTTCCGTGCGGCTGCTCGAGACACGCTGCGAAAGCTCCTGATTCAGATTGGCAATAAAGCCTTCCATCTGCCGCTGCATCGCTTCCATCTTTTCGCGCATATTCAAGATGATCTCGACGCCGGCCAGATTCACTCCCAGCTCGCGGGTCAGTTTCAGAATCACTTCCAGGCGCTCCAGATCCTCGTCCGTATACAGTCGGGTGTTTCCGTCACTGCGCGAAGGCGTTAGTAGGCCTTCCCGCTCGTAAAGTCTCAGCGTCTGCGGATGAATCTCGTACTGCTCGGCCACTGCCGAAATCATGTATGCCGCTCTACCCTTATTCTTCGTCATCTTTCATCACCTTGCGCGCGATTACCGTGATCGAATCCACGACCGTAAAGCTATGATGCGTTACTCCACATCTCCGCTCGCACGTCTTCCGTCTGTACAGCCGCTAGCTCCCGCAACAGTTCCCTCGTCCGCTCATTATGCACGTCCGGTGAATGAAGAACCACTTCCACAATCTCGTCCCCCCGCGAATTCTTGCGCCCGTTCAGCACGCCCTTTTCGCGAAGCCGGAACTTCTGTCCGTTCTGCGTCCCTTGTGGAATTTTCAAGATCGCTCGTCCGTCGATGGTTGGAACTTCGATCTTCGCGCCAAGCCCAGCTTCACTCACCGTCAGCGGAACCTGGATCTCGATGTTGTCGCCGTTGCGTTTGAAGAACGCGTGTTCTTCTACGCGAATCGTGATGTAGAGGTCACCCGCAGGACCGCCTGCGACGCCGGCGTTCCCCTTTCCTTGCACCCGCAACCTGGAACCGGCTTTCACCCCTTGTGGAATTCTGACTTCGACCGTATCGGGCCGCGCAATCGTCCCTTCTCCCCGGCATGTTGGACAGGTGTTCTTAAGACGTCCCGTTCCTCCGCACCGTTGGCAGGTCAAGTTAAACTTCATAGCGCCCGCCATCTGGCTGACTGTTCCCGTACCGTCGCACTCGGGACACACCGCAACATTGTTGCCCGACGACCCCGTCCCGTGACAGGTCTCGCAAGTCTCCTGCCGCGAGATGTTTAGTTTCACTTGCGTTCCCTTGATCGCCTGCCAAAAATCAACGTTCAGGCCATATTCCAGATCTGCCCCGCGCTCGGGTTGAACACTTGCTGAGCCCGCTGAGTTCGGCCGGAAGAACTGGTCGAAGATGTTCCGAAATCCAAAACCTTCCCCGTCCGAAGCTTTGCCGCCACCCGGAGCGCTCGCCCCTGCTCCTTGTTGCTGCCGCGCATACTCGCCAAAATCGAACCCACCAAAATTCGGACCACCGGCTGTACCCGAGAAACCTCCGCCCTCAGGCGGAATATTGTCCGAATAAAATCCGTACTGGTCGTAGACTTTGCGCTTCTTGTCGTCGCTCAGGATGTCGTATGCCTCCTGAACACTCTTGAAGCGGTCCTCAGAGGCTTTGTCGCCCGGATTCAAATCCGGATGGTATTTCCGGGCGAGCTTCCGATAGGCTTTACGGACCTCATCCCCATCAGCCCCTCGGGCCACGCCAAGCGTTTGGTAGTAGTCTTTTTTTTCCGCTGTCGGCATTTCTTTTCACCAGCGCTGGGGTACTGGCTAACCCTCGACGCTCCCACTACAGAAGAGGCGGCCTGATCAGCCGCCTCTCAACTTCCTCAAAACTGGACCCGCACTACCGGTCAAACCGGCCGCTATTATCCTTACTTCTTGTCTTCCACGTCTACAAACTCAGCGTCTACCACGTTGTCTTTCGGCTGCTCGGTCGCGCCCGCACCATTACTGCCCGGTGCCCCGCCGCCAAAACCTGCCTGCGGACCTGCGCCATTCGCCGCAGTGCTCTCCGTCTTATACATAGCTTCCGCCAGCTTGTGACTCGAGTTGGTCAGCTTGTCAGTAGCCGCAACGATCTTCTCCAGACCGCCCTCGGCCATAGCCTTCCTGACCTCTTCGAGCGCAGACTCCACCTGCTTAGCATCAGCCTCGGAGATCTTCTCGCGATGCTCCTTCAGCATCTTGTCCACGTTATAAACCATCGCATCTGCGCGGTTGCGAGCCTCAATCTCTTCCTTCTTCTTCCGGTCGTCGGCCGAGTTCGATTCGGCGTCCCGCGCCATCTTCTCCACTTCGTCTTTGCTTAGGCCCGAAGAAGAAGTAATGGTGATCTTCTGTTCATTATTCGTGGCCCGATCCTTGGCGACCACGTTAAGAATCCCGTTCGCATCAATGTCGAACGTCACTTCGATCTGCGGAATGCCGCGCGGTGCTGGCGGAATTCCTACCAATTGAAACACCCCGAGCAGCCGGTTGTCCCGAGCCAGCGTCCGCTCGCCCTGAAACACCTTGATCTCTACCGAAGTCTGGCTGTCTGCGGCCGTCGAGAACGTCTCGCTTTTCCGCGTCGGAATCGTCGTATTGCGCTCGATCAGCTTCGTGAACACCCCACCTAGAGTCTCGATACCGAGCGACAAGGGCGTAACGTCTAACAGCAGAACGTCCTTTACTTCACCACCCAGCACTCCGCCTTGAACTGCCGCACCAATCGCAACCACTTCGTCCGGGTTCACTGTCTTGTTTGGATCTTTACCAAACAAATCACGAACCATCTGCTGAACTTTTGGAATTCGCGTCGATCCGCCGACCAGCACTACTTCGTCAATGTTCTGCGGCGTAACGCCCGCATCCTGCATCGCCTGCTTGCACGGGCCGACAGCACGCTGCAGAATATCGTCCACCATCTGCTCGAACTTTGCCCGAGTCAGCTTAATCGTCAAGTGCTTCGGACCGGAGGCATCGGCCGTCAGGAACGGTAAGTTGATCTCGGTCTCGAGCAGAGTCGAAAGCTCAATCTTCGCCTTCTCTGCCGCTTCCTTCAGACGCTGCAACGCCATCTGATCGCGCGAAACGTCGACACCCTGCTCCTTCTTGAACTCCTGAATCAGCCAGTCGATAATGCGCTGGTCGATGTTGTCGCCGCCCAGGTGCGTATCTCCGTTGGTCGATTTCACTTCGACCACGCCATCACCCACTTCGAGAATCGAAATGTCAAACGTACCGCCACCGAAGTCGTAAACGGCGATGGTCTCGTCCTTCTTCTTATCAAGGCCGTAGGCCAAAGCTGCCGCTGTTGGCTCATTGATGATGCGCATCACTTCAAGACCGGCGATTTGCCCCGCATCCTTGGTCGCCTGCCGCTGCGCATCGTTGAAGTACGCCGGTACCGTAATGACCGCTTTGGTCACTTTCTCGCCCAGATAGGCTTCAGCGGCTTCCTTTAATTTGGTCAGGATCATCGCCGAAATTTCTGGCGGCGAATACTTTTTGCCCTGAATCTCTACCCGCGCGTCCCCGTTTTCTCCAGAAACAACACGGTAGGGCACCAGCTTCATCTCTTCGCTGATCTCATTAAACCGGCGGCCCATAAACCGCTTGATTGAATAAATCGTGTTCTCCGGGTTCGTCACGGCCTGACGCTTGGCCACCTGCCCTGCCAGGCGTTCCCCACTCTTTGTAAACGCCACAACTGACGGCGTTGTCCGGCCGCCTTCCTGATTGGGGATAACAGCCGGCTGGCCGCCTTCCATTACCGCTACTACCGAGTTTGTAGTGCCCAGGTCAATTCCGATAATCTTACTCATGTGATAGTCTTTCCTCTACCGACCGGTCCCAACCTGGCCGGCTTTTGTTTAGCACTCTTTGAGTATCTAATATGAGTGCCCGTTTGTCAAGATGCTGGCCTTTAATCTTATTGGCTCTGTGCAGACCTACTGTTGCCCAGAATACCCTCACCGTTGCCGCTGCTTCCGATCTCACCGCTCTTGAAGATTCGTTAGCCTCTCAGTTTCGCAAATACGAACCCAATTCTGGCTCAGCAGCAGTTCGTTTCGTAACGGCGAGCAGTGCCATCCTATCCCAGCAAATCGCCAGCGGCGCCCCTTACGACGTCTTCATGTCAGCGAATGCCGCCTTCGTCGACCGATTGGTTTCGTCTCGTAATTTGCTCGCTCCGTCCGTCCGGGTGTACGCCGTCGGGCGCATCGCCCTTCTCTGGCGAGACAAGGAGCGCCATGCTTTCACTGATTTATCCGCCGCGCATGTGAAAGTCATAGCGCTACCGAATCCGAAGTTAGCCCCTTATGGCGTTGCCGCCCAACAGGCTCTCGAACATGCCGGAATCTGGAAAGCCGTTCAGCCCAAAGTCGTCTATGGCGAGAACGTCCGCCAAACCCTGCAACTGTTTGAGAGCGGAAACGCCGACGCTGTCATGACCGCCGGCTCTTTATTAATTGGCAAAGACCCCGATCTGATTCCTTCCGAGTGGCACCAACCAATCATTCAGAAGGCCGGGATCGTAGCCACTAGTTCGTTTCGCAAAAATGCAGCAGCCTTCCTGGATTTTCTCCTCAGCCCCGCCGCCCAGGCCATCTTCGCTCAGTATGGCTTTGGACCACCGCCGAAAAGCTAAGCCTTCGGGTGGGCCCGGTCGTAGACCGCCATTAGATCCTTCAAAGAAACCTGAGTGTATTTCTGTGTAGTCGAGAGTCGGGCGTGGCCCAGCAGTTCCTGAATGGCTCGCAGGTCGGCTCCATCTGCTAACAAGTGAGTGGCATAGGCATGGCGGAAACTATGCGGATGAACCGTTGAATCGCCCGTTGCCAGCAGCGCGTACAGTTTCACCAGGCGTCGAACCTGCCGGTCGCCCAACCGGCCCCCACGTGCATTGACCAGCAGCGCTTTCTGCTCTGCCGGCGCCCTCCGAACCTGCAGATAGCGCTCCACCGCCACCCTCGCCCGGCCGCCTAGGGGAACTTGCCGCTCCTTGTTGCCCTTGCCAGTCACCCGCAGCCACCCTCCACCCAGGTCCAGATCTTCCAAATCGATTCCGATGAGTTCACTCACCCGGATGCCACAGCCGTATAGCAGCTCCAGGAATCCCAGATCGCGCTCCTTCGAGGGCTTTTCGGCTACCATCCCATCCTCGACCGCATCGATCAGGTTGTTGGTTTTTTCGGCGCTCATCACCTCCGGGGGGCGCGGCCGACTTTTCGGCGTCCGCAAACGTGCCGAGGCGTTCCCCTCCATAATCCCTTCCTGATGGAGAAACTTGAGCATGGCCCGGACCGCCGCAATCTTGCGCCTGATGCTGACTGTTGCCAGCTTTTGGTCGTAGAGGCTGGCCAGCCACTCCCGCAGCAGAACCAGATCGATTTGCTCAATCGCCGGTTCTTCACCCGTTCGCCGGCAGTAGCCAAGAAGCTGCTCTAGGTCGGAGTTGTAGTTCCGCAGCGTATGCGCCGAAGCTCCTCGCTGCCGAAGTTCACCGAGATACTTCGCAATACAATCGCGCAGCTCTGCCATTTACGAACTCATCGAAGCTCTCTTGCGCCCGTCGGCAAACCTCGGCATGCCGCGCCTTCTTGTCGTGCCGCAGCTTCTGTTTGGTTGCCTCATCGAGCGTCGGTAGCAGGTCAAAGGTGATGTTCGCCGGTTGAAAATGCCTGGGATCAGCCTGCGTAATGTAATGACACAAGCTGCCCAGTGCCGTCTCGCGCGGGAATACAGATAGCCTCTCATTGCGCACCAAAGCCGCTGCATTTTTCCCAGCTATCAGCCCAGTTGCAATCGATTCGGCATACCCTTCCACGCCCGAGATCTGCCCGGCAAAGAAAAGCCGGCCGTCGCTCTTCAGTTGTAGTGTTCGCTCCAGCAAAGCCGGAGAGTTGATGTAGGTGTTGCGGTGCATTTGCCCGAAGCGCAGAAACTCGGCATTTTCAAGGCCTGGAATCAAGCGGAACACACACGCCTGATCGCCGAACCGCATGTGGTTCTGAAAGCCAACCAGGTTGTAACTGTCCGCCCGTTGATTTTCTTGCCGTAGCTGAACAATGGCATAGGCCCACCGCCCGGTTCGCGGATCATCCAGCCCGGCCGGCTTCATTGGACCAAATCGTAACGTGTCGCGTCCCCGCCGCCCGATCTCTTCGATGGGCAGACAGCTCTCAAAATAGGGCGTCTGGTCTTCCGCAATATGCGGCTCATACGACCCGGCCTCGAGCAGCGCGTCAAGAAATTTATCGTACTGATCTCTGTTGAAGGGACAGTTCACATAATCATCGGTTCCATCGAGCGACTTGCCGTAGCGGGAAGCGCGAAACGCGACGGACATATCAATCGAATCGGCCGACACGATCGGACTAATGCTGTCATAAAAGAAGAGGCGATCCGTCCCAGTTACGCGGCTGATATCCTCCGCCAGGGCTTCGCTGGTGAGAGGACCGCTTGCCACAATGACCACGTCCTCGCCGGGAAGTTCGGTCACCTCGCCGCGCCGGATTTCTATCAGAGGATGCGCCTCGATCGCTTTCGTAATCTCGGCGGAGAAGATTTCCCGATCCACCGTCAAGGCGTGACCGCCCGGAACGCGTGCTGTTTCGGCTGCCTGCAAGAACAACGAACCGAGCTTTCGCATTTCCTGCTTTAGCAGCCAGGGTGCAGAATCGACGCCCTCACTCTTCAGAGAGTTGCTGCAAACAAGTTCACCGAACGAATCTGTTTTGTGCGCCGCCGTGCGTTTATACGGTCGCATCTCGTGCAGAATCACGGGAGCGCCTGCCTCAGCTGCCTGAAATGCAGCTTCGCATCCAGCCAGACCGCCGCCGATGATGTGGATGGAAGTCAAACCTTATTCTAAGATCCGGAGCTTAGAACGATTCGCGGTACTCGCCGAAGATCTTCCGCAACTCTTCTGATATTTCGCCCACCGTAACCAGCGCGCGACAGCACCCAAGAAAATGGGGCATCAGGTTCTCTCCTCCACGCGCAGCCGCTTCTAATCCGCTCAGTGCTGCTGCAGCCTCGCTCGCCGATCGGGATCCACGCACTAACCGAAGACGCTCCACCTGCTGCTGCTCGAGCTTCGGGTCGATCCGAAATGGCTTCACCCCTCGGTCATCATCTGCTTGAAATTTGTTCACGCCCACGACGATCTGCTTGCCTTCTTCGACGGCCCTCTGCTGCTCGTAAGCGGAGTTTTGTATTTCACTCTGAACGTATCCGCGCTCGATAGCCGCAAGCATCCCACCTAAGCGGTCAATGCGCTCGATATAGTCGCGAGCACCAGCTTCTAGCGCTTCCGTCAGCCGCTCCACATACTCGCTGCCGCCAAGCGGGTCCGGCTCAGCAGTGACTCCACTCTCATGGCCAATCACCTGCTGCGTGCGTAAGGCCACTCGAGCTGCAGTCTCAGTCGGCAAGGAGAGCGCCTCGTCTTGTGCGTTCGTATGGAGTGACTGCGTCCCACCCAGCACCGCAGCCATTGCTTGCAGCGCCACCCGAACCACGTTCACCTCCGGCTGTTGAGCAGTCAAAGTAGAACCTGCGGTTTGCGCATGGAAGCGCAACGCCCACGAGCGTTCCAGTTTCGCGCCGAAGCGATCCCGCATGATGTGGGCGTAGAGGCGGCGCGCTGCCCGAAACTTGGCGATCTCCTCAAAGAAGTTGTTGTGCGCGTTGAAGAAGAAGCTTAGCCGGGGTGCAAACGAATCGACCTCGAGCCCCGCTGTCATTGCCGCCCCAATATAAGCAATCGCGTTTGCCAACGTGAACGCGACTTCTTGAACAGCGGTCGAGCCAGCTTCGCGTATGTGGTAGCCGCTGATCGAGATCGTGTTCCATTCGGGTAATTCTGCACCTGCCCATGCGAACAGGTCGGTGATGATGCGCATGGCCGGTCGTGGCGGGTAAATGTACGTTCCCCGTGCGATGTACTCTTTCAGAATGTCGTTCTGAATGGTGCCGTTCAGCTTCTTCCGGTCCGCTCCTTGCTCCTCTGCCACCAGCACATACAGAGACAGCAGAATCGCGGCAGTCGAGTTGATCGTCATCGACGTGCTGACATCTTGCAGCTTAATCCCTTCGAACAGCACTTGCATGTCCGCGAGTGAATCGATCGCCACACCGACGCGTCCGACTTCGCCGGCTGCAAGGGGATGATCGGAATCCATGCCCATCTGTGTCGGCAGGTCAAAGGCAACAGAAAGCCCGGTTGTGCCTTGCGAGAGCAGGTAGCGGTAGCGCCGGTTGCTCTCCTCTGCGGTTCCGAAGCCCGCATACTGGCGCATCGTCCAGAGGCGCTTGCGATACATGTCACGGTAAATGCCGCGCGTGTAAGGAAACTCGCCGGGCTGCTCGGTAACGGGCAAGAGCTTTACCGGCGTCCGATGTTCCGCGCCTGCATAAACGAGGAGATCGAAAAGAAGCCCATCACGCACCCGAAAAATATCCCAAACATCAGACCGGCAGGATTTGTCGTGTGTGTCGCGCTGTAGAAGAACGACGATACTGCAAAGAGCAGGAAAACGGCACCGATGGCCTGATTCCAAATCACGCGAGCAGGCCGCACGACTTCAGGAACTACTGTCTTTACAAAGGTGCGCGCGTGCTGCGGTTTCACCGAACGAATGACACGAATGGCCTCGCCGAGCTTCACTAAGTCCTCATGCTAACACCGGTGAGAGCAAATGGCCGTGACGACTTAGGCCAGGATGATCAAAGAATCTAGACCGCATTGACGCGCATTTGTTCGGCAAGATGTTCCGATGCACGCATCGAGAGCGCCAGAATCGTCATCGTGGGGTTCTGCCATCCTGCTGTCACAAAGCTAGCGCCATCCACCACAAACAAATTCTTGATGTCGTGACTTTGGCACCACTGGTTTAGAACACTCTTCTTTGGATCGTTACCCATACGGCAGGTACCTACCTCATGAATGCTGTATCCGGGAGGATTGACTCGATCGGTTTTGCAAATGATCTCCCAACCGGCCTCATGAAACCATTCTTCGAGAGTGTCTGCAGCATCTTTGGTAAGATTGCGCTCGTTATCAGAGTCGCGGGCTTCAATGTGTAAGGCGGGAATACCCCAGCGATCTGTCACTTTCGGGTCGATGCGGACATGATTCTCATAGCGCGCGACGCGCTCGCCAAAGATCCCGCCAGACACACAAGAACTCGCGTAGGAATCAAGCTTTTCCTGCAGCTCGGCCCCGTAGAGCGGGAAGAAATTAGGGCTCGCCCCTCCTCCGCTGTTGATGCTTACGCAGTAGCCTTTGATGAAGTTGCGCTTGTCCGATTTGGTGAGATTGCGAAAGCGGGGTATGAACGCATTGCCACCCATCAATCCGGGTTTGGCTTTCCCGTCACGCGCCTCGGGAACAGATGCCACGACGGAGACCCCATACATCTGATCGACTAGATAGTGGCCCATTACCCCGCTGGAATTGGCGATCTTCGAGTTCAGCAGCAAGCGCGTACTTTCTAAGGTCCCAGCAGCGAGCACCACCGCTCGAGCTTTGACATGCATCTCACGTCCTGAGTGGCGGTCCACGAAATGCGCTCCGTTAGCAAGGCCCGTGTTCTTGTCGACGCTGATCTCGCGTACGATGGCGTTCTCAACAATGTCGAGCTTACCGGTAGCAAGAGCGTCGGGGAGCAACAGGTTTATGGAGCTTGCCAAGCCATCTTTGCCCAGAGCTGACCGCCACTTCGAGACGCCGACGCCGCGCTTGGTAGCAATTTCGGTGACTCGTTTGATGGATTCGGTATCGGGTGGATAAGTTGTCTCTACGAAGTCTCCGTCTGGAAACTGAGGCCAGCCCTCTTTGCGGCCGGCGACTCGAAAGATCTTCTCTACGCGGGAGTAAAAGGGCGCGATGTCTTCGAGGCTGACGGGCCAGTTGTCGCCCGTGCCATCAATCTCGGCTGCTTTAAATTCATAATTGCTTAAGCGGAAAGACTGACGCGCCCAGAACAGCGAGCGCCCTCCGAGGAGCCGGACACGAACCCAATTGTAAGGAGCATCGGGAGGATACGTGTACGGAATTTCTTTCTCATCAACCCACTGGTTGGCATTAAACTCGTCGGCCTGAAACACGTGCGGAAGTCTGCCAGGCTTGTTAAATCCGCGATAAGGCAATTCGTACGTGTGCTTACTCGCACGATCCTTGTCATAGTCCGCTTCAGGCCCGGCATTCAGCATCAGGCAAGAGATGCCTTTCCCGGTCAGAATACTTGCAGCCATACCGCCGGAGTGACCAGAACCTACTATGAGCACGTCATACTGTTTGACTGGCATAATTATCCTTGGCTAATCGGGTCGATCGGGAACCAGTAATAACCGGTCCCACGAAACCCGCGCGTGAAGCGATGACCGGATTTCTGCGTAGCGGCTGCCCACTCCCGTGAATTCACCGTGGCTGTCCGAAGGTCTTCGTGCACTTCTGCAACGAAGCTCTTTAGCGGATCATCAGGCAGATCGGCAGGCCAAGGGCGCGCTACTAATAGCGGCCGGAGAATCGCGTCTACTTGCGCGCCATCCAGCTCGGAGAAGGCCTTCCCGAACGTCACGGTAGACGCTAGTTGAATTTGATCCAATCCGAACCGATAGGACTTCTGACGGCTGGCGGGGGAAACGCTAATCAGAAAATCGAGGAACTCGGGTGCTCCTGCGTTTGTTGCACCAGGATTGCCTTTCAGCGGAGGCATAAGGGTTTCGCCGAGCTTTTGAAGCGTGGCGAACTGGACGGTGTTAAAGAAGGATGGCGCGGGCTCGGCAGTGACGTCAAGATCGGTCAGCTCTAGCTGAGGAACTTCTTGAGGCTGCCGGGGAACCTGGCGCGCTGGCGTATTGGGTTGGGGCTGAGGCTGCTGCTGCGGCGTAGTCGCGGGCGGTGGCGCTTGGGCTGCTTCCACGACGGCAGGAACTGCGGGTGCGGCAAGCAGGGCCTGGACAAATCTCCGGCGTTTTATGTCGTTGGCTGACATGGCCTTATTTTACAGCCGAAGGCGCAGACCGAAGCTAAGTGATCACTTCACATTCTGCATAATGGAGGCGTGCGAATGAAGCCGGTATCTTGCTTTTGCTTTGCCCTTGGCCTGGCGGTAATCAATCGCGCCCAAGCCGGAGCGAACATTTCACAGCTACCAGACGGTCCCGGAAAGGCCACCATGCAGAAGATCTGTAGCGGCTGCCACGCTCCTGAGATCGTGATGGGACGCCATGAGACCAAAGACGGCTGGGAGAAAATTGTCGGCAACATGGTGAATCAAGGCGCAAATGGGACTGATGATGAGTTCAACGAAATCATCGACTACCTTGCCGCGCACTTTGCGAAGAAGACAGATGCAAAATCGGGCGGAGAGGCTCAGCGTTAGATCAGGTCGATTCAAGCAACTCTCGCGAGCGATGCTCTCGCCCGAATCCTCTCGAGCACTCTGACTTCCTGCCGATTCTACGATGGTCGTGCCCATCAATACACAAGAGCTAGGAGCCCACACGAGCTCAACAGGAATTTACGCGAGCAGCACTGAGCGCATTGATAGAGGATGATGAAGAAATTTGGCCGAACTCTCAACATAGGAATCAGCTGAGCGTAAGACGCTTGCATGAAATTCGCGCGACCATGTGATTCGAAGGCTTCGAACCGCCACAATCGGCGACGAAGCTTATCGATATGTCAGCAGAACGATTTCGGGAAACAACCTTTTCATGCCATTGAAAGATTACTCGACGCGCCCCAATGGCATTTGCAGCTAATCGTACCGATGCCGAGAGCATACCTACATTGGCGTCGCCCAGGTCTTTACTACTTCGCCCGTCGTATCAGCGATGTGCATGTGAAAGTTGCCTCCGCGCATCCCAACTAGATCGCATATATGCCACAGTACTTCGTTCTTTTCAGCGATGACACCCACGCCTACGGGTTGTCTTAGCGGGCCACCGCCTTTGGAGGCCAAGTATGCCTCTGCGATTCCCATCACTTGGTCTTCACAGAGCCGCGTCTTGAGCGGCTCTTTTTGAAAGTAGCCCATAATCCTGGTCCATACTCCCGCGCGGCGGATCACTTCGACCGCCTAGATGAAACCAACACGCGAAAAGTGTTACCGGCAACGTTAATGGGCCCTAAGAAAATGCCGATCGTCTCTTTGCCCATTCTTGCTACGGTGACGTAGCCGTTTTTCACGGCGAAATACACGATGCCTTGAGGCCTCTTGTGCGCAACTTCGCTACCGTCCGCGCTAATGCCTACTCCAAATAACGGAGGACGTAGGAACGGTTGTAGCCGTCCAACGCAGCCTGTATGCGGATGTTGACGAAAACGCAACTAACGTCAAATCGATAGCCATAAGATAGGCTTGCGAATCGTACCGTTACCGAAAGAAATCGAATGCGCGAATCTCCATTGTCGTGGGAACAGGTGGCGATTAAAGAGGCGATCAAATGTTGGACCGGGCTATTTGGAGCCGCCACTTTCCAGGACTGGGCAGCGGGTACTGTTCTCTTCCAAGAGGGCAAGCTAGCTCACAATGTCTTTTTCCTCATTAAAGGACTCGTTTTACTAAGCCGCAACGGGCCCGCTTCAGTAGATGAGGCTTGCGGCATTCGAGTTCCTGGTCAATTACTTGACCAGTGCGCACACTGCCTTTCCGTCCCTTATCGACACTCAGCAAAAACAATCACACAGGCTAAAATCGGACGAATCTCGATTCAAGAACTGGAACAACGACGATCTTGCGACCCGTCCATAGGACAGTTCTTTGAGCGGAATGCCGCTCTCGATTTACACCAAACGTTTGACTTCGTAGAGCAGCTTCAATCAGCAACTCCAGCAGAATGTATGGAACGGTCTTTTCAGCTTTTAACTCCCGTGGCGAACACGGCAGAGTATCCCGGCAGATATGTAGGTCGACCGACGCTCTTCGAGGGGCAAATAGCGTGCATACTGGGAGTTTCGACCCGGCAGTTTGAACGAATTAAGAAACGTATGCACGACGAAGGTCGGCCTACGCAACTCCCACCTCAACGTTGACGCTAATTACCCGCTTATAAACGTTTATACTTTCTTTTCAATCGAATAAAGGTAGTGACCTCTATGGCCGTTCAGTCCGTTGCCATGCGACCCTTAGCGGTGTTGGAACAGGGCGCACCGGCCAGAAAAGTACGGAAGCTCCGCCAGCAACTTTTGCTGCTTGACACGCTTATCTGGCGAGCGCTGCGATGCAGAAAGCACCTTACGTTTGCAGCACTGAGCGCATTGATAGAGGATGATGAGATAAATGACTGAATTCTCAAAAGTAGAATCAGCTGAGCGTAAAGCGCTTGCAGAGAACGCGCTTGCGACCATGCGTCTGGAAGGCTTGGAACCACCACTAGAAGCGCAGGAACTGATCGATCGATATTTCAGCGGAACAATGTCAGGAGACGACCTCTTCAATGCCATTGAAAGATTACTCGATCCGAGATAAGTACACCTATCCCGACTCCCGTCCTTATCAATCAAAAGAATATTCGGAATGGGGAACGCTTGGAGCAATTTGAAGCGCAGGCTGTCTACCTTAGAGGCGCGCAGCTACTTCTTAGACCAATTACCGGGCGTTTCGACCTCCATCACCTAAGAGCGATCCACCGTTATCTGTTCCAGGATGTTTACGCTTGGGCCGGGGAACTGCGTACGGTCAACATCAGCAAAGGATCAAGTACGTTTGGCTTCTGGCTATATCGAGAAGCACCTCACTTCAGAACTCGAGAAGATCGGGCGCGAGAACTTAGTCGGTTTAGAACGTCCACAGCTTGTAGAACGGCTGACGTATTTTCTTTCGGAGATCAACGCGGCTCACCCATTTCGTGAAGGCGACGGGAGGACGCACAGAGAGTTCATTCGCGAACTCACGCTACAGGGAGGACATACGATCAATTGGACCAACGCTACACGTGATGCATTGTATGCCGCGTCCGAGGAGAGTATGGGTGGTAATCTCACCAGCCTTTCGGATCTCATAGACGGAGTTTTGCAGTTCTGAGTAGCTGGCGCGAGCCTAGAACAAGACCGCTATTTAGAGATCACCTTTCAGAGTCCTATGTTTCCGAGTTAGTGCAAGATGGGCTCTCGGCTTGGGGGTTGATCTGATGCTCGAGAGGTCCGCCGTGCGAGCAATCGCCTGGCAGGTCGAGCATCTTTGCGCGCATCACAACTCAATTGGTCGATCCGCAGCTTCCCCCTGCTAACAAGGGTGGCGCTGGAATGAGCATGGCTGATAGTAATACTTCAAAGCTCATCGAAGCGCTGAAGCAAAAGCCGTTTACCAAAGCAACTTCAGCCCAAACTGGATCTGACGGGATGTGGTGGACGTGCTCGTAATCAGACCTGCTGTCGGTGAGACCCCAGTAGGAGTAAAAGTGACTGCGTTGGGCGTGTTGAAATTTGCTCTGTTCAGGAGATTGAACAATTCAGCGCGGAATTGTAAGTTCATTCGCTCGCGAATGGGTGTGTCCTTCAGCAGCGAAAAATCCCACGTCCCAAGGCCAGGGCCGATCAGTGTATCTCTTCCGAGATTTCCATAGAACCCGCTGCCGTTGGGGGGCGCAAGGAACGCCGCTGGATTGAACCATTGATTGGCATTGCCCAGAATCACAGGGCCGGTGAAAGCGGGGTTGACGTACGGGCGCACCGGATTGCGTGTGTCGCCATTATTCGATGGGTTGTAACTGAGCTGGGGCGTGAAAGGGAAACCGCTTTGAATGGTCACAATCGAATTGACCGTCCAGCCGCTTGCAAGCGCATTTACAAATCCGCTGCTATTCCCCAGAAACTTCTTTCCATGCCCGAAGGGCAGAGCGTATACGGCACTGATTACTCCCACATTCCTGACGTCAAAGTTTGCCAGTCCACGGTCTGCACGAAGGTCAAAGGGATTCGAAGCAAGGGCCGGCTCGCCTCCGGAGGTGGTGGCGTTTAGTGAATCGCCATCGTCGATCGTCTTCGACCAGGTATAAGCTCCGCGAATCGCCAGGCCATTCTCAAAACGATGATTGAGGTCTACGAGCAACGCGTTGTACGAGCTATCGCCTTCCGAAAAATACGTCCAGGTGTTCGCGATCGCAGGATTCGCTCTGGTGGCAGTTGGGACGTAATAGGTTCCGGCGGGGATGGGCGTATTGGCCAGCCCGACCGGAAAGTTGCGCGGGTAGGTTGCCGGGCAAGGCGACGCCGGACACACCACCGGGAATGGCTCGTTCGCATCGATGCCGATCAGTTCGTGATATCCATGTGATCCCACATATGCCACTGTAAGAGCCGTGTTGGGCGTCAGTTCCTGCTGGATGCGAAAAGACCACGAGACTAAGACCGGTGTCTGCAGATCGGGCTGAACGCCGCCTGGAACTAAACGCGCGGTCGCCGGTATAGGAGCGGTACGGGAGAGGGGAAGGCGGGAAACGGCGGCATTGGGAAGGCTATAGGTGGGGTTGAAAGGCGCATTTTGATCGGTGCGATAGCCCAACGCATCTTGAAGATCATCGAACAGCCCGAACCCAGCGCGTACAACGGTCTTGTTGCTGAATGGACTCCAGGCAAGTCCCACTCTGGGTTGCGGCAAAACCGTTCCATTGTTGTGAGTGAATACAGAGCTCCCTACCGTCGGCTGGGTAGAAATCGTGCCGCTCGAGTAGGTGTAGTTCGACGCCCGATGATGAGCCTCGTTCCAGCCCGTTGTGTATTCGTCACGGAGACCAAGTGAAAGCGTAAGCTTCGGGCTGAGTCGAATCGCGTCCTGAACGTACAGGGCACCAAAAAGAGACCGCCAGTTCATCTCGGTGGGCGAAGGGTCAAACAGCAGGCTGCTTGCGGTCCCCTGCAGAAAACCCTGCAGACTGGTGAACGTCGCCTGCCCATATTGACTGAGGGCCAAGGTCTCATTCGACTGGAACTGTTGGAACCATGCGCCGAAGTTGAGCTGGTTGCGCCCCTTGGTCAAAGATGCACGATCTTCGTAAGTGTAAATATTTCGGGCGACTCGCAGATTACTTCCGTTGTTACTTCCGGCAAGGCTGACTTGTGCCGTGGGGTTCGAAGCAGCGCTGCCTCCCACTACCAGAGCACCAATCGGACTTCCCGCTAAAAATCCTGGTAAGGAAGCAGCGGGAGTTCCCGGAGTCGGTTCGCCCGTAAAGAAGTAACTTGCTCTCGAATAACCGACGCGAGCCACATTGAGGAGAGTGGGAGAGAAAACGTGCGTCTCTTCGATGCTGGCAACCTGTTCTCTTAAACTCTCCAAATCGGTGCTGTATGCGTTGGTGCTGGTTGGAGTGAAATCTGCACTGTCATCAACGGTGTAGACAGCGTTTAAGAAATCGTTTGGAGTAATGGTATGGTCCAGCCGCACGGTCCCGAAGTCATCCCGAATGGTCTGCAATGGATTGTTGATCGCCTCAGAGATCCCGCCAAAATCCGGCGCACCGGCAGTGGCCACAGGCCATGCATTTATGAGGGGTGAGATGCCGACAGAAACCAGTCCGGAGTTGGGGCAAGGGCTAGGGGCAGGGCTCACCAACTTGCAAGGGAGAAATCCGTTGCGGGCACCCGCATCAGGAACAAGATCGACACCGGTCTGATGCAAGTGTTGGCGAAGTTCCTCGAAATTTCCAAAGAGGAACGTTTTGTCCTTCTTGATGGGCACACTGAGCGCAGCTCCGAACTGGTTCCGTTCGAAGCCAGGGGCAGAGGCGCCATCGAAGAAGTTGCGCGCATCAAGGTCGTTATTCCGTAGGAACTCATAGAGAGATCCATGAAGCTGATTCGTTCCGGATTGGGTGACTATTAGCACCTGGGCACCTGGATGCTTGCCATACTCTGCACTATACGAATCCCGAAGCACATTGAACTCGCGGACCGCATCAACGCCGAGCAACTCCTGGCTGGTACCGCCTGGCTGCATGTTGTTCTCTGCGGCGCCCGTAAACTCGATTCCGTTCAGCAGGTAAATGTTTTGTTGAGGCCGATTTCCGGAAACGGCAAAGTTATTGCCGACTGTCGAATTTGAAACGCCTATGCCGCCGGTCTTCGCCGCGGTGTAATTAACCACTCCGGGGCTTAGCGTAAGCAGTTCGTCGTAGCTCCGGCCGTTTAGTGGAAGATCTTTCACCTGGCGTTCGCCAACCAGGCCAGAGATGTCCGCAGCGGTAACGTTCACTATGGCCGCATCCTCATTAATGGTGATTTGCTGGCTCGAAGTTCCAAGTCGCAAAGTGAGATCCACTCTCGCGTCTTGCCCGACGACTAAATTGATTCCAGTGCGAACCTCATCGGCGAATCCTGACTGATCAACTCGGATCTCATAGTGTCCGACCGGCAGCGTGGACAATTGGTACAGCCCCGCGCTATTCGTGAAGCTCTTGCGGACTGCTCCCGTATCGTCGTTTTTGACTATGATGCGTGCCCCAGAAACTATCGCGCCGGATGGGTCACGGACCGTTCCGGAGAGGATAGCTGAGACCTGAGACCACCCCATTGACTGGCCTAAAAGTAAAAGAAGGAAGCCAATGACCGGGACGGAACATGTGTGTCGTTCCATACTCAGTCGTAAAGCCTGGCGCGATGAGCCGATGCCGTTGTCATTTGTAGAGTACCTTGTAAAGTATAAGCGACACGCGCCGGGACAGAGATCGTGAAGAGGCCCAATGCAAATTCGTACGCGTTTACAGGAGATCCGGACAAAACGGGGACTTTCTGCGGCTGATCTGGCTCGTCTTGTCGGGGTCAGTCGACAAACAATCTACGCTATTGAAGACGGAAGGTTTATTCCCAATACGACGGTGTCATTACAACTCTCCCGCGCGCTCAGCGCCACTGTGGAAGAGATGTTTTTCATTGCAGACGAGCCAGTCAGCAATCCGATAAGAGCCGAGTTGCTTCCGGGAGAACAGGCGCACGACGGGCAATTGGTCCGGGTGTGCCGAGTGAGTCAACGGCTTGTTGCTGTTCCGATTGCTTTCCTACCGGCTTATCTTCCACCGGCGGATGGTATCGTCGAATCTCGAACGAAACTAACTGTTTCGATCAGGTCTGCGGCTGATTTCCCCGACGACGGCAAACGGCTTTTAGTCGCCGGGTGTGATCCTGCGCTTTCCTTGCTGAACGACGCGGTTCACTCTTCAGGAATCGAAATCCTCAGCGTTCCGTGTTCAAGCCGGTGCGCTTTGCATTGGCTCAAGCAAGGAAGGGTGCATGCGGCGGGTTCGCATCTTCTTGATCGGACCACTGGGGATTACAATTTGCCGATCATTCAGCGTCTTCTTCCCAACGGCTCGGTCCGAGTAGTGACATTTGCGGTCTGGGAGCAAGGACTGGTGCTGCAGCGTGGAAATCCGAAGAGCATCCGGTCAGTTGCGGATCTCGCCAGGGACGACGTGAGACTGATGAACCGTGAAAAAGGATCGGGCAGCAGGGATCTGCTTGATACGGGTCTCCGCCAGTTCGGGATTCGATTTCAGCAGGTCAAAGGCTACAATTCCAGTGCCGAGGGGCATCTTGCGGCCGCCTACGCCGTGGCTGCTGGGACGGCAGACTGTTGCATCGCACCCCGGTCTGCGTCCCGCTGTTTCGGCCTGGACTTTATTCCTCTCGCCGTGGAGCGCTTCGATCTCTCATTTGATCAAGCATCTCTTGAACTACCTGCGGCTAAGGCGCTGCTGGATGCGCTAAACCGTTCCCACCTGCAGAAAAAGCTTCAAAGCCTGGCCGGATATGACACTGCCCACACCGGCGAGGTTCTAGTCTGATTCCCGCCTGCGCCTCTGCCGGCTAGCACTGAATAGGAGAAATAAAGATTGTGATTGGTTATTACGGATTTCGTGTGGCGGTCGCCGGAGCAACATTAGCGATCGGTCTACTGGCAGGCTTCGGTCAGAGTGCCTGGGCAGACTCGGTGGCCCTCAGCGTAACGGGTATGGTGTCAAGCTCCGATGTTAATGGTGTCCAGGTTGGAGCTGGCGACTATACAGCCCAGCAGTTAATGGCGGCCGGAATGGCCGTAGGCACGGTAACGGCGGATGGCCTGACTGGGATTCCGGTCTGGTCACTTTTGGGGGGAAACCCCTCTGGGTTATCAGACGTTATCACCTCTACACCTACCGGAGATAATGCCAAAAACGCAATTCTTCGCTCTTACCTTTTGGCTACGACCATCACGGGCGTGCAGTCCATCATCTCCCTAGGCGAGATCGATCCGTTCTTCGGGGGAACAGGGAGCGTTCAAAACTTCATTGCGATTTCAGGAAGCGACGGGAAACCGGAGCTAGTTTTTCCGGGCACTAACGCCAGCGGCCGAAACATCGCGGACTTAGCAAGCCTTCAGGTTTTGGCGGCACCAGCTTTGGCTTCGGGCTCGGGGGGGACTTCTAGTAGTCTTGCGCTCACTGGGAAGGTCTCTCGTCCGGGGAACTACACGCTTGCCGACCTGCAGGCTTTACCCGTGGTAACGGAGACTATCAATGGTGACACCTATACCGGCGTTCCGCTGTGGACGTTGCTGAACTCTACCAGCAACAATGTCATGACCGGGTATGTACTGGCAAGCGGCACGGACGGTTATGAGGTGCTGTATTCACTTGCCGAACTCGATCCGGCCCTGGGAGCGGCAGAGGACCTTGTTCCGTATGCTGACAACCAAGGTCAATTTCCGGCGGACGGCTTCGCTCGCATTGTGATTCCCGGAGACAACCACGCCGGGAGGTATGTTTCCAATCTAGACTCGCTTGATGTGGATTCCGTACCGGAGCCGGACACCGTTATCCCGCTGGCCACTTCACTTTTGGCACTGGCTTTATTAAAGATCTGGAGGAGGCGACTCGGCGTTAGATAGACCGCCAAGCTGCCGAGCAGATCCGCTTCCTCAATCCAGATCAGCCAGGAACTATGTTGTTGTTGCGATTTGTCGTTTCTCTTTAGATTGCATCTGCTACCCTTCTGGCCGATGAGCCTCACGCCACCCTGCCCATCGGTTCGACCGCACCGGACTTTTCTCTCCCTGGTGTGGATGGTCGAACGCACAAGTTAAGCACTTACGCCGCGAGCAGGTGTTGGCCATTGCCTTTACACGCAATCACTGCCGACGGCCCAACTGTATGAGTCTCGCATCGAGAAACTAGCCGATGATTACCGCGGAAGAGGCGTTGCGCTTGTGGCTATCGAACCCAATAACGCGAAGCCCATTCGTCTCGATGAGCTCGGCTATACGGATGTAAGCGACAGCGTGGAGGAGATGAAGATTCTGCGCCACTTACCGTCTACAAGGAACTCGTGTCCAGTGGCGGCGAAGCCCCTCCGTGGATGATACGGGTTCACAAGGGGGGTCCTTTGCGCATCATGCGACGTATCAGAGCAGTTCACTAGCGTTATGCTTGACGTATAGCATAATGGTAGATAACATACGGAATGATCGTCAGCTACCGCGACAAGCGAACGCAGGATTTCGCGGCAGGAAGAAGGAT
>CAXTMN010000019.1:0-12405 GCA_964245395.1 uncultured Bryobacteraceae bacterium
CTTCGAGTACCAGACGTCGGACGTATGCAAACGAAACTGCTGAACGACTCCGTCGAGCACACTCTTGTCTGTGAACGGCTCGGCGCAGTTTTCGCAATAAAAGACAATGATGGGAACTCCCCAGACCCGTTGACGCGATATACACCAATCGGGGCGGCCGGCGATCATATTGGAGATACGCTCCTCGCCCCACGCCGGAAACCATTCGACGTTCTTGATAGCTTCTAATGCCCGACCCCGAAGCTCGTTGCGATCCATGCCGATAAACCACTGTTCTGTAGCGCGAAAGATAATCGGATTGTGACAGCGCCAGCAATGCGGATAGCTGTGATCGATTCGCAATTGGAAGGCAAGCGCGCCCCGTTCTTCAAGAAGGCGGATGACGATAGGATTGATCTCCCAAACGGTTTTACCCAGCAGTTCTTCCGGAAGTATGCCGCTGGCGCCTTCTGCCTGGAAGATTCGACCGGACGCATCGACCGGACAATAAACAGGGAGACCGTAACGCTGGCCGACTACGAAATCCTCCTGGCCATGGGCGGGCGCTGTGTGAACCGCTCCAGTCCCTTGTTCAAGCGTCACATGATCGGCTAGAAGGCCAATGGAATCGCGATCAAGAAACGGATGCTGAAAAACGGCTCCTTCGAGCTTTGTGCCCGGAAAACGCGCGACGACCGTTCGATCCCAACCGAGCACTTCGGAAACTTGGTTCAGCAGACCCTCGGCAACAATGGTGAGACCTTGGGGCGTATCAACCGCCACGTACTCAAACTTCGGGTTAAAGGAGATGGCGAGGTTAGCGGGAAGTGTCCAAGGCGTAGTGGTCCAGATCAGGCAGTACACGTCGCGGCCGGCGAGAGCCGTATCGATGGCAGCCGCCTCGGAAACCAATTTGAAACGGACATAGATAGAAGGGCTGGCGTGATTCTCGTACTCGACCTCAGCTTCGGCAAGCGCAGTGCGATCTCTAATGCACCAGTGCACCGGCTTCAGGCCCTTGTAAACAAAGCCGTTCTGGAGAAAGTCAACAAATGTCTGAGCGATGACGGCTTCGTATCCGGCGCTCATCGTGAGATAAGGATCCTGCCAACGACCGAGCACTCCTAAGCGCTTGAACTCGCTGCGATGAATGTTGACAAAACTCGCGGCATAGGAGCGGCACTCAGCGCGAATCTCAGCGGTACTCATGCTGGCCTTGCGTTTACCGAGTTGAGCGTCCACTTTGAACTCGATGGGCAAGCCATGGCAGTCCCAACCGGGAATATAGGGCGCATCGAAACCCGCCATGTTTTTCGATTTCACGACAAAATCCTTCAGGATCTTGTTAAACGCGGTGCCCATGTGGATGTTGCCATTGGCATAGGGGGGCCCATCGTGAAGAACGAATTGAGGGCTACCTGCGCGGAGTTCGCGAATGCGGGTGTAAAGCTGGTTGGCTTCCCATTGCTCAAGCATTTTCGGCTCGGCTGCAGGCAGATTCGCCTTCATGGAAAAGCTGGTTTTCGGCAGGTTGACCGTTTTTTTCAGGTCAACGGTGAGCGAACTCATGGTGTGACTTCATCGTAGCGAACCAAACGATTCAGTCAAAGATCGAAGTCAGGCTACATTGTTAGCTTGATCTCTCCCTTACTCATGCTTCTCACGTCGTTCGCTTCTGTCCAGGAGTCTCAGAGCGTTCTTCCGGCAAAGAACTACGTAGTCGCACTGGAGAACGAACTGGTGCGGGTGGTGCGGGTACGGTATGCGCCTCACGAGAAGCTCGCCGTACATGACCATTCGAAGCTCCCGACTATTTATGTTTACCTAAGCGACTCCGGGCCGGTGCGTTTTACGCATGTGGAAGAAAAACCGTTTACGTTGGTACGGCCGCCTAAAAAATTTGGGACATTTCGGGTGAGCCCCGGGCGAATCGAACGACATGAGGTGGAAAACTTGGGTGAAACGCCGAGTCATTTTCTTCGCGTGGAATTGAAGCGGCTGCCGTTGGGAGATCAAGGCTTAGCGCTTCGGCAGGACACCCTGGCCGATCTATCTAAAACGAAGAAGGTCATCGAATTCGAATCTCACCAGATTGCTGTTCAAAGGATCATTGTTACCGGGAAGAATGAGGAAGAAAAGATTGAGGCGGGGAGCGCGTCACTCTGGATTGCACTCGCCCCGTTGCAGATGAGAGTCACGCGCAAACCGCGATCGTTCCTGACAACGATGGGTTGCGGGGACCTCTACTGGATGCAGGCTGGCGAGTCTGCCGCAATTCACATTGTGGATGGTTCGACCGCTCAGGCGCTTCGAATTGTTTTCGCGACAACGAAGCAATAGCTACTGAGCAACCAGTTCAGGTCGTGCTCCAATACTGCGCAGACAGTGATCTACCCAAAGTTTGGTGAGCTTCTCTTGAGTGCCGTTCTGAGACAGGCGTGAACGGAGGCTGCCAAACTCGACATGATCGAGTGGCTGGTCCTGATTGAAGCAGGAGAAGACCACGGTTTCTTTGCCTGTAACCGGATCTTTATGCATCTGCAAACATTGCGCGCAGATTTCTTTCATCATGCACTGCATTGGTGAATTGATGCTGCCAATTGCCTGGTGGTCGGGCTTGAGATACGGCCGCAGGACAGTGTGCCGGGCTTGTTGCACGGCACGCATCATGCCGTCAGAGCCGATCACGATTAATCGATCGACAGAGTTTAGTGGGATTTTTGGATCGCCTAAACCTCCGCGACCATAAGCCGCGATCGCTTCGACGATATTGCCCACGAAAGCGCTGTCCTGAATGCGATCGGGAGTGAAGCCGGGTGCTTCGTCGCAAACCCAGATGACCACATCCGCGGCTTTTTCGATCTCTTCCACCTTGTAGCGATCGATGATTTTTTTGTAGCCCGCAAAGTAGACCACTCGTGATCCGGACTGGCGCAGTTTCTGTCCGATGGAAAAAAGCACAGCATTGCCCAGTCCACCGCCTGCCAGGAGAACCGTCTCGGTAGCCGGAGTTTCGGTCGGCGTTCCCGTCGGACCCATTAGCACCACCGGTTCACCAACCTTGAGAAGCGCACAAAGGTCAGAGGACCCGCCCATCTCGAGAACGATGGTCGAGAGCAGACCATTCTTTTGATCGACAGAAGCACCAGTGAGAGCCAGCCCTTCCATGGCCAAGATCGTTTCATCGGTTCGCGTCGAGAGCGATTCGAAGTTCTGGAGCCGATAAAATTGGCCCGGCTGGAAAGCGCGTGCGGCTATAGGAGCGCGCACAACAATTTCGACGATGTTCGGAGTCAGCCTGATTATTTCTTTGACTACCGGCCGCAGTTCGTCATTCAGTCGAGCCAACAACGTTTCGGGCGAGGGGTCAGACGGAGCGCGTTGGGCAAGAACACGGGAGAGTACCGGGTAACCTCGCTTCGCGCTCCCCATAGCTTTGACAACGTTGCCCGAAAATGACGGATGCAGATCACCGAAAAAGCTGACGGCCCGCCCGTCTGGACGCATGGACACCAGAACTTGTGGCGATTTCGGTTTGACGGAACGTTCTGGCCTAACTGGATCTCCGCTTTCATCAACGGCCTGAAAGTAACGGCCATCAAGCGTGAAATTGAGCTCATCTTCGCGCGCCAGGACTGTATTGGGCTGGGTCCCTGCGGCGACTAAGATGCTACGAGCAGGTAAAGTGATGTACTCGCCCGTGGCCACCAATTGACCCGTGGCTTCATCCAGACGCTGCTTCTCTAACTGGATTGCCTTCGCGCTACCCGCCTCGTCGACCTCGACCTCTTTCGGGGAAAGGCATTCGGCAAACCGCATTCCCTCTTCCATCGCTTTAGCTATTTCTTCATGGTTTAGGGTATAGGCCGGTGAATCGATCAAGCGACGACGATAAGCGATTGTGGAGCCGCCCCAGGAATCGAGGAGCTCGATCAGACGAGGCTCGCGACCTCGCTCCTCCGCGGCCGCTTTCTCGGCGCGGATAGCACTCGCATGCTCCAGGAACTCCTCGGCTATCTCGCGCTCTTCAGCGGTCCAGCGTGCGCGTATTTCCCGATCGCCGATCTCGGCTGCTAAGAGCTCGTATCGTTTCAGAAACTTTTCAACCTGAACAACGTAGTATGCAAGCGACTCGGTTGAACAATCGACGGCTGTGAGGCCGCCCCCGATGACTACAATGGGAAGCCGAATCTGCAGGTTGGCAAGCGAGGCATACTTCGCAGCACCGGTTAGTTGCAATGCCATCAGGAAATCGGATGCCTGACGTACGCCCTTCACCAAGCCGTTCTTCATGGGAATTACTGTGGGACGGCCTGCGCCAGCACAGAGGGCGATATGGTCAAAGCCCATCTCGAAGGCACTGTCAACTGTCATCGTGCCGCCGAAGCGAACCCCTCCGAACATGGAAAACTGGCGACGACGCTCCAGGAGAAGGCGGATCACTTTGAGAAAGTTCTTGTTCCACCGTACTGTGATCCCATATTCGGCAACACCACCGAAGCCAGCCATCGCTCGCTCGTCGAGACGTTCGTAGATTTCAGTGACATTGCGCAACGGCCGGAACTCGGTGGGAAGGCCATAGGGATCGACGCCCGAGATGTCGGCGGGCAGCGGTTCGAGCTTGAGGCCATCGACCGCGACTACTGTATGGCCATCGTTCATTAAATGGTGCGCCAAAGTAAAGCCGGCAGGGCCAAGGCCGACTACCAGAACTTTGTATCCAGTCGATTTTCGGGGATAAGGCCGCACTACATTCAGCGGATTCCAGCGCGTTAGAAGACTGTAGATCTCAAAACCCCAGGGCAATTCGAGCACGTCTTTCAGGCTGCGGGTTTCGACCTGCGGAATGTCCACAGGCTCCTGCCGCTGGAAGATGCAGGATTTCATGCAGTCGTTACAGATGCGATGACCGGTCGCGGCGGCCATGGGATTGTCGATCGTGACAACGGCAAGAGCGCCAATCGGATTGCCGGAGCCTTTTACGGTGTTCATCTCGGAGATCTTCTCGTCGAGAGGACATCCGGCGAGCGGCACTCCGAATATGGATAATTTGAAGCTGCCGTTCTTCTCTTTCAGGCCCGTAGAGCAGCTGTCTTTACTTTGGTTGTGACACTTGATGCAGTAGTGAGCCTGGTCGAGTGCGCCGGTCAGATCCGTTCCTGGATCGGTTAGGTCGAAACCTTCGCGCTGACGCCAATGATCGCTGGTAAGCTCGAGGCTCACCAGACCGTTTGCAGTTGTCGAATGAACAGGGATTAAGTGATACGGATCGATCTTTTGAGGAACCTTGAATAGGACGCCGCTTTGATGTCGAGCTTTACCGGCCGGAGAAAGCGTGGCCCATGCTGCGTAGGAGGCAGCGACCTGAAGAGGCCGCACGTACTCAGCTTCGGCTTCCAGCCACTTCGAAACATGCTGAGCAAAACCTAATTCGGTCAATGGCTCGCCCATAAGCGCTTCAAGCTCAGCTCCGGCAGCAAAGCCGTCAATCTGCCTTGCGCTCTCTTCAGTGAAGCCGGTCAGCGCCTTACGTTGTACAAATCGCCGCTTGATGGAATAGAGGGGTGCGAGCTCATGATGACGTGCCTGCAGAGCAGATAATTCCGGGTGAATCCTAAACAAATCACCTATGAAATCTTCCAGGTATGGAGCCACCAAAATGATGAGCTCCGAATGCTGTTTGACGTTTAGGCTCTCGTTGTCTAACCGGACAGCAAGTAAGCGATCGTAGAGTTCCCTCGCGCTTTCTCTCAGATAGTTGAGAAAGAACGAATCGAGCCTCTCCAATCCCGACTGCTCGTAGAGATCGACAAAGCGCAGCCCAAATGGCAAAGAGAGAGGCTCGCCATTACCCATTGATTCAGTGTTGTTCACGGCAGATAACTACTAGGACCCGATGTCCTCAGGAGTGCCAGTCGAAACTGGTGTGCTTACGCAAAGCCTTGCGGCTCTACGAAGGCGACTAACTTATTTTCGCAAATGGAAACTGCGTTGTACGGCCAAACCGCTAAAATGCAAGCTTTTCCATCCCAACGGCGCTCAGGACGATTACCCGGGCGGGCGTTCGGTCAAAGCGCAGCCGGATGACTTTCAACTTAGCCGGTTCAAAGCGTGGGTCAGTGTTGGCGAAAGACCGTAACGGTAGATCGAAGGTTTGAAAGATCGGTTCCGATGCGCTTTTGTAAATTTGTTTGTCGAGCAACTCAAGCTTAGTGAATTTCACCTTGAAGGGTGGGAGCAGAACACCGAACCTGCTTAAGGGTAGTGAAACACGGACACCGTCCTGAGACTGCATCTCCACGCTAAGGTCGGTTGTGTCCCTCTGAGACTTGGCTTCTTTCTTAATCTCCCTTTTCTCATCGGCCTCTTCGTTCTCATCCATTGGAGGATCCGCATCGCTGACAGCGAGAGAAAGACTTAAAACTGAGTTGCCGTCGATTCTCCAGTCTCGCCCTAGCGGATCGGGCAGTTCGATGGAATACGTCGGTACGGCACGACCTTTGGGAACCTTCTGCGCCCGGTTCCAGCCGAGAAAGACGCCGTTGTAATCTCTATCTCCGTGGCGAAATGGGATTCGGCCCTCATGCCACACACCGAGGTTCTCTCCAAGCAGGTGACCGCCGGGAACAGTAGTTGTCGTGATATCGGTATCTTCACTAAAGTTGCTGATGACTCTGTTTGTGGAGTTCAAAAAACGATTGACGTAGAGAGTATGTGGCAGCCACTCGCGTACACGCCGGACGTCCTCGAACAACGGGACGTACTCGGAGCGGTTGTGAAGGGTTGCTTCGAAAAACGCGGAAATGTAGGTCTTTGCGATTTGCCTTTGATCGTCGCCGGGGAGTAGAGGATGAAGATTTAAAAACCAATCGTTCGGCGCGCCAACATCCGACCTGCCCCATACAGTATTGAATTGGCCGTGGTTTGCCCGATCAATGTAAAGTTCCGCCTTAAAATAAGTTCCGTTTCCGGTAAAGGTCACGTGATCCCACTGGCGGCTACCCATAAAGGACGAAACGTCGGCATCGTTGGCGCCTTGGATAGTGAAGTAGTTTACGTCTTTGATGACTCGCCACTCCCCTGCGGGCTTATACTGTCCGTCGGCTGGCGCGATTGCAATAACAGACTTGATAGGGAATCCATAGTGGAATTGAATTGATGCGTCATCCGGATAATAAGAGAGCTTATTAAACAGCACAGCTGTCGCGGCTGCTTCCCCGCCTCGTGAATGCCCCATCAGCGCGACACTTTGAAGGTCCACTTTTCCGGAAAAGGGATTACCTTGCGAGCTGTTCCACTCATGCCACAGTTTCAAATGCTCCAGCAACATCCAGCCTCTGACAGGCTGTTGGTTCGGGGGATCTGCGAAAAGTCCACTATTGAGGAAATTTTCATCTATGGACGCCATGATGAAACCGCGACTTGCCAGCAATTGACCCAAGTACGCATAGCCGGGATCGGAAAATTCGGCCATATCGTGGTTGCCATGAACCATGAGCACCAGCGGAAACGGACCTGGACCGTCCGGATACCAGACACGAGCATTCAGAGGCAATTTATTCATGCCGAAGCCCCAATACCTCTTCCTCAGGTCGGCTTTCCAGCCCTTGTATTCTTTGAAAAATTGGGAGGCGTCAACTGTCCGGGTTCGAATTGCGACGGACTTGCCGTATTCCGGTCGCCGGATATCATTGCCTGTTCCGTAGATCAGTGTTTTTACTGTGAGAGGTCCGGTCCTGGAAGGATTCTCGATCGTCAACTGGGGAAGGGTGGAGGCGCGCTCCGATTCCCTGATTAATTTCTCATTTAAGCCTTCTCCGTGCAGAAACCCGAACAGGAAAGCATTGCCAACAACCGCCCCCGCACAAATGATGATAGTAAGCACCTGCCGACTGCGGGGAAGGGTTTTGAAGTGGCCGAAAAGGAAAGTCGCCAAGCATGCCCCAAGGGTACCTTCGAACAGCACGAGCACTAAAGCCAGACCATAGCCAACCGGATTCTGCCAAAGTAACGACAAAAAAATAAATGAGCCTACGACGAAGCCGGATAGCAGCAACGGGAGCTTGCGCAGGGCGACAAGAATCACGGCAACACAGAGCGTGACCAGCGGAATGCCGATTGCAGCGATGGCCATCGCAATTACGAAATCGACAGCAATCCCGAAGCCGAGCTTCATGTTTAGAGCGCCTACAATGGCCGCCCATACGACGGTGAGAAGAATTGCCCAGAAAATGCCCCGTTTGGTTTCCGGACCAGGGCGCACATCCAGCCAGGCTCGCCTGCACCACAGGAGCATCGCGCGCCACCAATCGTTCAAAGTTCGTTTGGGAGACGCGTCGAGGTCAGCTAAAAGCAAGTCTTTCATTCTTGGGCTCTCTTGACTTTACGCATTCTGCGTTGCGCGGTTCCAGTCGCTAAGATTGTTTGAAGTGGAAAGAGCAGGCCTCGAGAAGCAGATTTTGCGCAAAGTGGGAGACGCCGTTGGGCGGTTCCGGATGATCCGAAACGGCGATCATCTTGCGGTCGGCGTTTCAGGCGGCAAGGATTCGTTAACTCTTGCGTTGGCTTTGGATCTGCTTCAGAAGCGTGCGCCAATCGACTTCTCGCTGACTGCCTTCACGGTAGAGCAAGGAAAGTTTCTCGCGTCTATCCAGCCGGTGGGCGACTGGCTGCTTAAGCGTGGGATCAAATGGACTTATTTCGAAGACAAACCATCGCTCCGATTATTGACCGAGCAACCAGATCATGGTTGCGACGTGTGCAGCCGGTTTCGACGCAGGGCAGTTTATGAGATAGGCAAGATTCTCAACGCCAACGTTATTGCTCTCGGCCATACGACTGACGACTTTTGCGAATCCTTCCTCCGGAACGCGATGTTCAATGGACGGGTGAGTGCGCTTCCACCGATTACATGGTCGCGAGAGAAGAGTTTTCGCGTAATTCGGCCGCTCGTTTATGTAGGTGAGAGTCTTACCCGCGATTACGCGGCGACCCTTGATGTACCTGTCATTCCCTGTGGATGTTCACAAAAAACGGGAACAGTTCGCCGTGGAATACGCGACATGCTGGCAGAAATTGAAGGAGAACATCCATTTCTCAAAGAAACGCTGGTGGCCGCCATGGGAAGGCTGGATACAGGCAGGCTGCTCGATACGCGGTTTCTGGATGTGGAAGGTAACACGAGCGACTCAGAGTCTAACGATTCGGACCGGTTGGTGAATTTACTTCCGGCCTAGGCTGTTGGTAGAGTAGTGGGTCTTGTGATGAATGCTGAATTGGTGGTAGTGAACGGGCCGCTTGCGGGAACCCATTACGACCTCAGCAAGGGTGAAGTATTCATCGGTCGCGCACCGAATTCGCGGGTCATCCTGAACGACCCGGATGTCGCCTGGAGGCATTGCCAAATCACCCATCAAGGCGATCGGTATATCGTCTCTGATCTTCGTACATCGGTTGGAACTTATGTAAACGGCATGCGATCTGCCGAACGTTGGCTTACCGACCGCGATCAAATCGGCATCGGGAAGACCATTCTAATGTTCCGCTCCGGTGAAGAAGCGATCGAAGAATATCCTGTTCCAAGTGCCGACACCAAGCCCGTTTTGCTTGCCGCCTGTTCACTTGTATTTTTGTTCCGCGCGCTCGCCGCAAGCGTCGGCGAAAGCCAGAACGATCTGCTGCAATCACAAATTTTGCGCTTAGTGTCGGATCTAGTTCCCGCGGCTGAAGGCATTCTGCTGTTGGGCGCAAAGAGCTCGGAAATTCTGGCTCGCCTCAGCGAACGCTCGCCTAATCCCAGGCCAGTTATGGAAGCAGCTCTTACGAGAGTTTGCGAGGAGGGTGCGTTCGAAGACAGCGAGACAGAGATGTTAGGAGTTCCACTGTACCTGGCAGGCGTACTGGGTGGAGCACTGGTGATCCGGATTCAGGATCGTGAGGTTAGCCGCCTTCCAGCTCATCTTGAAACGCTCACCGCTGTCGCATCGCTGGCTTCCATCGGTTTCGAAGCCAATCAGGAAGTTGAGACGCTGAAAGCCGAAAACGCTTTGTTACAAGAGCAGATTGCTATCAACACGGGGATCGTGGGAAGCAGTCCCATTCTCAAGCGTCTATTAGAACTGGTGGAGCGGGTTGCTCCCCGAGACACAACGGTCCTTATTACCGGTGAAAGCGGTACCGGAAAAGAATTGATTGCACGTGCGCTGCACCAAAAGAGCTTACGGCATGACCGGCCTTTCATCGCGGTTAATTGTGCGGCGCTGAGCGAATCCCTATTTGAAAGCGAACTATTTGGACACGAGAAGGGTGCCTTTACGGGCGCGATCTCGCTAAAGCGCGGGCGCTTTGAACTGGCTCAAGGAGGAACTATTTTTCTGGACGAAGTGGGCGAACTTGCCTCTTCACTACAGGCAAAGTTGTTGCGTGTTCTCCAGCAGCGGGAGTTCGAGCGAGTCGGAGGGACACAGGCCCCTGCGCTCGATATCCGGCTAGTTGCCGCGACAAATCGAGATCTGACTGAAGACGTTCGCGAAGGCAAGTTCCGAGAAGATCTTTATCATCGTCTGAACGTAGTGACCCTTGATTCGCCACCGCTGAGAGAGCGGAAAGAGGACATTCCTCTTTTGGCCAATTACTTCCTGCAGCGGTCGGCAGAACGTTGCAAACGACAGGTACGGGGCCTTGCGCCTGAGACTGAAGAAGTGATTCTGCAGTATTCGTGGCCAGGCAATGTTCGCGAACTGGAGAACGCTATGGAGCGCGCCGTCGTTCTAGGAGTGTCGGATTATGTGCTGCCGGAAGACCTGCCGGAAACACTTCTGGAATCCGCACCGCGGGATCCCGGAGCGAAATATCATCACCACGTAGGACATGCTAAACGGGAGGCGATTCTCGACGCTTACGTGCAGGGGAATTTCGATTATAAACAGGCCGCGAAGGTTCTAGGCTTGCATCCGAATTATTTGTTGCGGCTGGTGCGCAATCTCAACTTGCGGGACGAGATTGAGCGGTTACGCAATTCGGGTGGCCGTTAATGCAAGCAAGTTGGGACAAGTCAGTGCCCGAACGTAATGATCAGGCAACGACAGACTTTCAACGGGAAACTTAAAGCTCATCATTTTAGGCCGGTGTGCAACGCGGCGATGCCGCCTGTGAGCAGCTCGTAGTCTGTTTGGATGAAACCTGCAATGGTCATCATGTCGCGCAGTTGGGTTGCCGTTGGGAATTTGCTGATCGATTCCGGTAAATAGGTATATGCTTCACGGGAACCAGAAATCAATCCGCCGACTGCAGGTAACAGAATGTGCGAGTAGAAGCTGTACCCCACTTTCATTGCAAGGCCTTGCGGATGAGAGAACTCCAGTATGGCGATCATCCCGCCTCTCTTCAGAACGCGGCGAAGCTCATCCAAGCCCGCCCGGTAGTTACTTAGATTCCGAAACCCAAATGCAATTGCGACTGCATCCAGGCTGGCGTCTGGCATTGGCAGTCGCAAAGCATCGCCCTCTACGAGGAGCGCGCGAGCGCCGTGCCTCTTGGCTTTATCGCAAGCTGAAACCAGCATAGGATGACAGAAGTCTGCGCCGATCACTCTCGATAAGGCTCCATTCTGCAGGTCGAACAAGACGTCTCCCGTTCCACAGCAGAGGTCGAGTACGACTGTTCCGGGGTGCTGTAAGACCGGCTGAAGCCGTGCAATGAGACGCCTGCGCCAACCACGGTCGATGTTGAACGAAAGCAGATGGTTTAAAAGATCATATTTCGGCGCGACATCTTCGAACATCCGCCGAACCCAGCGCGATGCCTGCTCTTCGTTGAGCGCTCCTGGCGGCGTAGTGCCCGCCGCACCGTTTTGCGAGTTCACTGCAGAGTGTCCACAATCGCCTGCCTGATAAGGGCTCGGCCCACATCGGCAACAATCTTCACCTGGCCGATCCCGATGGGTAGGATGAAATGGATCTTGCCGTGTACGGTCTTTTTGTCACTCGCCAGCCGGGCAAACAGTCGATCCGGATCCAGACTCTGAGCAGTCGGCAATGGCCCATATGACCGAATTACATCTTGGATGCGGAGGGCATCTTCATTACTCAACGTGTTGGTAAGTTGAGCCACTCGCGTCGCGGCCAGCATACCCCATGCGACAGCCTCTCCATGTAAAAACTTCGTATACGAGGTCTCGGATTCAATGGCGTGCCCGATAGTATGACCAAAATTTAAAATGCGCCGAAGATCGCCTTCACGCTCATCTGCGGAGACCACTTCTGCTTTGATTCGGATAGCCGCATGGATCACGTGATCAACAAGTTGCGGCTGCATTGCAAGAACTTCGCCGGCTTTGACTTCGAGAAGGTTAAACAGGTCCGGATCCCGAATGATCCCGCACTTAATGACTTCGTACAGCCCGGCATGATATTCGCGAGAGGGCAA
>CAXTMN010000019.1:12415-54348 GCA_964245395.1 uncultured Bryobacteraceae bacterium
GTCGTCGGAATGTGCAGCACTGGGACGCCACGCATAAAAATGGCAGCAAGAAATCCGCTGACATCGGTGACGATTCCGCCGCCGAACCCAATCACAAAGCTGGCCCGATCAGCACCGCGTTCGACCATCTGTTCCGCCAGGCTTTCTACGGCGCTCAAGCGCTTGTTCTCCTCCCCGCCGGGAAAGAACAGAACAGCCCAAGGTATCGAGCCCAAACCCTCGCAAAGTTCCTCTCCGTGTAGATCCCAGACGTCATTCGTGGTCACTACAAACACAGCACTAACGCCTGCCGGAATGAACTCTGAGACACGGCCGAGAATACCCCGCTCAACTACGTTCAGATAGCTGTGATGAGCTGCCTGAACTTCAACGGTGGCCATCTGATCCCGTTGTACCATGAGGAATCAGCAACCTCGTTCACCGAATTCAAACCGATTTCATCGTAGTTGGAGCTGGAGTTGCTGGTCTTCGCGCAGCCATCGAACTGTCTCCGTTTGGAGAAGTTCTCGTGATTGCGAAGGACACCCTTCGTGAGTCTTCTTCTGAATATGCACAAGGTGGAATTGCTGTTGCATTGAGTGATGACGATGAAGTGGAGCTGCATGAGCAGGACACCCTTGTTGCTGGTGACGGACTGTGCGATCTTGAGGCAGTTCGGACGCTTGTCGAAGAAGGACCGCGCGCCATTGAGCAGCTAATTGAGTGGGGAACCGCGTTTGATCGCGCGGGTTCACGTCTGCTGTTTGCCCGCGAAGGAGCACACAGCCGCAATCGCGTTCTACATGCCCACGGAGATTCAACCGGGCGCGAGATCGTTCGAACGCTAAGACATCACGCGCGCACCCTTCCCAATATTAAATTTCAGAGCTTTGCAGCATTGACTGATCTGATGTTAGAAGACGGCGCGGTTGCGGGTGTGACTGCGCTCGATGAGACGCGGAGCGCTAAAGTGATGATCGAAGCCCGAGGCACTCTGCTGGCGACGGGCGGTTTAGGCCGCGTTTTTGAGAACACAACGAATCCGGATGTCGCAACTGGCGACGGAGTGGCCTGCGCCTATCGCGCGGGCGCAGCTATCGCTGACGTCGAATTTGTTCAGTTTCACCCCACCGCCCTCTTCGTAACCGGGGCACCTCGTTTTCTGCTAAGCGAGGCTTTGCGAGGTGAGGGCGGTTATCTGCGGAACGCAAGCGGGGATCGCTTTATGGAGCGTTATCACCCTCTGAAGGAACTTGCGCCAAGAGACGTAGTGTCTCGCTCTATCGTGATGGAGTTGCGGGCCACAGGAGATCAAAGCGCTTTTTTGGATTTAACGCACCTTCCGGACGGTTTCGTTCGTACGCGATTCCCTCGAGTCTATGAAACTTGTTTTCATCATAGGATCGATCTGGCAAAGGTACCGGCGCCTGTAAGGCCAGCTGCCCACTACGCGATGGGCGGCGTAAAAACGGATCTCTCCGGCCGAACCACACTGCCGCGTCTCTTTGCTGCAGGGGAGGTTGCGTGCACCGGTGTCCATGGGGCGAATCGTCTCGCCAGCAACTCACTCCTCGAGGGCGTCGTCTTTGGTGAGCGCGCCGGACTTGCCATGGCGTCGCTTTTGCCTTTATCGAGAACTGGCGGCCTGCCCCCGGTAGATTCTGTTTTCTTCCCGGAGATCTCTGAGCGAGACCTTCGTGCGATCGCGTGGAACGCATGCGGAATCCTGCGTAACGGCCCTGAACTACACGCAGCGTACAAGAGAATCGAATCACGCGGATATCGAACCCTCGAAGGACCAACTCGTACGGAGTTTGAGCTGCGCAACATTCATCAGGTTGCGTCATTGATCTCGTTCGCAGCCCTTGGTAGGGAGGAAAGCCGAGGCGGGCATTACCGAATTGACTTTCCTCAACATTCGTCTGAGTTTCAAAAGCATTCGCTTCTGATTCGCTCCTCCGACAGTCTCAATGCTCAGCTTACTTTCGCCTAAAACGATCGTCTTGCTGAAGTTCACTCAGACAGCTATTCTGCTTTTCGCCGTCTCCGGGGCGCTTGCACACGGGAATCCGTGGTCAGTGCTTTGGACCACCCCGAGCATTATCGTCGCCTCCCTGCTTATCGCCTGGGGCGCGGAGTCGGCGCAATTCTTCGTCGCGCAGGGTTTCGCTCTCGCCATTCTCGCCTGGATGCAGACTATACCCGAGTTTGCTGTGGAAGCTGTTCTCGCCTTAAAGGGGGAACGATCATTACTTCTGGCAAATCTTACTGGGGCTTTGCGCTTATTGACGGGGCTTGCATGGCCAATCATTTACGCTACAGCTGCCATCGTATATAAAAATGCGAACGGCAGCCGTCTGAAAAGGATCAATCTTGCTCCTCATCAAAGTGTCGAAGTAATCGGACTAGCTATCCCATTGCTTTACGGTTTCTTCATTTGGTGGAAGGGCAATCTGGAGATTTACGACGCGGTCGTTCTGGTAGCAGTCTACGCGGGTTATTTGTTACTTCTTTCCAGGCTTCCTCCCGAAAAGCACGAAGCGATAGAGGATCTGGAAGCAGTACCGAGGCGTATCGTTCTTGCATCACGTTCCTGGCGGACCGCAGCCATTGCTGGTTGCTTCCTTGCCGGTGGATCGCTGGTCTTTCTAACGGCAGAACCTTTCCTTGCAAGCTTAATCGCGCTTGCTGCTGCAGTCGGCATCCCGACCTTTCTTGTAATCCAATGGCTGGCTCCGGTTATTTCTGAATTCCCGGAACTAGCGTCCACCTTCTATTTCGCGCGGCAGGAAGAAAAGGCTTCCCTGGCGCTGATGAATATTGTTTCCAGCAACATCAATCAATTGACACTGCTGGTTGCTATGTTGCCAATCGCGCTGTCTGTCGGCGCCGGGCACTGGTCTGGTCTTAGGTTTGATCCAGAACAGAGCTCTGAGCTTCTTCTTACGCTCAGCCAGGCTTTAGTCGGTTTGCTCTGCCTCGTAAACATGCAGCTCGCCTGGTGGGAGGCTCTGCTTATTTTTGTGCTGTTTGCGGCTCAGTTTGTCGCACCGGGGAGGTCAAGCACTGAGGTTAGACGCTGGCTCACATTCGCGTTCTTTCTCTGGAGTGTTGTTGAATTGTTTCGACTTGTGATGTCTCGCCGGCAACCTGCCGTAGTCACCAGTTTTCTTCAGACCTGGCGGGCTCACGTCACTAAATAAGCAATCGTAAGTCAGATCGCCGGGGTTTGGATACACTGGAACGAATGTCAGCGCCATTGGTGCCCTCACCTCTCGACTGCATCCGACATTACCGCTTTGCGTTCTACCCCGCCATCAGGAATATGCAAGCTAACGAGTGGCGGCTTGGTGTTTGCTCGTGGTCTGAAATTCAAGTTGTCAATACCAGAGACGGCTATGAGCTCTGGATTCCCCGGCAATACATTGGGGCTGTCACGGAAGGTTCCGGTTCTGTTCTGACCGTTTGCCTTTCTAGAGATCTCGAGCTTCGAGCCGGAGATCTGACGCCGAAGGTGAAGCGCCTCATAGAGATGCCCCACTACGACTTAAGCAGTTCGGAACCAACCCTGAAGCTTGCCACTCACGAACGCAGGCTTGCACCCGTTATTGGAATCAGGGTCGAAAACGTGAAAAACTCGGCAACGAGCAAAGCCTTATTCACAATGGGCGTGTGCGCGCTGGTCGTTTCTCTTGTTGTTGCACTTATCTCTTTCGGAATCAATGAATGCGCCAACATTTTTCCCAGGCGTTTTGGGCGTCTGTCTCCGTCGTTGCGGCCTTTTGCATCGCAACAATCGCGAGCTATCGTGGTGAGCCGATCAATAGCTTGTGGTTAGTCGCCGCGGCGATCTCTGTCTATCTCATCGCTTATCGCTTCTACGCGAAATTTATTGCGGCAAAGGTGATGGTGCTGGACGACCAGCGTGCTACTCCTGCAGAGCGCTTGCAAGATGGTCAAGACTACGAACCCACGAACAAGTGGATTTTACTCGGTCACCATTTTGCAGCTATCGCAGGCCCTGGCCCCTTAGTCGGACCCACCTTGGCAGCCCAATTCGGCTACTTGCCTGGCACGCTCTGGATACTCTTTGGTGCGGTGCTGGCAGGCGCGGTCCAGGATTTTGTCATTCTGTTTTGCTCTATGCGCCGGGATGGCAAAACCTTGGGACAGATTGCGCGCGACGAACTGGGGAAAGTCGCCGGATTGGTCTCCCTCATTACCGTGCTTCTGATCATGATCATTCTCCTGTCCGTTGTTGCCCTGGTAGTCGTCAATGCGTTGAAGGGCAGCCCATGGGGTACATTCACTATCGCAATGACCATGCCCATCGCCGTCCTGATGGGTTTGTATCTTCGCTTTGTCCGGCCCGGCAAGGTGCTGGAGTGTTCGGTAGTCGGCTTTGCACTCATTCTGGTAAGCATTTATGGCGGCAGATTAGTAGCAGCTTCCCCGCTGACATCGCGCTGGTTTACGCTCAGCGGAGTTGCGCTAACGATCGCAATCATTGTCTACGGATTCCTTGCGAGTGCCCTTCCGGTGTGGCTGCTCCTTGCTCCTCGAGACTATCTGAGCACCTTCGTCAAGCTTGGTGTAATTGTTCTTCTAGCATTTGGAATTCTGTTTACCCATCCACCGTTAGCGCTTCCGCCCCTCACGCATTTCACCGACGGAACAGGGCCGATCTTTGCGGGAAAAGTGTTCCCGTTTTGCTTCATCACAATCGCATGCGGAGCCGTCTCGGGCTTTCACGCTCTCATATCCTCGGGTACCACACCCAAATTGATTGCCAAGGAGTGGCATGCCTGGCCTATTGGCTATGGCTCGATGTTGCTGGAAGGGTTCGTCGCCATAATGGCTATGGTTGCTGCGGCCTCCCTCGCCCCGGGTGTGTTCTTTGCTGTGAACGCTCCCGCCGGCGTGGTGGGCATTGCGCCTGAAGCGGCAGTCCACCTGATAAGTTCGTGGGGCTTTCCCGTGTCGACGGAAACGATGGCTCATCTGGCGACAAGCGTCGGCGAGAGCAGCCTATTCGGCCGTACTGGCGGAGCTCCGTCGCTCGCTCTGGGCATGGCCCAGATCTTCGGAAGCGTGCTGACCAGAACCGGAATCGGGAACGAGCTTCTTAGCTTCTGGTATCACTTCGCCATTATGTTCGAGGCACTATTCATCCTGACGATTATCGACGCAGGCACACGAGTGGGCCGCTTTATGCTGCAGGCTCTTCTCGGTCATCTGCCTGTTTCGTTCAAAGTCAGCAATCGTTGGCCGGGACTGCTGACGACATCCGCTGCCGTCGTGGGAGCCTGGGGGTACTTCCTTTACCAGGGAGTGATCGATCCGTTAGGAGGCATCAACTCCTTGTGGCCGCTCTTTGGCATTTCCAACCAGCTCTTGAGCGCAATTGCGCTCTGCATAGCTACAACGGTGCTCATCAAGATGCACGGCGCACGCTACCTTTGGATTACGGTTGCGCCGCTTGCCTGGCTGGTCACGGTGACTTTCACGGCCGGGATCGAAAAGATTTTCTCCCCAGAACCTCACCTTGGTTTTCTTGCGCATGCCTCCGCGCTGGATCGATCGTTGGCCGCAGGAGAGATAGCAGCAAGCAAATTGACGCAAACGCAAGCAATCATCTTCAATGAAAGGCTTGATGCTGTCCTGTGTGGGGTGTTTCTAGCGCTGGTAGCCGTCATCCTCCTCGACTCCCTTCGCACCTGGTACGCTTTGTTGCACGGTACAAAAATCCCCATCACTTCCGAGACGCCGTTCGTCCAATCACAGCTAAGCGTGGAGGTATCATGAACCTTGTTTTGCGGTTCGTTGCTGGGCTTCTCTCACTCGCTCGAGAATTGTCCGACGAAACAGCTTACCGGCGTTACCTTCAGAAGAAAGGTAGCGCACCGTCTTGCGCCGAATGGAGACTTTTTAGCGAGGATCGTTACCTGAAGAAGTTCGGGAATGCAAAATGCTGCTAATTGCTTCTTCGATCAACAGCTGAATCTGCCTGGCAGCTTCTGGCTCTTTGCCCTCGCGCAACAGGTTAAGCACGTCTGAATCAACGATCTTGTACCAGAGTTCTTTTCGAGCGTCAAAGTCACAGATCTGCCCGTTTACTTGAGGACGGAATTCTTTCATCAGCCGCAGCAGATCCCCATATTCGGGACCAATTTCGCGCTCCAGCCATTGCCGAAGGCGAACAGCGACGGCCGGGGCGCGCCCATTAGTCGAGACGGCGATGGACAGATCGCCTTGACGATGGATGGATCCAAAACTGAACCGGCAATTCGGCGGATCGTCAACCGCATTGCACAGCACGTTTCGAGCTTCAGCCAGCTTGAAAACTTCGGAATTGTCGTCCAGATCAGTAATCACCAGAAAGCATCCGTCCAGATCGCCTGGCATGAAATCCCGGCGCTCCCAGTGAATCGATCCTTTGTTTGCCAATTCCTCAATCACCGGCTCGGCAGACGGATGGACATACGTAACAGTTGCTGCCGCAGCCAAAAGCGCTCTCACCTTAACGGCGATCTCAAACCCCTCGCCTGTCACGACGCACTTCTTCCCGGTTAAATCGAGAAAAATGGGATAACGAAAATTCACAGCGCCGCCGGAAGCTCGATGGTAGCAACCAAGCCTTTATCCTAGAGATGTTGCCAGTTCCCCGCCTCTATTTGATTGACAGCTTCGGATTCATTTTCAGGGCTTACCACGCACGCGCTCGCAGCGGCGCGCCGCCGATGCGGACCACCACCGGTATACCTACGGAAGCTGTATTGATCTTCCACAACATGCTTCGCAAGCTGGTGACGAGCTTTAAGCCCGACTACATTGCTGCTATTTTCGAAAGCCCGGAGGGGCCCAGCTTCCGATCAGAGAGCTTCACCGACTACAAGGCCAATCGGACGGAGATGCCCCATGACCTTGGCCAGCAGGTTCCCTATGTTCGCCGCCTTTTGCAAGCCATGAACATTCCGATTCTTGATTTCCCTGGATTCGAAGCGGACGATGTCATTGGCACCATGTCCTGTCGCGTCCATCCGACTCCGCTCGAGATTGTAATTGTGTCGAGCGACAAGGACATGTTGCAACTGGTTAATGATCGCGTCTTCATGCTCAATCCAGTAAAGGATGACGAATGGTATGACTCGGCGAAGGTTGAGCAGTTCATGGGTGTGAAGCCTTCACAAGTGGCCGACCTGCTTGCACTCAAGGGCGACTCTATTGACAATATCCCGGGTGCTCCGGGCATCGGCGACAAGGGCGCAAAAGACCTGGTTACGAGGTTTGGTTCTGTGGAGGTTGCCCTGGACCGCGCCTCCGAAGTTGAACGCAAAATGTATCGCGAGAGCCTGATCAACAACCGTGATCAGATTCTAATGAGCAAGCAACTTGCCACGATCCACACCTCTGTTCCAATCGAGTGGGACATGGAAGCGCTACGCACGCAACTGCCAGTGAACGCAGCCCTGAAATCACTGTTCAAGGAGCTTGAGTTTTTTAGTCTTCTCAAGGATCTTGCTCCAGAAGACGATAGCTCTGCCCGGGATTACGGCGTCCTCAGTGATGCAGACGCGGTCCGTGCATGGCTTGAAGATCGTCCCGAGCACGCGCCTCTAGCAGTTGTGTTCGACTTGGAGAATTCGTACGCCGGGATGTCGTATCGGTCCGGCCAGGGCCGCTCCGTTCCGTTGTCGCTGCTCGAAACATTCCGGTCAGTCCTCGAATCAGGATCCATCGTCAAAGTTGTACACGACTCAAAGTCGCTGCTCCTTGCTGCGGCAACTCACAACCTGGAAATCCGTAACCTGACTGAGGACGTGATGCTCTATGCATTTTTGCTCAGTGCCGATCCAAGTTCCTGTTCCCCCGAGACATTGGCCGAACGCTTTCTGGATCGCAAGTTAAATTCCGCGGCAGAACAGCAGGCCGAAGCCACTCTTTCAATCGCAGAGCTGTTGCGGCCGCAACTGCTTCAGCAGGAGGTCTTGTCGGTTTACAAGGACATCGATCTGCCTCTTATGCCTGTGCTCGCCAAAATTGAAAGAACCGGCATTCGCATTGACACGGAGGTTTTGACTGAGCTTTCTACTCGTTTAACGGAGCGGATCGAAGTAATTGCTCAACGGATATATAGCGTAGCGGGACACCCTTTCAATATCAACTCACCTCAGCAACTCGGCAAGGTATTGTTCGACGAGTTGAATCTGCCCGCACCGACGAAGTGGGGCAAAGGCAAAGTGATCTCGACTGCTGCGGATGTCCTAGAGGGGTTGGCGGCAGCGCACCCGGTTGCTCAGGAGGTGCTTGATTATCGCCAGTTGACGAAATTGAAGGGCACCTACATCGACGCTTTACCCCAGCTCATTCGCCGGGAGACCGGACGAGTTCATACCACCTTCAATCAAATAGGTGCTGCGACGGGTCGCCTCTCGTCCTCTAATCCAAACTTGCAGAACATTCCCATACGAACCGAGGAAGGGCGGGAGATTCGAGCTGCCTTTATTCCTGAACCCGGATGGCAGCTGATTGTCGCCGATTATTCCCAGATCGAACTCCGGCTTCTTGCCCACATGTCGGGCGATTCCGTTCTTCTGGATGCGTTCAACAATCATCAGGATATTCACGCGCGCACCGCTGCTGAGGTGTTTAAAGTGGATCAGAACTCTGTCAGTACCGAGATGCGCCGCGCGGCGAAGGCGGTCAATTTCGGAATCGTCTACGGCCAGACACCCTTCGGCTTGGCCCAGTCGCTCGGCATTGACCGGAAAGAGGCAGAAGTCTACATCCGTCGCTACTTCGAACGATATACCGGCGTCCGCGACTTCATCGATCGCACCATCGCTGAAGTGCGAGTCTCAGGAATCGCGAAGACTTTAGTCGGCCGGCGTCGTCCGATTCCGGATATGCAGAGCCGCAACCCCGCTGCTCGATCCTTTGCCGAACGGATCGCTGTAAACACCCCGCTGCAAGGGACCGCTGCTGATCTGATCAAACTTGCCATGATCCACATTGAAACTAACATTGAGAAGGAACAGTTAAGATCCCGCATGCTTCTTCAGGTACATGATGAGCTAATTTTTGAGGCTCCGCTGGAAGAACTTGAAAGATTGAAGGACCTCGTAAAACAAGAAATGGAAACCGTGTACGAATTAGCCGTTCCGTTGATCGTTGATGTTGGTAGTGGACCGAACTGGAGGGATGCAAAATGACGCGCCGACGACTGCTCTACGTCGCTACTTTCGCGGCCGCTGCTCTTGCTGTCTCTTGCGGCAGTGGAACCAAGAAAGCGGTGGAGACCAAACCCGCTCCTGCTCAGTACAAAGTTCGTCTTCAGACCACCAAGGGCGACATCTTAATCTTGGTTCATCGGGATTGGTCGCCTCTTGGGGCGGACCACTTCTATGATCTTACGAATATCGGTTACTACAACGGCAACCGATTTTTTCGGGTGTTACACGGATTCATTGTGCAATGGGGAATGAACGGCGATCCGAAGGTAAACAAAGACTGGAGTGAGATTCCGATCAAAGATGACCCTCCGAAGGTAAGCAACAAGATCGGCACAGTTGTCTTCGCCACATCGGGACCAAACTCGCGAACAACCCAGCTCTTTATCAATCTGGGCGACAACAGCAACAGTCTTGACGCACAGGGATTCACCCCGTTTGGGGAAGTTATTCAGGGCATGGACAATGTGCTGACCCTCTACTCCGGTTACGGAGAAGGCGCGCCTCAAGGGACAGGCCCTAGTCAAGCTGCTATCGCTGATATCGGCACTCCCTATTTTGAGGAGCACTTTCCAAAACTTGACTACATCAAAGCTGCTGCCGTTGTTCAGTAGCTCAGCTGTAAGACGAAACCATTCTTCGACTCATCCGTAATTCTTTGAGAGAGTTCTAAAATACATGAGAAAAGCTTTTGGCCCCTATGCTGCCCTGTCGCTCGCAGCCCTTCTGTCGGGTCCTCTTCTTTGTGCCCAATCGGCTGCCAGCTCACCTGCGCTGCCGGCTGGCCTGACTCGCGCAGCTTCGGTCGAGGGCATCACTGAATACGACATGCAGAATGGTCTTCGGATTCTTCTGTTTCCGGATGCAACAAAGTCAACCACCACGGTCAACATGACCTACCTGGTGGGCTCTCGAAACGAAGATTATGGCGAGACTGGAATGGCCCATCTGCTGGAACATTTATTATTTAAGGGCTCTCCCCAGCACACGAGCATTCCGCAGGAACTAACCGAACACGGAGCTCGCCCCAACGGAAGCACCTCCTACGATCGGACAAACTACTTTGAGTCATTCCAGGCGACCGATGAAAATCTCAAGTGGGCGCTCGACCTGGAATCGGATCGGATGGTGAACTCGTTCATAGCGAGAAAGGATCTTGATAGCGAGATGACCGTAGTTCGGAACGAATTCGAAATGGGCGAAAACAGTCCGGAAGACATTTTGCTCGAGCGAGTGTTCGCTACGGCATACCTGTGGCACAACTACGGCAAGTCCACAATCGGAGCACGATCGGACATCGAACATGTACCGATAGAACGCTTACAGGCTTTCTACCGCAACTTTTATCAACCGGACAATGCTGTACTTACCATTTCGGGACACGTTGACGAAGGAAAAACTCTTGCACTAGTGGCAACGTACTTCGGTAAGATTCCAAAGGCTTCCCGGGTTCTTCAGAAGACCTACACCGAAGAGCCCGTCCAGGATGGCGAGCGGACCGTCACCTTGCGCCGGGTAGGTGATGACAAGTTGATGATCGTCGCTGTTCACGTTCCTGCGCTTTCTCATCCCGACGGACCGCTCGCCAGTGTCTTGAGCGATGTATTCACAAATGCGCCTTCGGGCCGCTTGTACAAGGCGCTTGTGGAAACGAAGAAGGCTGGCTTGGTCAGTGGCTATGCAATGGAAGCACACGAACCGGGAATGTTGACTTTCATAGCCCAAGCTCCAAAAGCAGCTGATCTGAATGTAATCGAACCGGTTTTTCTGGGCGTTCTGGATAGCAGCGAAACAGCGCCACCAACAGACGAAGAAGTAAATCGAAGCAAAACAAAGCTTGAGACGCGGTTCGAGCTTCTGCTACGAAACTCCGAGCGACTGGGGTTGTTTCTCAGCGAGTATATTGCCGCCGGAGATTGGCGGCTCGCTTTCATCACGCGTGATCGCATTCGAGACGCAACGACAAAGGAAGTCGATCGCTTCGCGAAAACCTATTTGACGTCATCGAATCGTACCATCGGCCTATTCATCCCAACCGACAAGCCACTGCGTGCCGAAGTGCCGGCTACTCCGGACATAGCGGCATTGGTCAAGAATTATCGAGGAGGAACGGCAGTGGAGGCCGGAGAAGCTTTTGACGCCAGCCCCGCCAATATCGACAAGCGAACTGTGCGCGGAGAAGTTCGACCGGGGCTCCGGCTTGCACTGGTTTCGAAGAAGACCAGGGGCGGTGTCGTCAACGCAACTGTCAGATTGCACTTCGGCGATGAGAACAACCTTCGAGGAATGGACTCGGTAGCTGAGCTTGCCGGTTCCATGTTGATGCGGGGAACTACCAAGCACACGCGACAGCAGATTGTTGATCAGCTGGACACTCTGAAAGCGCAGGTTCGCATAAGAGGAACTGCTAGTGGAGCAACGGCTTCCATACAAACGACCAGGCAGAACTTTCCGGCGGTTATGAATCTTGTCGGAGAGGTGTTGCTGCACCCCTCTTTCCCTTCCTCAGAATTTGACACCTTGAAACAGCAAGAGCTCACCGGTCTCGAGTCCGAACGGAATGAGCCTTCTGCCGTTGCCTTTCAGAACGCAGAAAGACACCTGCGACCGTATCCCAAGGGCGATGTACGCTATGTTTGGACCATCGATGAGCAAATAGATGAGCTTAAGTCCGTAAAGCTCGAAGACGTTCGCAAATTCTACTCGGACTTTTACGGCGCGTCACATGGAGAGTTGGTCGCTGTGGGTGATTTCGAAGCCGAAGCGTTGGAGAAACAGGCTGGGTCTCTTTTCCAGGGGTGGACCAGCAAGACACACTATGCCAGGATTGTCACAAACTATAAAGACGTGGCTGCTGTTAATCAAACGGCCGAGACTCCTGACAAAGCGAATGCCACTCTGGTTGCCAATCAGGCCTTGAAAATCGACGACGAAAGCCGCGACTATCCCGCGTTGCTATTGGGGAATTACATGCTAGGGGGTGGATTTCTGAATTCAAGACTCGCCGCAAGAATTAGAGAGAAAGACGGGCTCAGCTACAGTATCGGATCGCAATTGCAAGCGCCCACCAAAGAAGACGGGGGTGAGTTTATGATTTACGCGATCTCTGCCCCGCAGAACACAGCAAGAGTAGAAGCAGACTCTGTTGAAGAGATAAAGCGGGCACTCGATAGCGGGTTTACCGATGCTGAAGTCGGAGCAGCGAAGTCAGGGTGGCGGCAATCGCGTCAGGTTAGTCGCGGCCAGGACAATGAGCTTACTAATCGTCTCGCTTCGCAAGCTTACTGGGACAGGACGATGCAGTGGGATGCAGACCTTGAAACTAAGGTCGCCGCCCTAACGACGGAGGATGTCAACAGAGTCCTCCGTAAGTACCTGGATGTGAACAAGATCAGCTATTTCAAGGCCGGCGATTTCTCAAAGGCGAAGACACTTCCCGCGTCCACTGGATCTCCTTCTGGAGGGAAGCCGTAAATCCCGTTCATCGTACCTTTTCTTTCGTACCTCCGAGGCTCGTTGTTCAGAGCCGCTCAGATGCGAAAATGGAGTGAAAATGACGGGAAATCAGATCCGCGAAGGGTTTCTGGAGTACTTTGCCGGCCAGGATCACAGGGTAGTTCGGAGCTCCTCTTTGGTCCCTTCCGATGATCCGACACTCCTGTTTACCAACGCTGGGATGAACCAGTTCAAAGACGTGTTTCTGGGCATCGAAAAGCGCGACTACTCACGCGCGACTAGTTCACAGAAATGCGTACGGGCTGGGGGTAAACACAATGACCTTGAAAACGTAGGCTACACGCGCCGTCACCAAACGTTTTTCGAGATGCTTGGGAACTTTTCGTTTGGAGACTACTTCAAGAAGGATGCTATAGCGTTTGCCTGGGAGATCGTCACCGGGGCGGATTGGTTCGCCATGCCCAAGGACAAGCTGTACGTTACCGTGTTCCGCGAAGACGATGAAGCTGAGGAACTCTGGCGTAAAGTCACGGGCATCTCGAAAGATCGAATCTTCCGGCTCGGTGAAAAAGATAATTTCTGGCAAATGGGCGAGACCGGACCGTGCGGACCATGCTCTGAGCTTCACTTCGATTTGGGGCCGTCTGCGGCAGAACCGGGCCGGGAAGGCGAACAGTTCCCACTTGATGGAGGAGGCCGTTTTGTTGAGATCTGGAATCTGGTCTTCATGCAGTTTGACCGCGCATTGGATGGTGTTCTCACTCCGCTGCCACGCCCATCGATCGACACGGGCATGGGACTCGAACGCGTGGCGGCCGTCTTACAAGGACATCTCTCTAACTACGAAACTGATTTACTAAGCCCAATCGTGGAACGAGCAGCTGCACTTCTGCGGGTGACGGGCAACCCCGATCCGCGAATCAACACTGCCTTGCGCATCAACGCAGACCATGCTCGCGCGACAACATTCCTGATTCACGATGGCGTAGTTCCTGCAAATGAGGGTCGTGGTTACGTTCTACGCAAAATCATGCGTCGTGCTCTTCGGAATGGGCGCCAAGCAGGAGCAACGGAACCATATCTCCATAAGCTCACAGACTTCGTTGCCGAACTGATGGGTCCCGCTTATCCGGAACTAACCGAGAGTGCCGACCGGGTAGCGCGCATTGTCAAGGAAGAAGAGTCACGCTACGCCACAACCTTCCAGCTTGCAGAGCGGTTTTTTCACGATGAAGCTAAATCTGCAGTCAACGGAGTTCTCTCCGGTGCTGCTGCTTTCAAGCTATACGACACCTATGGTCTCGCGCTTGACGAGCAGGAGGATTTGGCACGCGAGTTTGGCCTTGCAATCGATCGCGAGACGTACACCTCTGAGATGGAAAAACAGCGATCGCGGGCTCGGGCCAGCTGGAAGGGCGGAGACAAAGCCCAGATTGCAGATATCTATAAAGAACTGCCTAGCGTCACTTTTTTAGGCCGTGACCGGCTGGAGATGACCGTCGAAGTAAGCCGGCTTCTGGTAGAGAAAGCTCCGGTCGATGTTGTTGAATCCGGTAGTGCCGAGGTGGTCTTTCCTGAGACCCCGTTCTATGCCGAATCAGGCGGTCAGGTCGGGGACACAGGGTTACTGCTGAATTTGGACACGAGAGAGGAAGTCGCAATCGTAGAAGGAGCCTACAAGCCGACTTCTACCGTAATGGTTCAGAAGATTCGGGTGCTCAAGCCAGTGAAGATGGGTGATCGCCTGATTGCAGTTGTCGATCATCCTGTGCGTAGCGCAACAATGCGTAATCACACGGCAACTCACCTGCTTCAAGCCGCTCTCGGTCAGGTTCTCGGGAATCACGTTAAGCAGAAGGGCAGCGTCGTCGAACCTGGGCGTCTGCGCTTTGACTTCTCCCATTATTCGGCCATGACTAAAGACGAGATAAACGCTGTGGAAAGAATTGTCAACCAGCATATTCTCGCCAACCTGGAAGTAACAACGGACGTGATGGATCTGGACCAGGCGCTCTCGACTGGCGCCACCGCCTTATTCGGAGAGAAGTACGGGGATAGCGTCCGGGTTGTTACCGTTCCGGGGTTTAGTCGTGAGCTTTGTGGCGGTACGCACGTGGGAAGGACTGGTGATATCGGCCTTTTCAAGACAATGTACGAGGGCAGTGTCTCTGCCGGCATTCGCCGAATCGAGGCAATTACCGGCCAGGCTGCTCTCGAATATTTTCAGGACGCGACGGCTCAGCTTGCGAAATTAAGCGAGCTTTTGCATACCTCTGAAACGGGTTTGGTCGAAACTGTGGAGAAAAGCCTGGAGCATCAGCGTTTGCTGGACCGTCAGGTTGATCAACTTAAGAGCAAAGTAGCTAATAGTCAGATTGCCAGCATAGCGGGCCGCTCCATAGGCGGAGCCACTGTTGTCGCCGAAGAACTGAATGGGCTAGATCCTAAGCAACTCCGCGTTGTCGCGGATTCACTCCGAAATAAGTTGGGCAGTTCCGTCGTCGTGATCGCCTCCGTTCAGGATTCCGGAATTTCACTTGTCGCCACAGTCAGCAAAGATCTAACCGGTAAAGTACAGGCCGGGAAGCTGGTAGGCGATGTGGCACGCGCAATTGGCGGGAAAGGAGGGGGACGCCCCGACATGGCCGAAGGCGCCGGGAAAGATCTCAGCTCTCTCCTGCCTGCTTTGGAAGCCGTGTACCAGAAAGTAGGAGCTCTCCTGTAAGCACTCTCATCAGATAGGAAGAGAATCGAATGGATCAGATAGATGTCGCAATCGTAGGAGCAGGACCTACTGGTATCGCTTGCGGGATCGAGGTTCAAAAACGAGGGTTGAGACCTGTCCTGTTCGATAAAGGCTGCATAGTTAATTCCATATATCACTACCCCATCAATCTGGTTTTCTTCACCACGCCTGAACTGCTTGAAATCGGCGACATTCCGATGACATCGCTCAACGAGAAACCAGGCCGCACAGAGGCCTTGAAATACTACCGGCGCGTTGCTGATCATTACGGGTTGGACGTTCACCAATACGAACGCGTGCTTAGCTTCGATGGCCCAGACGGAAATTTCTCTATCCGGACTGTTACCTCGGAAGGCAACCACCACTGCTATTCGGCGAAAAAAATCATCCTAGCCAGCGGCTATTACGATATTCCCAACAGGCTCGATATACCGGGCGAGGATCTCGAAAAGGTTATCCATTACTATCGGGAGGCTCATCCGTATTACAACCAGGATGTATTAGTCATCGGCGCCAAGAACTCAGCCTGCATTTCCGCGCTCGAGCTATTTTGGACAGGCGCGCGAGTGACGATGGTGCACCGCGGAGCATGCATTTCGAACAATGTTAAGTACTGGATCAAACCAAATATTGAGAATCGCATCAAAAGTGGCGAAATCAGAGCGTACTTCCATACCAGAGTAAAGGAGATCCTGGCCCACGAAGTTATACTTGACACCCCGGAAGGCGAAATCCGCCTAAAGAATGACTTCGTTTTTGCGCTAACCGGTTATCGTCCTGACTTTGAATTCATGGCCGAGCATGGGATTCATCTTGATCCAGAAAGCTCCAAGCCTATTACGGAGCCTCATACTTTGGAAAGTGAACGCAAAGGCGTGTACCTAGCTGGCGTGATTGTAGCGGGCACGCATACAAACGAGATATTTATAGAGAACGGCCGATTTCATGGGAAAATCATCGCGAACGCGATCGAAGAGAGCTTGAAAATTCCGGCCTGATCTTCCCGGCAGCAAATCGCTTCCATCCGGATCCCGCGAGACGTGGGGGAAACAAGTCTGGGTGTAAGATCTCTGCAAAAATCTCCAGGGATTCCACTAATCTCGGACCGGGCCGGTTCATATACTGGTTTCCGTCACAAACAAAGACATTGCCCGTAGCTACTGCCATCAGAGAATCCCAGCCTGCATGCATTGCCAAGGCAGCACTCTCGGTCTCCGTTCGGTAAAGGTCAAATCCGCACGGAAGCGCTACAACGATATCGGGATCCGCAGTGATCAGCTGATCCCACGTCATCCACGGAGAGTGCTGCCCTGCGATGCTAAAAAGATTCACCCCTCCAGCAAGTTCGATTAGCTCCGGAACCCAATTGCCAGCCGCCATCAAAGGATCCAGCCACTCTAAGGCAGCTACGGTGGGTCGCTTGTCGTCAATGTTGGCTCGATCCCGGATGTCGCTCATTCGCGCCTTGAGAGAAGTAATTAGGCGTTCTGCTTGCTCGATCGCATCGCAGGCCGAGGCAATCTGTCGTATATCTCTCCATAGATCTCGTAATTCGAAGGGCTCGAGGGAGATCACTTCAGCATCAGTCCCCAAGCCCTCGCGGAGCGCTTGCTTCACATCCTCCAGGCTTACTGCACAAACCTTGCATTGCGTCTGAGTAATAATGTGGGTCGGCCTCAAGCGCGCGATGAGCTCGGCATCAACCTGGTAGATACTCAACGCTGACGATGCACGTTCTCTTACCTGCCGATCAATCTCTGCACTAGAGCCGCCGACTTCAATGACGGGCCACGTACACACAGGCAGATCTAAAACACAGTCGGGGAAGTCACATTCGTGCGACCGCCCAATCTGCCATTGGCCAAGGCCGAGGGCGTGCACGATCTCGGTCGCGCTCGATAGCAAGGGTAGTATTCTCAGCGGCTTCACTCAGGAAAATGGATGGTTTGAAACGCGAACAGTTTGCTCAGGGATTTGGTTGGGTGGGCTATTAGTGGCTTGCTGAAGGGAAAGCAGATGTGGGGTGTGTGTGGGTCTGTCGTGAGGAACAACCATCGTCCCTGAGCTGATTTCAACGCAATTCTTGTTTGCAAATCAACCTCCAAACGCGATTAGCACTCGCCTGCGTTGATTTTGTTATAGTCTGACGCATGGAAGCACAGCAGTTTTTACCTCCAAGCAAGACCTACCTGGTAGGCCCTGCGCTACGCCGTCAGAGTTAAGGATTGGTCTTAAGCGGTAAGCTATCGGGAAGAGTCGAAGGACGTTGTACGCGACCTTCCTGAGCTTCTTTAATTGCCACGTTATTAGATTCAAGAGTGGTCCCAAGCGTCTGATCTAAGCTGACCCGGGCGTTGCTGTAGGTTACTAGCGCTGCTACCTCGGTCGATTGGGCGCTCGCCAAATCACGTTGCTGCTGGACAACGTTATAAGTTGTCGAGGCTCCTAACGCAAACTTTTTTTGTTCCGCGGTCAGCAACTGCTCCTCGAGTACGCGATTGTGCACTGCTGACTGATAGCGAATGCGCGCTTGTTGCAGGCCAACGACTTGGTTTGAGACATCGACCGTAATCTGATTAATGTTCTTTGCATTCTGCAACTCTGTCTGTCTGATCGAAAGCTGGTCGATAACTTGATCGGCGATCGATTGACGATTGTAGATCGTTGGAGCAATGTAAGCCCCGACATTTTGCGTTGGGAAATCCCGGCGAATCGACTGGCCGAGCGCGGTACTAATTCCCCCCACAAAGTAGGGGTCGGGCACCTCGCAGATCGAGCCTGGCGGTCCGGCAGAGGGTGGGCACGCCACATAACCCGGAGGGATAATTCCGGCTCCCTGTGATGGGCCTGTCCGAACTTGGGAATACCGGGCGACGCCCGCAAGCCCCTGCGCGCTGGCATTTGCCTGAACCGATAACGTAGGCAGAACCCCGTTCTGTGTGTTGACTGCATTCGTTTGGCTATTGATCAGGTTCAGCCGGTCTGCTTCGATATCTGCTCGATTCGCACGCGCTTTGGCCACCAGCGTTTTTATTGGAGGCAAATCATCCTGCTCAGGAACAACAATCCGGTCGAGAGGAATAACCTGGACTCCCCGAACCTGCTGCTCTCCAAGGCCAGTTCGGCTGATAACGTTCTTTAGAGAAACCTGCTGCTGCTCGAGAGTCGCTTGCGACTGAACATACGCTTGCTCGCTCGAGGCCACCTGTGACTCTGCGGTGGTCACGTCCAAGGGAGCCATAGTGCCGATAGTCACCTGCTTCTTATTGTTCTCGTAAAACTGCTGTGCGACGTCAAGTGCAGATTTCGTGGCTCGCACATCTTCGTAATCCGCTACCAAGCCGTAGTACAGATCTAAAACGTTGGAAACAACGTTCACTACTTCCGTTTTGAAGTAGAGATCGTTCACCTTCAGATTGGCTTTGGCGACAGTTATGGACCGACTGTTTAGTTGCCTTCCGAACCCCTGCAGGAGGTTATGACGGAATGAGAGCGACAGTGTAGTTGCCGACGAGGGATTCAGTAAGTCAGTCGGCGCATTCTCATTCAAGTACTGGTCCTTGTAAGTGATCGATGCGTTACCGCCAGTAATCAAACCTTGCGATAGAGACACATTGTAGATACGGGTATTTTGGATCAGGTTGGTGACGGCACTCTGCACGACTTCAGGTTGGGGCGATGAGCGATGCGAAAAAGATAACGTACTCTGAATAACCGGATCCAAAGTCGGCGTAACTGTACCTACCTGAGAAATCGTTGCGCCTACGGCATTTCCGGACGTCGAATTAGCGTTTCCATTCGTTACGCCCGCTGCCGCCTGACTACCTGACACTCCTTGACCGCTAGTTACACTGCTCGCCTGCGAGGTGCCGCTCGGAACTCCTGGTAGCGATCCTCCGGCTTCGTATCGAATCACGTTCCACTGATCGATCAGCGCGTTATATCTGTCCGACTCCAGATCTATATTGTTCTCAAGTGCCAGAGCGATAGCATCCTGAGCAGTTAAATACAGCTTCCCTGCGCGAATCAATCCTTGCAGTCGCCCGGTATTCCTGAGGTTCACCGGAGGAATGTTTGCGGCACGGTAAGGACGAAGAATCAAATTGCCAGTCGGTTTCTCGTTAGAAATAGACAGGTCTTGCGCCAATACAAATGGTTCCGAACACGTGCAGGAGAGAAGAATGCACAGCGTGCGTTGGGTCCAATGTAGAAACAGCCGATTGATCGACATCTGCTACTTTTCCTGTACCGGAGCCGGAAGGTTCGCCGGCAGGACCGATCTGCGCTCCACGCGGCCCACGCGCGCCTCTTCAATTGAGATCCGATTCACGTCTAGTGTCGTGCCCATAGCCTGATCAAACGCCACCTGAGCATGGCTGTAATTTGCGAGCGCCTGCGTCTCTGTGCTCGCGGCAGAGGCCACACTCTGCTGATCTGAAATCACCTGAAACACTGTGGATGCGCCAAGTGTATATTTCTTCCTGTCAGCCTCGAGTGTCTGCTGTTGCAACGTGCGGGCCTTTATCGCTGAGTCGTAACGCACGCGTGCCTGGCGCAAGCCAATTACCGCATTCTGCACATCTACGCGAACCTGGTTCACCTGTTTTTGTAAGGCGAGCTCATCCTGCCGTGTGGTCAATGCCTGAGTGGCAAAATCGGCCTGAGCTGCCCGGTTGCGCAGAGGAATATTTAGAGAAACTCCAGCAGAGTAACTTGGGAAGTCCCGGCGAAAGATTTGCCGTGCTAGGTTGCCATAACCACCAGTCAAGTACGGCACAGCAGATATCGCCGGACCCGCATAACCGGGAGCGTTGGCTAAGTAATTGGGATTTCCACTTAAACCATTATTTGTGAGCTCGGTAAACACCTGCAGCGTTGGCTTCAGCTCGTTCTTGATTCCTTTCAGAGTGACCTTATCGCTGTCAAGATTAATCCGCTGCTGCAGAACTTCTGCCCTCGTTCCCAGTGCCTGGTTCACCAGTTCATCGATCGGCTTTGCTTCTTCTTTCTCGGGAACTTTGAAAGTGTCAAGCGGCACAACATGTACTTCGGCAAGGGTAGGATTGGCCACTCCGTTCCGGCTTAGAGCATTCTTAAGAACTGTTTCCTGCTGCAATAGATTAGTCTGAGAAATGAGCAAATCCTGTTGGCTGGAATAGACTTGAGCCTCCGCCCGAGTAACCTCAATCGGCGCCAGCGTCCCAATCTGCACCTGCTTCTTGTTATCTTCAAACAACGCTTGAGCGGTTGCAAGTTCATCTTTTCTTGCCTTGAGATCGTCATTGAAACTGACCAGGTCCCAATACAGGTTCAGCACAGAAGAAACCGTAGTAATCACCTGCTGTCTGAATTGCAGATCGGACACTTTCTCGTTGTTCTTTGAAATACGTATGAAGCGTTCAAGAACCGGCCGCCCAAAGCCCTGAAGAAGATTTTGAGATACCTGAAGATCCAGGCTGCCGAATGTATAAGGGTCGATGTTATAGAAAGCGCTGTTGTATTGGTTCCAACTGCTCGTATAAGTCAGCTGGGCGTAGGTACCGAACGTGGAGTACTTATAGATCTCAGCCTGGGCGGTCCTTTGCGATTGAATCAAGGCCGTCGTTCCAGTGAGAACCGTGTTGCTCTCGGGAGAAGTATTGTGCGCGAAATTGGAGTAGAAGACCAGTTGCGGGTCAAAATTCGGAACGATCGGGCCTAGCGCAGTGACAATTCCGCCTCCGGAACTAACACCCGAGCCTGCTGAAGAGGTCGATCCGCCGCTTGCATTCAGACTTACGCCGGTCAAGCTGACACTCGTCGGCCCTTGCGCAACACCAACTCCCACTGTCCTTAGAGCGCCGCCGCCCTGTGCTCGCAAAGTGACTTGCTTCGTAAGCAGCGGACCATAGCGCTGTATTTCGATATCCAGATTGTCCTCAAGTACAAGCGCCACTACATCATCGGATGAGAGGTAGAGATTTCCGGCGCGAACCAACGCCTCAAGCCGATCGGAGTTTCGCAAATTGATTGGAGGGATGTAGCGTTGCCGATACGGTCGGGTAAGCCATCCCAAGCCTCCCGTTGGCTGGTCCACTCTAACCGCATTCTGCGCAAACGCGGAACTGCCCAGCGTAAGCCAACTACACAGCAGAGACAGCAGTGCTCTATATCTGTTCATTAAAACCGTTAAGCCTTGTCTAACGCTTCGCGCGTTCCTCGATTTCAGCAGGCTTGCAATCCACTTGCATTAACAGTGAACGAGCAAACAACCATTGAGGTTCCCTGAGCTTTCGTGATCTCTCATGGTAACCCAGCAAATCGTAGCCAGCGCACCTTCGCCATCCAGCAATCAGATGGGGCCAGTGTCCACGTGCGCACGCTCACTGCCGTCGGTTCCTACGGCTAAGTTGTTGTCTTTGCTGTGAATCTGCTGTGGATTGATTTGGGCGGTGTTCGTTTATGGGACGCCAGTTTCCGTGTTGAGACAACGTGCTGAGACAAGAGGCTCCCGTTTAGATTTTCTTCTATTGTGTTCCGCTCGCTTGTTATCCTTTCGGCTGTGATGCCGCTTGCGGTTATGGACCTTTTTCGTGAAACCGGAGCTTATCTGCGCGGCCATTTCCGGCTAACGAGCGGTCTTCACAGTGGCGAGTATCTTCAATGCGCCAAAGTTCTTTCGGTGCCTTCTTACGCGGAACAACTGGGCGCGCGGCTCGCCACTGAAATCCGGATTCTGACTAAAAACGAAACGATCGGCGTCGTGGTTTCACCTGCCCTGGGTGGGGTTATTATCGGCCACGAAGTCGCTCGTTCTTTGAATGTGCGCTCGCTCTTTGCTGAGCGTGACGGCACCACAAAAGCAATGACTCTCCGCCGCGGTTTCGAAATTAAGCCCAGCGAGCAGGCGGTTGTCATCGAAGACGTAATCACGACCGGTGGCAGTACCCAGGAAGTCATTCGCATGTTGGTCGGGGCGGGCGCGAAGGTGCTTGCTGCTGCGTCGATAATTGACCGTAGCGGCGGTCACGCCGAAGTTGGCGTTCCTCGCGTGGCACTCGAAACGATGCACCCTGTCACCTTCGAACCTGAAGATTGTCCTTTCTGCAAAGAAGGTCAGCCCTTGATTAAACCGGGATCGCGACCTCTTTGACTTTGATCCTTTGCTGGAACTGAAATGCGCAGATTGTGCTTTGAAGTCGCCTATGACGGCACTGAGTTCAATGGCTGGCAGGTACAGCCGGGCTTGCCTACCATTCAGGGCATCCTGCAGGAAGTAATAGGCGGTATCGAAGGCAACTTCGTCAATGTTGCTGCTTCAGGTCGCACGGATGCCGGCGTCCATGCCTTCGCTCAGGTTGCTGCCGTTTCGCTTCAGAATCCCATTCCGGCCGATAACTTCCGTCGTGCCGTTAACCGCCTGTTACCGCGCTCCATCCGTATCTCTCGCGTTCGCGAAGTTCCGCTGGAGTTTCATCCTCGATTTGATGCCCGTCGTAAAACATACGAGTACCGAATCTTTCGTGAAGAGATCTGTCCGCCTTTCGACCGCCATTTTGTGTTTCACCACCCCTTTCCCTTGGATGAACCAGCTATGATCGAAGCGGCTCCTTTGCTCGAAGGAGAACACGACTTTACCGCATTCGCCGCTGCCGATGACAAGGATCTCCTGGAGCATCCATGCACTCAGCAGGCAAAAGTGAGAAGGATTTTTAAATCCGTCCTGTTCCGAAGGGACCTTTTACTGATCTATCAGGTAACCGGTTCTGGATTTTTAAAGCATATGGTCCGCAACATCGTCGGGGTACTCTTGGAGATCGGAAAGCACAACCTGTGTCGGACCGATCTCCTGAGTCGACTCAAGCCCAACTGTCACATCCACCCCGGGCCGACTGCCCCGTCAAGAGGCCTTTTTCTGGTTTCCGTCGACTACGAATCGAGCCCCGGCCTTGTTTAAAAAGGTTCTAGTTGCCAACCGCGGCGAGATTGCCTTGCGGATCATCCGCGCTCTTCGCGAGATGGATATCGCTAGCGTCGCTGTTTTCTCGGAGGTTGATCGCACTTCTTTGCACGTTCAAATGGCCGATGAAGCTGTAGCGATCGGTCCGTCCCCTTCTGCGCAAAGCTATCTTGACGGCGAACGGGTCATTCAGGCAGCTCACCTCACCGGGGCCGAGGCCATCCACCCCGGCTATGGCTTTCTCAGCGAGAACGCAGCCTTCGCACGCCTCTGCCGTGACAACGAGGTAAAATTTATCGGACCTTCGCCTGAGTCGATTGAGCAGGTCGGTTCGAAGATCTCTGCTCGCCGTCTCGCTTTGGCTGTGGGGGCCCCAGTCGTGCCTGGAACCGAACAGGGTGTTCGCGACCTCTCCGAAGCGTCAAAAATTGCCCTTCAGATCGGCTACCCGGTTCTGCTGAAGGCAGCTGCCGGTGGTGGCGGCAAGGGCATGCGTGCTGTCGAAAATGAAGGGCAGCTCGAGTCGGCGATGCGCGCCGCATCCAGCGAAGCCGAGGCCGCTTTCGGATCCGGTGAAGTCTACCTTGAGAAATTAATTACCCGGCCGCGCCATATCGAAATTCAGGTGCTGGGCGACGAGGCCGGCCACCTCATCCATCTCGGTGAACGCGAATGTTCTATCCAGCGCCGCCACCAGAAGGTCGTCGAGGAGTGCCCCTCTCCTATGATCCTTGCCCGTCCGGAGCTTCGGAAGCAAATCAGCGAAGCTGCCCTGAAAATTGCTCGAGCGGCAAACTATTTCAATGCGGGCACGCTTGAGTTTCTCGCCGATTCCGACGGGCGCTTCTACTTTCTCGAGATGAATACTCGCCTTCAAGTCGAGCATCCTGTAACCGAATGGGTGACCGGAATCGACCTGGTGCAATGGCAGATTCGAATCGCCTGCGGCACCCGCCTTACTATTCAGCAGGAGGACGTCAGATGGCGCGGCTCTGCTATTGAGTGCCGGGTTTACGCAGAAGATCCTGAAAACAACTATTTTCCCAGTCCTGGCCGAATCTCTCACTATGCTGAGCCGTCCGGGCCCGGTGTTCGAGTCGATGCTGGAGTCTACGCTGGCTGGAATGTGCCTCTTGAATACGATCCCTTGCTCGCCAAGCTCACAGTCTGGGCGGAGACGCGCGAAAGTGCGGTAAGCCGTTTGCGCCGGGCTCTTGCCGAGTACCAAATCTTGGGAGTCACTACTAATCTCGAGCTGTTCGAGAAGCTGACACGTGATCCGCGCTTCCTTTCAGGCGATCTTCATACATCTTTCCTCAACGATTTTGCTGCGAGCAACAGCGTTGCCGGATCGTTGTCTGATACCGTCACGGCGGCCCTTCTCGCCGCAGCCGTCCACGCGCAAAATTCGTCAACGCCCCGGGAGATGCCTCCTGATAAACCCGGCTTATGGCGCGCTGAGGGAAGGTGGTCCCAGCTCCGTTGAATCTGCAAATCCAGCTGGATGGCGTCGAATACTCGCTGCAGTTGCGTCACGACGGGATCGAATATCGATATTCTCTTTCGGGACCGTATACCGGCTCCGGTGCCGCCTCCGTCGCGGAAATTAGTCCCGGTACTTACTCGGTCCTTCTCGGGTCGCGAAGCCTCACAGTCGTTATCTCAGCCAAGGCAAACGAATTTGAGATCGTCACCTCTGGGCGGCGCCTAATCGGAACCGTCTTCGATACTCGGGATCGCAACAGCAGGAAGCAGTCCTCTGGCCAGACTGGTCCCGTTCAGGTCAAAGCGCTCATGCCCGGCAAAGTCATTCAGATGCTCGTCAGGGTTGGCGAGCAGGTCCAAGCCGGTCAGGGATTAGTAGTTGTCGAAGCCATGAAGATGCAGAATGAACTCAAATCGCCCAAGAGCGGAATCGTGTTCAGTATTCACGCCGAAATTGGCAGGACCGTCGCCGCAGGTGCGATGCTCTTGGTCATCGAGTAGTCGATCAAATGGCAAAGCTGGACTGTAGATTGTGCGGGGGCACAGGTTGGGTCGTCGAGGAGAAAGATGGAATATCAGCGGCGAACCGCTGTACTTGCGTAGCGGAGACGTACAACGCTGAGCTCGAAGGCAGAGCGCAAATCCCTGAAAATTACCGCAAAGCTTCTTTTGAAACCTTCCATCTACCGCAGGACAATCCCGTTGCTCAAAAAGGATTGGCCGATGTCATGCTCGCTGTTGCCGCATACACCCGCAATTATCCGGGTAATGCAAAACCAGGATTGTTGCTGGTCGGGCCACCCGGGACGGGGAAAACCCATCTTGCCGTTTCAGCTCTCAAGCTACTGACATCACGCGGTCACGAAGGTATCTTCTTCGATTACCAGAACCTTCTCGAGCGGATTCGCTCTTCCTATAATGAGACCCTGGGAACCAGCAACCGGGAAGCCTACCGCGTGGCCTTAGAATCGGAAGTTTTGCTGCTTGACGACTTGGGCGCTCACCGCGTAACGGACTGGGTCGAAGATACCGTGACAGCCATTGTGAATTTCCGGTACAACCATCGAAAACCCCTTATTGCGACCACGAATCTAGTCGACCCTGATATCAGCGGACCACTCGCAGAAAAATCAGTCGGCGGAAGTGGTCACTCGTTTCGCATCACTTTAGAAGAACGTATCGGCGAGCGTGCCAGATCACGCCTTTTCGAAATGTGTCGCGTAATACGCATGCCTAACGTGAACGACTACCGAGTTAAACCGCCTCGCATTTGATCGAAGCTCAGGCGCTCGCGCCGACACCGAAGCTCGAAGTCGCTTCCTGCTCATTGTCGAAAGTCGAGAAAATCGTGTGCAGCTTCGTAATCTGTAACAAATCTTTCATCTTTCCTTGCATGTTGAGCATCTTTACCGAACCGCCCTGGTTTGTTGCTGTCGTATACGCCCCGACCAGTTCACCGAGCCCGGCGCTGTCAACGTAAGAAACTCCGGCCATGTTCAATACAATCTGTTTGCTGCCTTGCGCCAGGAGAGACCGCAATTCGTCTCGCAGAATTCCCGTGTTCTCGCCCAGTGTGATCTTGCCATTGAGATCTACGATCACTACATTTCCGACACGCCGGTTCTTTGCTGTGAGTGCCATTGCGAAACCTCTTTTAAAAACGAATTAACTGTTTTCAAGTCTATTACAACTTCGGTTCATCGCCGCCGTCAGCAGGATTGATCACCGTTACGGCAGCAGTTTTTCAAGCTTCGATCCTGTGATAAATAAAGTCTCGTTGCGCTCCGGACCATTCGAAACTGCTCCAATCTCGACTCTAGTTCTCCCCTGAAGGAAGTCCAGGTACTTCCGGGCTTCGATCGGCAGGTCGGCAATTCTGGTTAACCCTCGTGTCGGCTTCTTCCAACCCGGCAGCCGTTCATAAACCGGCTTAACCGTTTCCATACGCCTTGTGCTTGCTGGCATGTATTCAATCCGCTCACCGTCTACCTCGTACGAAACACAAACCGGAACGTCATCCAACTCGTCCAGGACATCCAGTTTAGTCAGCACCACGCTGTCGAAACCGTTCACTTCTGCCGTATAGCGCAGGAGGGGAACGTCAAACCAGCCACAGCGCCGTGGCCTCCCGGTGACCGACCCGAACTCATTCCCAGTAACCCGAATCCGATCGCCCATGTCAGTCAGATCTTCTGAAGGGAACGACCCTGCGCCTACGCGGGTAATGTAAGCCTTTGAAACACCCACAATGCCGTCAATACGGGTCGGCGGAACACCGGTTCCAGTACAGGCGCCTCCAGCGGCTGCGCTGGAGCTTGTCACAAACGGATAAGTACCGAAGTCGATGTCGAGCATCGTCCCCTGCGCGCCTTCGAAAAGGACCGACTTTCCTTCGCTGATCAGCTCGTTCAGAAGGTGCGCTGTGTCGCAGGCCATGGGCCGGATCGCGTCGGCGTACCCTTTATATTGCTCGAGAATCTCCGTGAAATCGACGCGATCGGAAATCTGAAAGGCGTCCGCGATCAGCTGCTTGTCCTCAGCCAGTAATCGGTAGAGCGATTCGAAGTTGCTATCGACAAAATCGGCAATTCGTATGCCGCGCCGCGCTATTTTATCCTCGTAGCAAGGCCCGATGCCGCGTGACGTCGTCCCTATCGCAATCCGGTTTTCCCGTCCTTCCGAAATTTTTTCAATCGTTCGATGGAACGGAAAGATGACATGGGCGCGATTGCTGATTTTTAACTGCGATCGAACGCTGATACCTGCGTCCTCCAGCGCTTCAATCTCTTTCAACAGAGCGCCGGGATCAATCACCACTCCATTGCCGATAACCGCCTGCACGCCTGTTCGCAGAATGCCGCTGGGGATCAGTTTCAAAACGAACTTGCGTTCCCCGATGAAAACGGTGTGGCCCGCATTATGCCCTCCCTGATAGCGCGCTACAGCGTCAAAACGGTCGGAGAGCAAGTCGACAATCTTGCCCTTTCCTTCGTCGCCCCACTGCGCACCAAGAACAATCAAGTTACTCATGAATTCTGGCCTGTTCAACCCAAAACTTCCAAGTTTAGCGCCACACCGGCAGGAGAGGCTGGAAATGGTGATAACTGGCCTGAATGCCCGGCCGGGCTTAGGCCTTCTTTATGCTACGCTTTGAACGATGCAGATGTGTAGCGTCTTCCAGGCGCTAGGTCCGGATGTCTTTAAGGAGTTGGTCCGTGGCATCTCGATCGGCAAGCTGAAGACGTACCAGGTTTACGAGAGATTCAAGCTGCGTGCTCGCCTCTTAAAGCTTAACAGTGAGTCGCTCCGCAAGGCAGAACCGAAATTCTGGATGCGCATCGAGGCCGGTGAAGAGGATTTCGCAACCGATCTCTCCCAGGTCTTCCTCCTCTCCCATCTCGACATGATCGGGGACGTACTGAACCTGCTCGAAATACCGCATGAACAGGGTTTTTTCGAGAAGGATCTTAGCCCAGAGCAATTCCTTACCGAAGGTTGGCAAAAACGCGTATTCGATGAATTCTCCGGCAACTATCCCCGTGAAATCTTGCTGTTCTATATCAACCACCTCGATTGGGAACTGAATCACACCGACCAGGTGTTCCTTCCGGCAGCCTGACTACCCTGAGCCTGATTAATGGACCTCACGTTTTTTCACCAACAGGTCAAAGAAGGGAATTTCACTGCGGTTCAATCTGCCATAGCTACCGACCCTGCGCTCCTAAATGGATCAAACGAGTCTGGCCAAAACGCCTTTCTGTTGGCAAAATATTATGGCCAGGAAAAGATCGCAGAGTATTTGCTTAGCCTCAATCCTCGACTCGATTTCTTTACGGCCTGCGTTGCCGGCAAACTTGAGCCGGTGCAAGCAGAACTCAATCGTGACCCCTCATTGCTCGAGATGCATAGCGGAGATGGTTGGTCGCCTCTTCACCTTGCAGCATTCTTCGGACATCCCCAACTTGCGGAGGCGCTCCTGGCCCGCGGTGTACAGATCGACGCTCGCTCGACAAACCAGATGAAGAATACCCCGCTGCACGCTGCCGTCGCCGGCGGTCAGAGCGCGCTGGTCAAACTTCTTCTTGAGAATCAGGCTAACCCCAATGCCCGGCAGGAAGGCGGCTGGACTGCTCTTCACAGCGCAGCGCAATCCGGGAATAAAGAGATGATTGAGCTTCTGGTAGCGGCCGGTGCTGCAACTGATGCTCCCGCCGACAACGGACAGAAGCCTCTCGACATGGCGCTCCTAAACGGCAAGGGCGAAGTAGCCAATCTACTGGAGCACTTGGGGGCTCATCGGCCTCCTCAGCAGTAAATGCTCGACTCAAAACTTGAAGAGATCCGGCGAGCGACGCTCGCCGCCTTCTCTGCGGCTTACTCGGTTGACGAACTCGAAGAAGCTCGCGTAGAGACTCTCGGCAGAAAGGGTTCGCTCGCACAAATTAGTCGCGATTTCGGCAAACTTAAACCGGACGAGCGCGCTAGTTTCGGCAAACTGCTCAACTCGGTTAAAGAGGATCTGGAATCGGAGTACGAATCGAAAAAGCGTCGCTTCGAACAGGCCGATCTCGCTGAGCGGCTTTCGAAAGAGTGGATCGACGTCACGCTTCCATCAAACGGGATTCATCCTGGAAGCCTTCACCCAATCACCCAGCTTCAGGAAGAAATCGAAGACTTGTTCACTTCGCTTGGATTTGCAATCCTTTATGGCCCGGAGGTCGAGACCGAGGAACACAACTTTGATGCTTTGAATATTCCCGCTACTCATCCTGCGCGCGACATGCAGGACACCTTCTGGCTTGCCAACGGCCACCTGCTGCGTACCCATACTTCGCCCGTCCAGGTGCGCGGTATGAGGAAATTTGGTCCGCCTCTTCGCATGATTGCACCCGGTCGAGTATTTCGAAACGAAGAGGTCGACGCCTCGCACGAGCATACCTTTTATCAGTTAGAAGGCATGATGGTGGATCGCAATGTTTCCGTTGCTAACCTGATCTATTTCATGAAGACTCTGCTCAGCGAGATCTTCAAGCGCGACGTTATCGTCCGTTTGCGGCCCGGTTACTTTCCTTTTGTCGAGCCCGGGTTTGAGCTTGATATCCGCTGCCTGATTTGTGATGGAGTCGGGTGTCCGGTTTGCAAACAGAGTGGCTGGGTCGAGCTTCTTCCTTGCGGACTGGTGCACCCAACTGTTCTTCGCATGAGCGGCATCGATCCCGGTCAATGGAGCGGCTTCGCTTTCGGTCTCGGACTCACTCGTCTTGCCATGATGCGTTACGGCATCGACGACATTCGCCAGCTGCAAGGGGGCGATCTCCGCTTCCTGTCTCAGTTTTAGCTGCTCTTGCCTCATTAATGCTAAGGAAAGTAAGTTGAAGTTTTCATACCGCTGGATTGCCGAACTTGTTGACGGTCTTGCTACTCCTCCGGAAGATCTCGAGCGCCTCGTCACTGTCAAAACCGCCGAATGCGAAGCCATCGAAGCTGTCGGAACACACTTTACCGGCGTTTTCGCCGCCAGAATTCTCTCAGTCGAATCTCTGCCGAACGGCAGAAATAAAGCAGTTCGTATCGACGTAGGAAACAAAAAAGAAGTGACGGTTGTCTGCGGCGCTCCGAACGTGCGCCCTGGACTGCTCGCTCCTTGGATCCGGCCCGGCGTTTCACTGGACGGCAAATTGATCGATCTTGTGATGATCGATGGCGTCGAGAGTGAAGGCATGCTCGCCAGTGCCGCTGAACTCCGCATAAACCGCGATCATTCCGGATTACTCGAACTTAGAAACGTGCAGCCCGGTGATCCGCTGCCCGGCCTCAGTCCCGACTGGGTAATCGATATCGATAATAAGAGTCTGACCCACCGTCCTGATCTTTGGGGCCACCATGGCATGGCGCGTGAAGTTGCGGCCATCACTCAACGTCAGCTGATCGATCCGGTCGATATGAATCTCCTTCCAAAAGGAATCGCTCAATTCTCAGCCCAGATCGTCGACCCTGCTCTTTGTTCCCGTTACAGCGGTCTCACCTTCACTGGAGTTCAAGTCGGCCCGTCTCCGCTATGGCTGCAAGCTCGTCTTCAAAACATCGGGCTCAATCCCATCAACAACATTGTTGACGTAACCAATTACGTCCTCGCTGAACTGCCTCAGCCCATGCACGCCTTCGATGCGGATAAGCTTGCCGGGGAAACCATTTACGTCCGAACGGCACGTCGCGGCGAGCGTCTTATAGCACTCAATGGCGATACATACGAACTCTCTGAAACCGACCTCGTCATTGCCGACGCTTCTGGCCCTGTCGCTCTCGCCGGTGTCATTGGCGGTGCGGATACCGCAATCTCGGAATCCACAACTCGCATCTTTTTGGAAAGCGCCAACTTTCAAGCCGCCCGTATTCGGTCCACTTCCTCTCGTCACAAGCTGCGAACCGACGCCTCGATGCGCTTTGAGAAATCTCTCGATCCGCACAACACCTTACGCGGACTTGCTCGTGCCGTTAGACTCTTCCGGGATGTCTGCCCCGGCATTTACGCCAGCGGTGGTGTAACGGACACCCACACTGTGCTCACACCCGCGTTACCCATTGCACTGTCTACTGATTTCGTTGTTCGCAAACTCGGCAACCCCATCAGCACCGGCCAGATTGTCGATATCCTAAGCTCGTTGGGATTCGGATCTGTTGAAACCGCTCCCGGCATGCTCGTCGTTACAGTCCCTAGCTGGCGCGCAACCAAAGACATCAGTGTCGAAGACGACCTGGTGGAGGAAATCGGCCGCATGCTGGGGTACGACGAAATTATCCCAACGCCGCCCACGGTGGCCACAGTGGTCCCGCCCGTAAACCATATGCGGCTATACGTTCGTAAGCTTCGCCGCGAACTCGCTGACCAGGGCTTCACAGAAGTCTATAACTACTCATTCACTGGGACTGCGGACGTCCAAGATTTTGGGCTTCCCATTCAATCGCACCTTGCTCTAAAGAATCCGATTGCCGCCGAACTAACGCATCTCCGCTCCAGTTTGATACCCGGTCTCTTTAAGAATGTCGTTAGCAATGTGCGAAACTACTCCGACTTCCGAATGTTCGAAATCGGAAATGAGGTCAACACAACTGGAAAAGACAATCTCGCTCAAGAAAGCACTCACGCCGCGGCCGCCCTCTACGACGCGCATGGGAATGAGCAGGATTTCTTCGAGCTCAAGCGTGTTCTAAACTGCCTCTTTCCCTCTATCCATCTGAAAGCAGCGGCCGCTCGCACCTACGAGCACCCCGCCCGCACAGCCGAAATTGAGTGGTATGGGTCTGTCATCGGCCGTATCTTCGAGCTTCACCCGTCAATGCTCGAAGCTGAGGATATCGAAGGCCGAGCGGTTCTCTTTGATGTCGACGTTTGCATCGCGCAAGAAGTCGCCAACCGGGGCGCAATCAAGTACACGCCCGTTCGCAAATTCCCCACCAGCGGCTTCGATCTGTCTGTAGTGACGGACTTGAGGACGCCCGTTTCCGACATACAAGGGAAACTTACGGAGTTCGCAGGCCCTAATCTAGCTAGGATCGAATTCGTCAGGCAGTACGATCGTCCACCTCTTCCCTCAGGCCAAAAGAGCGTTACGTATCACCTTGAGATTGGCGCGCTGACTCACACAGTGACGACCGAAGAAGTTACGGAGGTTCGAAACCGGATCATAGCTGACATGCAAAATCTTGGGTTCGATTTCCGCGCCTGATTGTTGCTCGCCGGCATCCCAACTTTGCAGGGTCTTCCACCTTCAATGTTCAGTACTACCGCTCCAGTTGCCTTTGGCCTTCTTGCCCACTGTTCCGGCGCATTGTGGATGCCTCGCGCTCGAATCCTTTTCATCGCTGATACGCACCTTGGTTACAGTTGGGCACAACGCCGTCGTGGCGAACTCGGTCCCCTCGCGGATTTTCAGACTAAAGAAAAACTGTTGCAGGTGTGCGATGAACTTTCACCTCAGCGTCTCGTTTTCTTAGGCGATCTGGTCCACGCTCCCCGCCCCTGTGAGCCTGAGCGGAACTGGATCGAGGCAACGCTCAGAGAACTCAGTGGTCGAGCGGAACTCGTATCTGTTCGCGGTAACCACGACCGTGCGTTTGCGCGGGAGTTCGGTCATCTTCCGCTTCATCATTGCGAGTCGTGGTCAGACGGCTACTTAACTGCGGTGCACGGGGATCGCTTCACGTTTGCGTGGCCCGAAAATCACACACTTGTCATGGGGCATCTTCATCCCTCACTTCCAGTACGGGATGCCTCCGGGGCAGGCCATCAGCTTCCGGTCTTTCTGGTCGGGCCGCAGTGCATTGTGGTTCCCGCCTTCTCCCCTTTTGCTCGCGGCTACAACGTTGCTTGCGGTCTTCCGCCCGAGCTAAGTCGCTGTTTCGCCGGAGCTGACGTTGCTGCTTTCGCAGTTACCGGAAAGCGCGTTGTATCGCTCGGCCCGCTCCGCCAGGCCCTCGACAGAATGTTCGAGGCAGATAACAGCTCACCCGGCCATTTCCGCCGCCCAGAACCAAAAACTTAATAGCTTTCTTTGGCGGTCGATGCACGTAGAGTCTCAGCTTGCTCCCGGATATTATTCTTCTGTTCTGTGCTCAGCCGCTTCAGGTTTTTCACCTGCAGAAGCATGCGCTGGTTCTGAGAAAGCATCTCTTCATGCTTGATAAGAAAATCCCAGTAGAGCGTCGTAAACGGACACGCCTTCTCGCCCAGAATCTCGTCAGGCTTGTACTTACATCCCGCGCAATAGTTGCTCATTCTGGATATGTATTTTCCGGTCGCAATGTAGGGCTTCGATCCCATCATCCCGCCATCCGAGTACTGCGACATCCCGATCGTATTCGGCATCTCCACCCACTCCACAGCGTCCCAGTAAACCGCCAGATACCATCTATGAATGTCCACTGGCCTTACACCAAACATCAGCGAGTAGAGCCCCGTAATCATTAATCTCTGAATGTGGTGTGCGTACCCGTATTCAAGCGTCTGTCCAATAACGTGCCGAAGGCAGTTCATGTCCGTCTCGCCCGTCCAGTAAAAATTGGGAAGCGGCTCCTCTGCCCGTAATGCATTGCCGTCGATGTACTTCGGCATGTAGGTCCAATACACGCCCCGCACATACTCGCGCCACCCTATAATCTGCCGGACAAATCCCTCAACAGCCGCTAGGGGTGCGTGCCCGTCATGATAAGCATCTTCTACTGCCGATAGAACAACGCGCGGATCAAGAATTTTCAGATTCATGAGTCCCGATAGGCGCGAATGGAATAAGTACGGCTCACCCGTCCACATGGCATCCTGGAACTTCCCGAAATCAGGTAGTCGCCGCTCTACAAAGTCTTTTAGAGCGATGCGGCTATCTTCCACGCTGACGGGCATCTCGAATCGCTGGAGCGTCCCGGGATTTTGCGCGAAGCGATCGTTGACCAAGGCGATCACCTGACGCGTAATTTGATCAGGTGGGAAAAGGTGAGGCTCGGGCAGTAACAGTCCCGGTCCCGCTTTTCCGAAGCTCCCCCTGTTCTCCGTATCGAAATTCCATCTTTCGTTAACGGGCCTGCCTCGCTCCATCAGAACGCCGGAGCGCTTCCTCATCTCCCGATAGAAGAACTCCATGCGTAGCTGTTTGTGTTCTTGCGCCCACCTTGCGAAATCTTGTCGCGAGCAGAAGAAGTGCCGGTCCTGCCTGATCTTGAGAGAGACTCCCGCTTCGGCCGCAACACCCTTCACCATCTCCTCGACGCGGTACTCGCCAGGTTCCACAACCACTACAGCTTCCGGCTTGAATTTCTGAATAGCCGCACGCAATTCGCCGTCGAGCGATCCGCTGTTCTCAGGCGCATCAAGCATTCTGTACTCCAGCTCGAATTTGCGCCTTCGGACCTCTTCGGCAAAGTGCCGCATTGCAGATAGAAAGAAAGCGGTGCGGACCTTATGCGATGGAACGTAAGTCGATTCATCCGCCGCCTCTGCCATCCACACCACGTCCCGCCCTGCATCGAACCCGTCGAACGCAGCGGATTGAAGATCGAGTTGATCTCCCAGAACAACAACCAGATGACGCGTCGGAGTCACCTTTATTTGACTGTGCGCAGTCTGGCCCTGAGCTACAAAATCGGCACTGGTGAGCTAAGAGCGTTTATACTTCGGGGAGAGCATCAGGCTTCATCCCCCACAGGTATTCTCTACCGATTCATCGCATGCTGGAAATTCCAAATTCGTCCTACGACCCCATCGCCGGTCTTTACAACAAGCTCTGGGCAGATTGGTATCTGCCGGCTGCCCTCCCAGCTCTTGAAAGCCTTTTCTTCTCACGAGTTCCGGTTCGCAGCTACGTTCTTGACCTATGTTGCGGATCGGGGCAGGTAACTCGGGAGCTTGTTCGTCGTGGTTACTCGGTCGTTGGCATCGACGCTTCACCTGAACTTATCAAGCTGGCTCGGCAGGCCATGCCCACTGTTAACTTTCAGGTTGAGGACGCTTGCAAATTTCAGCTATCTCAGCCCGTCGATGCCGCTCTTTCTACCTTCGATTCTCTGAACCACATACTTCAGCTTGCAGACCTGAAACAGGTTTTTGTCAATGCTCACCGTGCTTTGAAAAAAGATGGCCTGTTCGTGTTCGACATGAATCTTCACGAAGCTTACACGGCCGATCTGCAGCGTTGGGTAGTGAACCTCGACGATACAAACGTCAGCCTTGTTCGAGGTTCTTACAACCCGAGCACCCAGCTTGCATCAACCGAACTCATCTGGTTCATAAAAAGCGAGGGGTCTGACTGCTGGCGTCAAAACCGCAGCGTAGTGGAACAGCGTTGTTTTGAAGAGGCGGACTTTCTCGAAAGCCTGGCCGAAGCCGGGTTCCGAGACATCAAATCCATTCCTGGTCCGGAAGCAGGTCTTAATTCCGAGCTGGAGTTCGGACGGATCTTCGTCTCGTCCCGAGCTTAGTTCATAGCGTGTCAGGAGTGAGGGAAAACACGCACGTCTATTCCCTCAGCGGAACTGATTAATCGGTCCAAATCGCTGCCGAATGCACGCTCCCACCAACTCTCACGACCCTTGTGACCGACATAAATCTGGGTGATCCCGCGATGGCGTGCAAATCGTAAAATTGTGTCGACCGCGTTCTCGCCATCCAGAACAGCAATTTCTGCTCCCTGCTCCTTTGCGACGCCCACGCTAGTCTCTACCCGCGCCCGTTCTGAAGGATCCCAATCCGGCCTGTTCAGATGAATCGCGATCAGTTCTCCATGAAACCGGTTACGATTGCGAACCGCACTATCCAGCATCCTCTTATAATCGGCACGCGGCGAGAGACAGACCATAATGCGTTCCTGCGTTCCCCAGGATTGCTCAATGCCGTGCCGCGACAGGTACCGCTCAAGCTGTTTGTCGATCGTATCCGCCGCTAGCAGCAGCGCGACTTCGCGCAGCTCTGAAAGCTTATGCTGCGACAGCTTCTGTGGAACATTAGGCCAATGCTCCTCAGAGACGCTCATACACGTCTCCGGCGGTGCATCCACAACCACGATCTCGTCTGCTGTCTGCAAAAAACTCAGCGGAACCGTTTGCGTCACGTGTTTGCCCGTTATCGCCTCCACTTGGTTCCGCATCTCATCAATGTGCTGCAGGTTGACAGAGGTAATTACTGAGATGCCGTTGTCTAGCAACTCGTCCACATCTTGCCAACGTCTGGCATGCACTGAGCCCGGAGGATTATCATAAGCTAATCCATCTGCCAGACACACTTTGGGCCGTCGACGCAGGATTGTGGGAACATCCATCACGTCAACGCCATCCACTTTCTGCAAAGGGATCACTTCAAGTGCGGTCACGGCGTTATGCACCTCGGGCCCTAGTTTAGGCTGGATGGCGCCCACAACCACATCTTGCCCGCGCTCATAGCGTCGACGTCCTTCATCCAGCATTCGAAAGCTCTTCCCAACTCCGGAGGCATACCCCAGAAAGACTTTCAACCTTCCACGGGCCTGATGCTCTTCTTCCGATTCGAGCTGCTGCAGCAGCTGGTCAGGAGTCGGCTTCCGTTCACTCACTTGCCGCACTCTCCCATTATCCGCCGCTCCGATTGCTTTGCTTGGTTCCGGTCTGGCCATCGAGCGCCAAATTCAGCTTCAGCACGTTCACGTGCGGTTCTCCCCAAAGCCCAAATGCGCGTCCATCCGTCGCCTGCACGATGAACTGTTGGATCGCCGAGGCGGTCATACCTCGAGCTTTAGCCACCCGCGCGGCCTGAATTTCGGCGTTGGCCACGCTGATGTCAGGGTCAAGTCCGCTTCCAGAAGCCGTAACCGCATCTGCAGGAATCTCCGGGGCGTACCCCGCGTTTTCCTTCCGGAACTGGGCAGCGGAGTTCTTCATCCTGTCCAGCAGTTTTTGACTCGTGGGACCCAGATTCGACCCGGTCGATGCTGTGGCGTCGTAGCCATCGTTTCCTGCGTCCGATGGTCGCGGATGAAAGTACTCAGGCTTGCCGAAGTTTTGCCCGATCAATTGCGAACCGATAATACGTCCATCCTTTGTAATCAGGCTTCCATTTGCCTGGTTTCTGAACAAGACTTGGCACAGCCCGGTTACGATTCCCGGGTAGATGAGCCCTGTCAGAATTGTGAGCAGAAGAGTCATGCGAAAGGCCGGTGCAAGTTGCTGGATCATTTGGATTCCTTCTATGCCCTAAGCGAGATGCAAGTGAAACAACAACTGGTCAATAATCCAGATGCCGGGAAAAGGCACCGCAAGTCCACCCAGGCCGTAAATGAGAATATTTCGACGCAGCAGCGCTGCAGCACCCACCGGCCGATATTTCACCCCGCGTAAAGCAAGCGGTACCAGCACAATGATGATCAGCGCGTTAAAGATTACGGCTGCCAGCACGGCGCTCTGTGGCGTATGCAGACCCATGACATTGAATCGCCCGAGTGCCGGGTAGGTCGCCATGAACATCGCTGGAATGATTGCAAAGTATTTCGCCACATCGTTTGCGATCGAAAAAGTTGTAAGCGCACCCCGCGTGATCAGGAGCTGTTTGCCAATAGCTACAACCTCAATCAATTTGGTTGGATTGCTGTCCAGATCGACCATATTGCCAGCTTCTTTAGCGGCCATTGTGCCGGTGTTCATCGCTAGGCCGACATCCGCCTGAGCTAGTGCCGGAGCATCGTTGGTTCCATCTCCAGTCATAGCAACCAGCCGTCCCTCGGCCTGCTCCCGCTTGATATATGTCAGCTTGTCCGCAGGTGTCGCCTGAGCCAGAAAGTCATCAACGCCCGCCTCACCCGCGATCGCCGCAGCAGTCAACGGGTTATCTCCGGTGATCATCACCGATCGGATGCCCATCGCGCGAAGCTGGCTGATGCGCTCCTTCATTCCACCTTTAACGATGTCTTTCAGATAAACGATCCCCAGCGCGCGTGGTCCGTCCGCCACTGCCAGGGGCGTACCCCCAAGGCGCGAAATGCGATCGGATGTTTCGTCGAATGCAGGTGGAAGCGAACCACCCAGATCTTTTACGAAACTGGCTATTGCCGAACTGGCGCCCTTCCGTAACATGCGGCCGTCTATGTCTACACCGCTCATTCGCGTATAGGCAGAAAAGGGAATGAAGTTGGCTTCGCGCTCTGAAACTTCCCGCCCACGTAAACCGTGCTTCTCTTTAGCCAAGACAACAATCGACCGGCCCTCCGGCGTTTCGTCGGCAAGACTCGAAAGCTGAGCCGCGTCTGCAAGCTCCTGCTCATTGATGCCGGCGAAGGGGATCAATTCGACAGCTTCACGGTTACCCAGCGTGATCGTCCCGGTCTTATCCAACAGCAGCGTATTTACGTCGCCCGAAGCCTCCACCGCGCGCCCACTCATCGCGAGCACGTTATGCTGCATCACTCGATCCATACCTGCAATGCCAATAGCCGAAAGCAATCCACCAATCGTTGTCGGGATCAGACAGACCAACAGCGAAACGAGAACAGCGATGGTCGGCACACTGCCCGAACCAGACGAACTCACCGCGTACAAGGCAAACGGATAGAGAGTAGCAACTGCAAGCAAGAAAATCAGCGTAAGACCGGCGATCAGAATATTAAGCGCGATCTCATTGGGAGTCTTCTGCCGTTCCGCCCCTTCGACGAGCGCGATCATCTTATCCAGAAAGGTCTCGCCCGGATTTGAAGTAATACGGATCTTCACCTGATCGGAAAGGATCCGGGTACCCCCGGTCACGGCGCTTCGGTCGCCGCCGGACTCGCGAATGACCGGAGCGCTCTCCCCCGTAATCACCGATTCATCTACAGTGGCAATTCCGTCGATAACTTCCCCATCCCCCGGCACTAAATCGCCTGCTTCTGCCACGACTATATCTCCCGAACGCAGCTTCGAGGCGGCAACGCTCTCTACCTTTCCATTCGGACAGAGTCGTTTGGCCACCGAATCGGTCTTTGTTTTTCGCAACGCGTCCGCCTGCGCTTTACCGCGAGCCTCTGCCATGGCTTCGGCAAAGTTTGCAAATAAAACTGTGAACCACAGCCAGATCGAGATCTGAATCTGAAAAGATCGATTCGCACTCACACCCGTGAACAAGTCTCGTAGTAGAAACAAAGTCACGAGAGCCGCGCCTACTTCCACTACAAAAATCACTGGGTTCTTGATTAGAGTTACCGGATTTATCTTCACGAGCGAGTCCTTCAGCGCTCTCCGAACGATTTCAGGATCGAACAGCGGTCTTGATCGTGGCATGCGTGAAGGAAGCAGTGATCCGGAGACTTGTTGCGGTGCATTTGCCGGGACTTGGGTTTGGATAGTAGTCGACATATCAACTCCAAACCGGAAACAAAACCAACGAAAACATCTTGCCGTCTCCCATCATGAAATGCTCGACAACCGGCCCAAGTGCGAGGGCCGGGAAAAACGTGAGCGCCCCTACCAGAACCACCGTGCCAATCAGTAGTCCGACAAACAACGGACCATGTGTCGGGAATGTCCCGGTTGTAATTGCGACCTTCCGCTTCATAGCCAAGCTCCCCGCAGCTGCTAATAAAGGGATCAGAAAAAGGAATCTTCCTATTAGAATCGCCAAACCAATCGTCAAGTTGTACCAGGGAGTGTTTGCATTTAATCCCGCGAAAGCACTTCCGTTATTCCCAGTTGCGCTGGAATACGCGTACAGATTCTCCGCAAAGCCATGTGGACCCGAGTTGTTGTAGTTGGCCACCGCTGGCCCGGGCGGGTTCCAATAGCTGTGCGCCACCGGCATAGCTGTCGGACCTTTCGTAGGCGAGGGAAATTGCACGACAGAAGACAGCGCTGATAAAACAAGAATGCTGAAGGCTGTCGCAATCAGGGCCAGCATCGCCATCTTTACCTCTTTGCCTTCAATCTTTTTTCCGATGTATTCCGGCGTTCGCCCGACCATAAGCCCGGCGATGAACACCGCAAGTATCGCGTAGAGAAGAATGCCGTACAGGCCGGCTCCGACACCTCCGAAAATCACCTCGCCTGTTTCAATGTTGAAGAGCGGCACCAGTCCTCCCAGGGGAGTGAAGCTATCGTGCGCCCCATTTACCGCTCCACAACTTGCGTCCGTGGTCACTGTCGCGAACAGAGCCGTGGACGCAATCCCGAAGCGCGCCTCCTTTCCCTCCATGTTCTGCGCCTGGATTCCCAATTTCTCGAAGTTTGGGTTGCCTTTTGCTTCTGCCCAATAGCACGTGAAAGCGCCGGTTAAGAACATCACCGAACATGCAGCAAAGATCGCCCAGCCCTGCCGCCGATCCCCCACCATTACGCCGAACGTGTAGATCAGTCCTGCTGGAATAACAAAGATAAGCACCATCTGCAGTAGGTTTGTGAACGCGGTCGGATTTTCGAACGGATGGGCCGAGTTACCGTTGAAAAATCCGCCTCCATTTGTACCCAGCATTTTGATCGCCTCCTGAGAGGCAACTGGGCCTTGCGCGATCACCTGCTTTGCACCTTCCACCGTCTGCGCCACCGTATAGGGATGGAGATTCTGAATCACACCTTGCGAGCAGAAGATCAACGCTACCGCGATGGACAATGGCAGCAAAACGTACACGACCGCTCGTGTCAAATCAACCCAGAAGTTACCCAGACTATTCGCCTGCTGGCGCGCAAAACCACGGGTGATCGCAACGGCGACGGCGATGCCAGCCGAAGCCGAAGCAAAGTTCTGGACTGTAAGCGCGGCCATCTGCACTAGGTAACTGAATGTCGACTCCCCCGAGTACGATTGCCAGTTCGTGTTGGTTAAGAAACTCGCGGCTGTGTTAAATGCCAGGTCCGGTGAAGCCAGGTTGCCGCCAAAATGCTGTGGATTGAATGGAAGCAATCCCTGCGTTCGTTGCAGCACGTACGCAAATAAGAAGCTAAAGATGCTGAACGCCAGCAGCGAGGCAGTGTACTGCGTCCAGCGCTGCTCGGTAGCTTCATTGACGCCGACCAGCCTATATATCACTAATTCGAAGGGGCGCAGGACCGGATGAAGAAAGGTCCGTTTGCCTTCAAATAGCTTGGCCATTAAGATGCCGAGCGGCTTGGTACAAGCCAGAATGATCAGGAAAAAAAGAATGATTTGAAAGACGCCGTTCTGGGTCATTACGAGGCTCCCGCTCTCAAAACTTTTCAGGCTTCAGCAACGCATAAATCAGATAACCGAACAAGAACACCGTCGCCGCCCCACTTACTAGGTAGTCCATCAATTACCTCCGAATACGGGTGCCTACAGGCCGTCACACGCTTTGGCGAAAAACCAACAGAGGACAAAAAATGTCAGTCCGATCAGGACGTAGAAGAGATCGATCATCAGTTCCTTGCCACTCGAACCGCCTTCCTAAGGGGGCGGGTGAGCTGTAATCTTGACGTTACGGCCAAAGGCCTAAAGAATGCATAAGCCAGAGTTAATCCGTTAGCAACGGGCATCTCTCGGCTAATCTCGGTCGTCTTGGAGGTCTAGCTCTATGTTATTCTGATCTCGTCCGACGAATCCACACACATGGGGACGTAGTTCAGTTGGTTAGAACGCCGGCCTGTCACGTCGGAGGTCGCGGGT
>CAXTMN010000020.1:0-4588 GCA_964245395.1 uncultured Bryobacteraceae bacterium
AAAAAGAATTGCCGCTGCGCTTTGCCCTACCCCAGGCAACAATTCTTTGTTCGACGCGGTCAATCCAGTCTGGAAGATCTTGCCAAATTCACTCTCCGCTGTTCGCCACGTGGCAGAGGCATTCGTGAACCGAATACCTCAAAATCCATTCCGAACAAAGGACAAAACTCAACATGTTGAATCTCAATCGCATCACTCTCATCGGCAACACCGGAGCCGACGCGAAGACTACCCCGAACGGCCCCACCTCCCTGTCGCTAGCCAGCAATCACAGCTGGACCGACACCACCACAGGCGAGCGCCGCACCCGCACCGAATGGCACTCCTTAGTGGTTTGGAATGGCCTGGGCAAATGGGCAGCCACTCTGCAGAAAGGAACCCCGCTCTTCGTCGAAGGCGAACTAATCTACGAACAATACCCACGGAAAGTGGAGGCCACCCTCGGTAAGAAAACCATTGAGGTCGAAGTCATGACCAAAGTGGCCAAAATCAAGGTGCAACGCCTGATTCGTCTCGAGCCGGCTGCCAACCCCGAAGGGGACGACCTCACGGGAGAGGCCCAATAAGCCAAGCACCCAGGGAGGGCGAAAGCTCTCCCGCTTGCTCCGAGGAACTATCCATGAAGACACTATCCATGAAGACAAGCAGACAGACCGCCAAGCCCAGTCTCTACCAGACTGTAACGGACCGCATCCTCACTAGCCTCAAAGCCGGCGTGATCCCGTGGGAACAACCATGGCGCACGCCGCGCTTTGCAGGAGGTCCCTTCCCCCGCAACTTCCGCACCGGGAAACCGTATCGCGGAGTGAACGTGTTTCTGCTTTGGGCCAGCGCTTACCTATTCCCGTTTTGGCTTACCTTCAAACAGGCACGGGGGCTAGGCGGCACAGTCCGGAAAGTCGAAAAAGGCACTCCCATTGTGTTCTATAAGCCACTCCGCAATCGTGCTACCGGAGAGTCCACGACGGAAACCGACCAAGACCGCTCCCCCTTTGTGCTTTGCCATTACACCGTCTTCAATGTCGAGCAATGCGACGGCCTCACTCTCCCCCAGCTTGAGTTTGCCCCTACCAACGATGTCCACCAAGACGAAGCGTGCGAAGCCATCGTCAACGGATGGGAGAACCGTCCCGTCCTGCACCTCACAAGCGAAACCGAAAGGCGAGCCTACTACCGCCCCAGCACGGACTCCGTTTACATCCCGGCTCGCAGCCGCTTTGTGGATACGCCGCACTACTACAGCACTCTTTTTCACGAGCTGGCTCACAGCACCGGTCACCAGAGCCGCCTCAACCGTCCTATTCACACTCGCTTTGGAGAGGAACTCTACACGAAAGAAGAACTCATCGCCGAAATGGGAGCAGCCTTTCTTTGTGCCATTGCCGGCATCGCCGACGAGCACACAGATCGAAACACTACCGCTTACATCCAGAACTGGATTGCCAAGCTCGAGGACGATCACCGGCTTCTTGTTCACGCGGCAGCGAGCGCACAAAAAGCCGTCGACTTCATCCTCGGCACCACGTTCGAGGAAACCGCTAATACAAACGAGGAGCTAGGGGAGTCCGCTGGAGGCGGCGGCCCTTCCATTTTCCTTCCCGCTCTCGCTGCATAGTGCCTGAACTACCTAAGGCGAGGAAACGGGATCGCCTGCACCACCTAATTACTCATCAGCGCCGGTTTGGATTCCCGCAGTCGGAAATCCGAACCGTTTCTTTCCTTCGTCTGGCGGCGCTCCAATCAAATCCTGAATCATCTCGAAGACGTAATGCACTCGACCGTCTTGCTCGGCCTGCCGCCATTCGAGCTGGTCGAGTCGACTGGCTAATTCCTCATGGGTAGCCAGCAGTTGACGCAGTTTAACGAACGTTCGCATAATGACGATCTTGACCGCCACAGCACGCTTGCTGGTCAAAACTCCGCTGAGCATTGCGATACCCTGCTCCGTGAAGACATAAGGGCGGTAGCGACGACCACCACGCCCTATGTTTGAGGTTTCAATTTGGTACTTCAAAGCTTCCTCTGACTCGTCCACCGTCAGCTGAAACATGAAATCTTCCGGGAATCGGTCCTGATTCCGTTTTGCCTCCCCCGGCTAGGAGAGGAGGCGAATCTCTCTCTACGAAAAGACTGTTTACCCGCGACTTGCCGAACTGATAACCGACGACGAACTTGTCCTTCATTTCACCCCGAGTGAAGAGGAGATCGAGTTCAGCACAAGGAGCGCCCGTCAGCCAGCGTCTCGTTTGACTCTTTTGGTGCTGCTAAAGCTGTTTCAAACGTTGCATCGATTCCCGAACGCTGATGAGGTTCCAGCTGCTGTGGTCGATCACCTCCGAATCCAGTTGAGGCTTAGGTGCGGTCATACTCTTTGAATACGATGAGCCCGTCCAGCGAGCGCGCCAGCGCCAGCTGATCCGCGGATACACGGACTTCCGGGGTTGGTCCAAAGAGGCTGATCATGTCGCGGCCGCTGCGGGCTATCAAGCGGCTCTCGTCATCGGCCGGCCGGCGGACATCACGAATGCAATCGTTGGCGCACTGACGAATGCGCGCTTCGAATTGCCGACAGGCGGTTGTTCGCCCCGAGCTTGCTCGAAGTGGCGGGCAGTCTCGGGTGGGTGACTCAACCCCGGTTCAAGGATATGATGTGTCGATCATGGCGCGGGGCCGGCCGGATTGTCGGCGGCCGTGTATGCCGCGTCCGAAGGCCCTGCGCGCCGAGTAAAATCTGCGCGAATGTGGTCGCTACTCACATTGATAAAGGTTCTTTTGAAAGCAGATGTCTTGCGTCGCGGTATAAAAAAACGACTAATAACTACTGTAGGTTTTTAGTAATTAACCACCTTTTGTTGTAAAGTCTGAAGAACAGCTATGTTCTCAGACCGAAATGCAAAAGGTAGCGTGCTTGTGACAGGCGGGGCCGGGTACATTGGCAGTCATACATGCAAGTCGCTCGCCGCGTCTGGATTCCTGCCGGTTGCCTACGATGATTTGAGCATCGGAAATTCGGGATCGGTAAGATGGGGTCCTCTCATAGTCGGAGATATCTCCGACGCCATCAAAGTAGCTGATGCTATAGCTAAGTACAATATTTACGCAACGATTCACTTAGCCGCTTGTGCGTATGTATCAGAATCGTTTACCAACCCGCGCAAATACTTCATTACGAACATAGCTAAAACGATAAGCCTCCTCAACACGTTGCTGGATAGTGGCGTGCATCAGATTGTGTTTTCGTCGACCTGCGCGGTCTACGGCTTACCAGAAACATTACCCATGCGTGAGGATCATCCTCAAAGGCCGGCAAATCCTTATGGAGAGTCAAAGCTGGCGATTGAAAAAATTCTAAAGTGGTACGGCGAGGCATATGGGGTCCGCTGGACGTCGTTACGGTATTTCAACGCTGCTGGCGCTGACCCTAACGGAGAAATCGGCGAATGCCACAGAGAAGAAACTCACCTGATCCCTTCGGCAATTCAAGCTACGGTACCCGGTAGTGCACCACTTCATATATTTGGAACAGACTACCCGACACGTGACGGGACTGCCATTCGGGACTACATTCACGTGACAGATCTTGCCGATGCTCATGTTCTTGCACTTCGGTATGTCGATTCCGGAAAGCAGAGTGCCCCTTTCAATTTGGGTACCGGCACTGGATATTCCGTGAACGAAGTGCTTGAGGTTGTCTCACAGATAATGGGAAGGCCGCCAATAACGGTAGAAGCTGGGTGCCGACCGGGTGATGTTCCCGAACTGGTTGCAGACCCTTCGCGGGCTCGTTGTGAACTTCGGTGGAGTCCCCGGCACTCCGATCTAAACACAATCGTTAAGACAGCTGCATACTGGTTTAACAAATCGAGGAGGGCTCTCACTCAACAGGCCGGGGTTCACTAACTTGGAAGGATCAATTGTATACAGCAGCGCCAATTGGGCCTACGAAACAATCTTAGCTAGAAGGTGGTGTCCCTCCTCTCAATTCATAGTCAGGCCCTGCACATCTTCTTTCGCTTCCGCTTCCAGCGTGAACTGATCCTAGTCACTTATACGGAGATGACGGAGAACTGGCGCCGGAAGCGCACTCTAAACTTTGGTGTTCTGTTCTCGCTCTCTCCTACTGCACGAGTTGCGCAGCATTCAACGACCTTTTAAGTATTTAGAACGGAGTTAAGGCATTTCATGCAGCACTTTTTAAGCGCCCCGTCCTTTTGGACTCCCGAAGTACTCGCGGATTCCGCATGGACCGAACACGCTGCTTTTGCATTTTGGCTTGTGGATGCACTTCGCCCGAGCCTACTAGTCGAGCTTGGCACTCATTACGGGTACTCCTACTTTGCTTTCAATCAAGCTGTGAAGAGGCTTAACCTTAAATGCCGATGCTTTGCAAGTGACACATGGAGCGGGGATGAACATTCTGGCTACTACGGTGATGACGTTTTTGAAACTGTTACAAAGTACAACGAGGCGCACTTTGGGGATTTTTCTGAATTACTTAAGATGACGTTTGATGAAGCACTTAGCCGTTTTGAAGACGAGAGCATCGATCTTTTGCATATAGACGGGCGTCACTTTTATGAGGATGTAA
>CAXTMN010000020.1:4598-20718 GCA_964245395.1 uncultured Bryobacteraceae bacterium
GAAAGTTGGCTCCCAAAGCTTACAAAGCGGTCGGTCGTCCTGTTACACGATACGAATGTACGGGCGCGGAATTTTGGTGTATATCGCCTATGGGAAGAACTTAGAGTCGACTATCCGCATTTCGAATTCCTAAACGGTCATGGCCTTGGCGTGTTGGGCGTGGGCAAGGATGTCCCGCAGGCTGTCCGGGATCTGTTTGCATTGGCTAGCAATGAAAATGAAGTGGACTTTGTGCGCGAAGCATATGGTCGGCTTGGCAGCGCGATTGTTGATTTAACTAGGTTACAAAGAGCTGCTCAACAGAGCGGTCCAGAGCCAGGAAACATTCCGCATAGTCTCGAAGAGCACAGCGAGCTTGGCGCAACCCTAGAACAGCTTTCTGATAGGCACAGGCACCTCACCCATATGTATGATGATCTTAGCCAAGCTCACGATCGACTGACGTCTATCTATGACGATCTACAAGAGCGCCACAAACACTTGGATGAGATGTATCAAGCTTCGGAGAGGGCACGGTCTCAATCGGCAGAGCTTCAGGCCGCCCTGCAGAGCGAGCAGACAGTCACTGAGAGTAAAGCTGCACATGCTAGTTTGTCGAAGGCATACTCCAAGCTACAAGACAGTCACCGCACGCTACATAGCGAGCATAAGATCCTCTTAAAAAGAAACTACAGGACGGAAGCCGTGTTAGGGCATCTGCAGAGCACATTGGACAACTCGCAAGAGGAAGCATCAAGGGCTGCAGGTGAGACTGTACAGTTATCAACTGAGTTGGCGGCGGTAGTCGCTCAGAGTAAGAGCCAAGATATACGTTTGGCAGAGTCCGATCAAGCATTAACGGAGGCTAGATTACGAATTACGAGCTTAGAACACAGTTTGATAAATTTACAAGTACAGAGTGCGGAGTTGCGGCAGCAGCTCACCTATGCGCTTTTACAAGTTGCCGACCAGGAACTAGCACGGGAGACACTTCACAATGAACTCGCAAGAAAGGTCGGGGAAGTAAATGCGTTAGTTGGTTCCGCCAGTTGGCGCGTAACTGAACCGATGCGGGACTTCGCTAGGCATATCCCCCAGGTCGTCCGTTCTGTTACTTATAAGCTCTTAAAATTCAAGCGGGGAGACGCCTTGACATTGTATCGTTCCTGGCAGTTACTCTCTACGTCTCCTCTCTTTCAAGAGCAGTACTATTTAGAGAATAATTCCGATGTAAACCGCGAGCATCAAGATCCCATCCTTCACTACATCCTTCACGGCGGCTTTGAAGGTCGCAACCCTCATCCACTTTTTCACAGTAGTTGGTATCTGAAGAATAATCCCGATGTCGCCAAGACAGGAGTCAATCCTTTAGTTCATTTTCTTTTGTGGGGTGCAAAGGAGCAGAGGAATCCTTGTGAGGTTTTCGATTCTGCCTTCTACTTAGGGCACCATCTTGATGCTAAGGCAAGCGTAAACCCGCTTCTCCATTACCTGGAGAAAGGTGCTGCAGAAGCGAGAGATCCACACCCTTGCTTCAATACAGACCGGTATATCAAAGCTAACCCGACACTACTAACGTCTGGAATGAACCCACTGATCCATTACGTGCGCTCGAAACACTTTGAAGAACAGTTATCTAAATCGGGGCTGCTGGAGCATGGCGAGATCATGCATGAGTCATCATTACAGGCTTCTCCGATTAGAGACGCCGAGCTAACCGCGGTACTCAAGACAACAGTAAGCATTCCAAAAACATATTGGCGAGTCTCTGAAGAGGTAGCGCCTGAGTTTACTGCGCAAGAATCTGAACAAAGCCTTGAGGCATTGAGGGTGGCAGTAACTTCACTCAATGACTCTAGCGTAGCGTTGCCGTCCGAAACAGACTCCATCATTCCGGAGTGCTCGGATAACGCTCCGTCGTCATTCTCTTCACAGGCAAGACCGAGAATCGTGATTATCTCTGGTGAGGCAGATACGCCCGGACACAAATACCGGGTCGAACACCTTGCCACTGCATTGCCCCCAGCATTTTTCAATGTCACAGTTATAACAAATACGGAATTAGATAAGCGCGTAAATGAAGTGGCAGGCTCAGCGCTCGTTTGGATCTGGAGAAGTCGATGGTCCGACCAAATCGGAACGGCTATAGCTCATGCCAGGCAAAGTGGAGCCCGGATCATATTTGATGTTGACGATCTTATGTTCCGTCCCGAGTTAGCCAAAGCTTATCTTATCGACGGGATTCGGACTCAGAACCTCACCGAGGACCACGTCCGCGAGTTCTACGCCGCTGTTCAAGCTGTGTTGGGACATGCCGATCATTGCACCGCACCTACAGCGACACTGGCGCGTGAGCTACGAGATCTTTGGAAGCCTGCAACGATTATTCCCAACGGTTTCGACAAGGACGTTCTCCTTAAGTCACGGAGGGCAGTGATAGAACGCAAGCAACAGCGGCTCCAAGAAAAAGATAAAGCCATTCGCATTGGCTATGCAGCAGGAACATAAACACATCATCAGGACTTTGCTGTTGCTTCAAGTGCCCTGGCCGAAATAATCGAGGAGATCTAAAATGTTCGTCTCCTTCTTTTTCGGGGATCGATCCGGCTTGATGAATTTCCAGAACTGGTACGTCGCGATCATCAAATTGAATGGCGCGAGCGGGTACCTTTGTCTGAGCTCCCACGCGAATACGCCTCTTTCGACATCAACATTGCGCCCCTAGAAGTTGGCAATCGCTACTGTGAGGCAAAGAGCGAGTTGAAATATTTCGAAGCGGCTCTGGCGGGTGTGCCTACGGTTGCCTCTCCCACTCAGCCTTTCGTAGACGCAATCCGAGCGGGGCAAACCGGATTCTTGGCCAGCAGCCACGAAGAATGGTACGCACGACTCAAGGATTTAATCCAGGATCCTGCCCTGCGGACCTCTATAGCCAACAATGCGTATCGTGAAGTCCTCTGGTTGTATGGACCCGAAAACCGTACGCTATTAGTCACAAAGCTCGTCAATCAACTGTTGGCACCGGTGAACATCCGCGGTCAGCTGTTCTCGGTGGATACGCAGGGTGGGCGCACGATCCCATTGCCCGAAGTACAGGCGGCCGATTATGAGATTTTATATCAATCAAAACGGCGTGACATCAGTCGCGTGTCTGTGGTCATTCCCGTGTTTAACTATGCAAATTATTTACCGGAGGCACTGGCATCGGTTTTGGCACAAAGTGCACGCGACATCGACGTCGTTGTTGTTGATGACCAGTCTACCGACGATTCGGTTATTGTTGCAGAGCGTTGGCTCCGTCAAAATGCCAGGCATTTCAACTTTGTCGCCTTACTGCAAAACCGAGAGAACTCGAAGCTGGGCAGAAGCAGAAATGTGGGTATTAGCTTTGCTGATACCGAGTTCTACCTTCCGCTAGACCCAGATAACCTGCTGTTGCCGGATTGCATCGAAAAAAGCCTTGAATATCTGGATCGCACTGGGGCAGCCTTCGCGTACCCCACCATAGAAGTTTTCGGTGAGTGCACTGGGACCATGGGGAGTTTCGAATTTGATCCTACTCTTCTACAATGCGGTAACTATATCGATGCTATGGCTATGGTCAGGAAAGCCTGCTGGATTGCAGTAGGCGGCTATAGCGCCCTTGATCCAGTTGGATGGGAAGACTATGACTTATGGTGCAAGTTAACTGAGCGAGGCTTGTTCGGAGTTCGTGTGCAGGACGTCATTGCTAGATACCGCGTACACGGAAGCTCGATGTTACGAACGATCACGGAACTTCCGGCAAACAAGCCGCTCGTTGTGATGGACCTCAATAACAGGCACCCCTGGCTTGGACTGCCTATTCCGAAATCGTCCAGTGCACCAACTTCGAGTGGGAATAAGCGTGGTGATGTGCTGGATTTCGATGATCTAATTAGCTTGCTACGCTGCCCCGAGACGGAGGAGCCTTTGATCCGGTTTGATGAGACTATGCTAACGACGCCCTCTGGAAGGATGATGTGGCCGATCGTTGAGGGAAGGCCGGTTTTCACTCCGGAAGGCATCAGTGTGACTATTCATCCAGAAACGCATCTTAGTAACACAGTTACAGAAGGAGCCATCCGTATCATTGAGGAAAGTTCCGGTTGGGTGCTGAACCTCAGCGCCGGGGGAACTGCCCTTCCCTACAGGAACGTCATTGAACTGGAATACTCCATTTTCAGAAACACTCATGTGGTTGGTGATGTTCATCGTCTACCGTTCCAAAATAGCGTTTTTGAAGCTGTGGTTTGCTTAAACGCGTTTGAGCACTACCGCGATCCCAAGGGGGCGATGAGTGAGATTAATCGCGTTCTAAAACCCGGAGGGCGTTTATTTATCCACACAGCCTTCCTTCAGCCGTTGCATGAAGCTCCACATCACTACTACAACTGTACGGAGTTTGGAATGAGGGAGTGGCTACGTGACTATGATGTAAAAGAGGTGTCCGTATCACCGAATTTTAATCCTGTTTATGCTCTTTCGTGGTTGGTATCCGAACTGGAACTGGCCTTTAGTGAGCACGTCTCAAGAAGTGCAGCGGAGACTTTCCACGAAGCGCGTATACGCGACTTCAGTGCGTTCTGGCGAGATCCTAGTAGCCGAATATCGCCTATTTGGAAGCAGTTTTATAACCTTCCGCCTCAAACTCAAAGAAAATTCGCGGCGGGCTGGCAGGCTACCGCACAAAAGAGGCATTCCGTACCTTCCTTTTTGGAGGATGGCAACAAAACTGACGACGTCCAAATGTCTAGGGCTGCTGCACAGTGAAAGAGACGTCTAGATCTCGGATCGCTCCACTGCCTGATTTCACCTCAACTAGTAAATCGTGCATTCCGGGAGCAACGGTAGTAAGAGGGAAGTTCGCCCACCAACCTGACACTGCAGCCTCTGGCATATTCGGGTAAACTTTTTGAACGTCAGGACGAGGGAGTTTGGTTTGAGCATTAATGGCATAGTTGCCATCGATATACACCGAAACTGACTCGATTGATGAGTCTGCCAGAGCCCACCCACTAATCGACATGATTTTAGTCGCTTTACTTACATTAGTTCCCGGTTTGGGCTGGTCTAACGAAGCAGTAGGAAGTTTTGGATGTGAGTTCGCGGCGCTACGGGCGTCATTACTGCTGCAAGAAACCAGGAGTCCACCGGCAAGTAGTACACCAAACCAAGCCTTTTTAGTTGGCATTGAAACTAATCTTAGCCTATACAGTATTCAGCACAACGATATCCTTCTAAATGCTAATTCCTGTACGACTTCTCTGCAATCGATAATGCCCTTAAATTCTGTAAATAGAGGTGAGCGAAGCGGAGCCGAAAGGCGAAGGCAAAGCGAGCCAAACAGGATCTCCCTACAATGTTTCTGTCGAGAAAACGTGAAAGGGGAAAAACAGATGGCTCGCAAGAGCAACAATAGCGAACTAAGGGAAGTGTGGCAAGAGGGGCCGGCGGCGACGACGGGATGCGGCGCATGGTGGAGCGTGTGATGCAGCAGTGCTCGAAGCGGAGATGACGCGGACCGGCGAGCGGCGCGGGTATCGCAACGGCTACAAGCCGCGCACGCTGAAGACGCGTGTGGGCGAGCTGGAGCTAATGGTGCCCAAGGATCGCGATGGGCAGTTCCAGACGGAGTTGTTCAAGCGCTACCAGCGGACGAGAAAGCGCTAGTGCTAGCCATGTATCCACGCGCAAGGTGCGCGACATTACCGAGGCGCTCTGCGGGCTGGAGATCAGCAAAAGCCAAGTATCGGCGCTGTCGCAGAAGCTCCACGGGGAAGTGGAACAATGGCGCCAGCGGCCGATCGAGAAGACCTATCCCTATCTGATGATCGATGCCCGGTACGAGAAGGTCCGACGTGGCGGCGAGGTCATTAGCCAAGGCGTGCTGTTAGCCGTGGGTGTGAGCACAGAAAGCTACCGCGAAGTGCTCGGCGTTTGGGTAGCCGATTCGGAGAGCGAGGCAAGTTGGGGAGAGGTGTTCAGCGACTTAAGCCGGCGCGGGCTGCGCGGCGTCCAGTATCTGGCTTCGGACGATCACCAGGGCATGCTGCGCGCGATCGAACGTCATTTTCGAGGGGTAGTGTGGCAACGCTGCCAGGTGCACTTTGTACGCAATCTCCTGAACCACACCGCGGCCCGCGACAAGATGGCTGTGCTGGCACAGATCAAGACCGAAGCGCCCACGCTGTCAGCCGCGCGCAAAGCCATCGGAGAAGCCGTGGACGCGCTAGGGCGCCGCAACCCACGGGCTGCAGCTCTGCTCGATCAACATGGCGAAGAGATCCTGGCATTTTACCGGATACCGGACGGGCATCGCAAGCGCATGCGCTCGACCAATATGCTCGAGCGTCAACCAGGAAACCAAACGAAGAACACGCGTAATCCGTATCTTTCCTAACGAGCAGGCCTATGTGCGCCTAGTCAGCACGCTCATGATGGAACTCAATCAGGAGTGGATGGAACGCTCTACTTGCGCATGGAGGAAACCACAGCCGCCTCCGCAGACGCGGATAAACAAGTGGCTTGAAAAGTAAATACCGGAGATCCGAATTTACAGAAAAATTAGGGCTTGACTCTGCAATCAGACATTTAGAGCGGAGAACGAACAGGCGCTCGATCCCCGCTAAGAGAAGAACGCTTAAGGGTTGATAACGTTCCCAATCGCGTTCGGCAGGATAATGTGATTGCCCGACCCATTCTGACCATAACTGTTTTGCTGAATAAAGTTGTAGTCGCCACCTATTGCCACACCATAAGCGCCATTCGCAAAAGAGTTCCCGCTGAACGAAGACCCTAAGTAGTTGCTGTTAATGCCGTTGCTGACCGACGTGGCTTCGATTGTCACACCGTTCCCTGAGTTGCCAGCAATCGCATTCCCTGACACTAAATTACCGGTTGCCTGTTGTTCTAACATTACCCCGGTCCCGTTTGCCAGAGCAAAAGCCTGAGTAGGATCCAAGCCAATTATGTTTGCCTGCACGAAGTTGTTATAAGCTCCGTTTAGATCTACGCCGTATGCACTATTACTTGAAATGACGTTCCCGCCATAAGACCCGCCAATAGCATTCCCCGAAACTTGATTAAAAAGAGCGATACCCGTTCCGTTAGGCAAAGCAAGTCCATTAGAGTTGGTGCCAATATAGTTTTGAAAAATAATGTTCGCAAGGGTTGTATTGTAACCCTCGTCCCCGGGGCTTGACTGCACGACGCCGACCTGAATTCCGTATTGGGTGTTGCCTGAAATGATGTTAGTCGGACCCACAAAATTGTTTAACGCACCTACAGCAAGAACTATCCCGATGCCGTTTCCATAGTAATTGCCTTTTTGACCAGTGGGATCGGTCCCAAGCATGTTCCCTGAAATCGAGTTCGCCTGGTAAACCGTTCCGCTCCATAGTAGGCCGTTAGTTTCACCAACGTAAATACCATTAGTATTGCCTGAGATAGTGTTGTTGCGGATTGTGTTAGAAGACGAGAGGACTTGTATTCCAATCCCGTCAGTAAAATCCGTCGTCAGCTCGACGGTCCCATAGGCGTCTACATAAAAGCCGATCCAGTTATTCTGGATGAAATTTCCGCTTGAGCCACTTTGAATGGCAATCGCGGTGGTGGACAAGAATAGTCCAAGGCCTTGAATTGTCGAGTTCGAGCTCCCGGGATTTAGAACGAAGATAGAGTTATTGTCGAAATAGTAACTCTGTTGAACATAAATGAGAGGAGATCCCGCATAGCCATGCTGAGATGTGGCGTCAATGACCACTTGATCGGAAATGGGAAGACTTCCTGAAACCGAAATAAGGTGCACTCCAGAACCTGGGATATTGAACGTAATATAATCGACTCCTGAGCTCGCATTCGCCTGGGCAACAGCCCAGGGCAGAGAACCCGTCGCGCTGGAACTGGCCGACGTGTTTATTACCGTAAAGGTTGCCGCGTAGCAGATCGACGTCAAACTAGCGGTGAGGATCAAGGCAAGTGACCGGCCAACGAGGCGAGTCATAGGTCCTAGCATAGGTAACGGAATTGTACGATGTGACAAGACCTGTGTAAAGAAGTTTCTTCGCTTCCTTTGATTTATAGATTTAATCAGTCTTTAAACTCAATGCTGGGTGCAAATTCACCAAAATTGGTTAAATGGCTCTCAATCAAGAATCTTCGGAGCCGCAGCCGGTTAGGCGGATTTTGGGAAGAGAACGGGTTCCTTATCGTTCCCGATACAGATAATCACAAGGTAATCTTCCAAGTCTTGATCAATTCCCTGATACTTCTCCGTCCTCTGAATGGACGCGTGCCCGTAGGAGCAAGCAGATGTGATTCTTAATGAAAGCCAGCCAATCCATACCGCGGTATCGATTTCCGAAGGAGATCATCTCTCAATGCGTGTGGCTACACTTTAATCTTTCCGTGAGTTTGCGCGAGATGTAAGTGATGAAGGAATCCGAGGAAACGGGATCGCCTGCACCACCTAATTACTCATCAGCGCCGGTTTGGATTCCCGCACTCGGAAATCCGAAGCGTTTCCTCCCTCCGTCTGGCGGCGCTTCAATCAGATGCTGAATGGTCTCGAACACCGCTTGAATCTGTTGCCCCTGCTCGCTTTGTCGCCATTCGAGATCCTCCAAACGACGTGCAATCTCCTCGTGGGTGGCTAGCAGCTGTCGCAGTCGGACGAAGGTTCGCATAATTGCGATGTTGACCTCAATCGCTCTCTCGCTACGGAGGACGGTGGAAAGCATCGCAATACCCTGCTCGGTGAAGGCATAAGGTAAATAGCGGCGTCCGCCACGGCCTTCGTTTGAGGTTGCAGATTGCAACCTCAAAGATTCCACCTCTTCTGCTGTCAGCTGGAACATGAAATCTTCCGGAAAGCGTTTCCAGTTGCGGCGCACCGATAAGTTTAGGTTCTTAGTTAGTACGTCATAGAGGAGCGCTAGATCGGCATCGAGCAGGACTTTCTGACCGCGAATGAAATAGATGCGGCTTTCGATCAGCGGGACAGGAGCGATTTCGGAGCTGGACATCGAGGGTGTCTCAAACAGTGTACGGCGGTGCCTAGCAAAGATGGCCGTAATAAGATGCTTTTACTCCACGCGGATCTTGACGCGGTCGTTGACGGCCTGGACAAGATCTTGCTTCGTGCCAAGGTAACGTTCGGTGGTTTGGATACTGGCGTGGCCGAGCAGCAGCTGAATTTGCTCCAAATCCCCCCCTGCTTTGCGACAAAGCTTGGCACATGTTCTCCGCAGATCGTGCGGGGTGAGTTGGGGATGGCCGATGGCGGCACCACTCTTTTGAACCAGCGTATACACCAAATCCTCACTGATCGGCTGCACAGTGGGAGTGAGCGCCCCGCCCTTGCGCAGCGTCCGGAACAAGGGCCCTTCGGAAATCTCTCCCGCTTCTATCCAGCGATCCAGAATCCGTTTCACCCAAAGCGGGACCGGCACGGTGCGCAGCCGCCTTCCCTTCCCGGCCATATCAAGCAGCACCCAGCGTTCGTCCCGCAATTGGAGATGCCGGACTTCTAAGCGCACCAGCTCATCGCGCCGCAGCCCGCACGCGACCAGCAACGCCAGGATCGCCCGGTTGCGGACGCCGAGAAGGGTTTTCGGATCGGGTACCCCGAGCAGTTTGCCTGCTTCGGCCTCGGTCAGCCATTTCCCCACACGCTGCCCGCCTTGCTTTACATTAGGGACGGACGCGAGCCGCAGAGCGTCTTCGGCCAACAGCGCCCCGCGATCGGCCGCTTGGCGGAACAGCAAGCGCAGGGCACTCAACCGCTGATTGACGGAGGAAACCGACAAACCGCGGGCCAGCAAGGCGCCGCGCCACCTTTCGACCAGCGGTTTCGATAACGGCTCCCCGCCTTCGGCGGTCCAGGATAGAAAGTCCGCCAGCGCGGTTGCATAGGCTTGCTTGGTTTTTTCGGAGGTGAGGGTCCCGAGCACCGAGCCGATCAGCAGCTCGGCGGAAGACTCCGACCGGAACGGAAGAAATAGTTCCCTCCCCTGGCTCATCGCGCGAGCGGCAGGCGCAGCTGGGCCGGACGTCCCGGATGCTGCTCCCGCCACAGCCGAAAGAACAGATCGGAATACTCACCCGGTAATTGTTGGCGACGATGCAGGCGGACATGGCAGCGTACGCATACGGTGATCTGCCACTGGATCCGATCCGTGCCGCGCTTTCGGTGATGGACCACCAGACGCTTCTCGGCAAAGCAGACCTGACAGCAGCCATCGCGCGTGAGAACCGTTTCCCGGTGCCCGCCAAAGAAGCGACGGGAATGCCGCCTACGGTCGTAACACGGGCGGCACAGTCCTTGGGCCACGAGCGCCGGATGTCCACAAGCCTGGCACCACCAGGCCGCCTGCTTCACCTTTCGCTTCCCCCGCTTCCCTGCCCCGCTGTCTCGAGTACCCGGATCGAAGCGAACGGCAACCCGCTTTCAAGTGCCGCTTCCGCCAGCTGCCTCTCCAACCACTCCGGGCTGAGCGACCCGTCGAGCGGCCGGAGCCAGACAGCGCCATAGTCAAAGGCCAAGTCGGCAGAGGCAACCACATCGGCCAGTTCCGGCCGGTGGATCTTATATAAAGAGCCAATCAGGGCGTGGCGAACGGCATCGGCCGGAGAAGGAGGGAGGGAAAAGGTACGGGAGAGGAGCATGGAACGAGGGTAGCACGTTGTATCGTCCTAATTAACATTAGCACGATATATTTGCAGCTGCTGTGCACTATGCCGTGCACGACCGCAGACCGTGGAGTATACTTCCCAAAGAGATCCCCTTTTTGCCTTCCCACCCCAGCTGGCTCGAGCGAATTCCGGAGCTTTTACAAACCCTGAACAGCGACGACGCTCCCCCTCTCCTCCGGCGAACCGAGGTCGAACACCTTTTTGGAGTGCGCCGGCGCCGGGCCATCGCGCTCCTCCATCGTTGCCACGCAAAGGGGCAGCGTGGCGAGCTGGTGGCAGCCCGCGAAGCAGTGGTCGCCTTTCTCGAAGGCTCGCGGGACGACGAAGCCGCGGCGCGTGCCCAGGCCCAACAACAGGCCGTCGCCCAAACTCTGGCCGACGCACGCCGGGCTCTCCGTTTACCCACCATTCCGCTTCCCTCCCCCGAAGCGCTTTCTGCCCTTACCTTTGCCGGCCTTCCGCCTGGCATCCATCTGACCCGCGAGCGACTGAGCATCGACTTTGCGACCGGGCAAGACTTGGTCGAGAAGCTCTTTGCCTTGGCGCAGGCGTTTGCCAACGATTACGAAAGCTTGGAAGCCGCCCTGGCCGGCACCCATCCAGAAAGCGAAGGATCTCCCCATGGAATCACTCTCTGACGAGCAGGACCTGTCCCGCTCCTTCACCGAGCACGAGAAATGCGGTCTTCGCTCGCTCGTCGAGGCGGCCCTCTTTGCCTCGCCCGAGCCCGTCAAAATCAGGGAATTGGCGCGTGCCCTGCGCGAGACCGAAGATGGGGTCGAGCATCTGCTCGCCCAGATCATGGCTGAGTTCGCCCAACCCGAACACGGCGTTTTTGTCCGGAAAGTAAGGGGCGGATACCAAATGGGCACGAAGCCCGAGCATCACGAAGGCTTAAAAGAGCTTCTACGCGGGCTCCGGCCGCAGGCCCCTCTTTCCGGCCCCGCCCTCCAAACCCTGGCCATCATCGCCTACAAACAACCGGTTGCGGCTTCCGAGATCCAAGCCATTCGGCGCGTGGAAGGAGCCGGAGTTCTCTCGACTTTGCTCAAGCGCAAGCTCATCGCGCCGGCCGGACGGAAGAACGATGGGGGGAACGCCCTCCTGTACCGGACAACCGATTTGTTCCTCAAAGACTTTGGACTGCAGAATTTAAGGGAACTGCCCGCTTTGAAGGAGTTTGCGCCTCTTCGCCAGCCCTCCTCCGACGCGCTTGAAACCTGACGCTTATCTGGCGTTGTTCATCTTCGGTTATGCCGTTTCTCGAGGCGAAGGGTTCGGGCAGCTTCCCGGTTTGCCCAAGCCAGCACTGCTTTTTCCGTCACTCGATACAAGACTCGCACTTCATAGACCGTTTCGTTGTCGGTTGCGGGCAGTTTGTCGCCCGGATCCGGCGCTTGCGATCGCGTGAAGAATTGGAGGGCCGCCAAGAAGACCGACTTCGCTCCGACTCGAATGGTGTGCCGCTTTCCATCCGCTGTCTCGACCGTCACCTCGCATTGCCGCTCCGCCATACAGTCACTCTACACCGGGTAGCGAACAAAAGGCGAATAAGAAGAGTACTTGTAGTCGCAGGCCCCAGGAACAGCCAAGACGAAGGGGCTTCGCCCCTCGGGCCTCCAAGGGCGCGGCCTAACGGTTTTTGGCTCCCCCACAAATTTCTGCAGGCAGAAACCGGCCCACACCGCCTTTCGCGGTCCCCCCAAACTTCCTGCGCGCAGGAACGCTATCCCTTTCCGTCCCTACCCCCAGACCTCGCCGGTCAGGCAGGGGTTGTTTTTATCAACCCCCTCTCCCATTCCAAACAAAGGAACAAAGCCATGACCAGCCCTGACAAAACAGACGTTTACACGAAAGTCACGGACCGCATTCTTGCCGACTTAGAAAAGGGCGTACGCCCCTGGATGAAGCCCTGGAGCGGGAACCATGCAGCCGGACGCATCCTGCTCCCTCTCCGCCACAATGGCTTGCCCTATCGCGGCATCAACGTCCTGATGCTGTGGGCAGCTGCCTTGGAGTGCGGGTATGCCTGCCCCACCTGGATGAGCTACCGCCAGGCCCAGGAGTTGGGTGGACACGTACGCAAAGGCGAGAAAGGCGCCTTGGTCGTCTATGCCAACACTCTCACCAAAACCGATACCAACGACGAAGGCGAAGAGGAGGAGCGCTCGATTCCCTTTCTGAAAGGCTATACGGTCTTCAACGTCGAGCAGATCGACGGCCTACCGGCGCAGTACGCCGCAAAGCCCGAACCCCTCCCCGCTTCGATCCCGCAGCGTATCGAACCAGCGGACCGCTTCTTTGCCGTTACCGGTGCCACCATCCGCCACGGCGGCAACCAGGCGTTCTATGCTTTGGGGTCCGACCATATCCAAATGCCCCCATTCGAAGCCTTCCCCGATCGCGAGAGCCACGCCGCTACCCTGGCGCATGAGCTTACACACTGGACGAGGCACCCAACCCGCCTCAATCGTGATCTCGGACGCAAGCAATGGGGAGACGAAGGCTATGCACGCGAGGAGCTGGTGGCCGAACTGGGAGCCGCGTTCCTTTGTGCAGAACTTGCCATCACGCCCGAGATACGCGACGACCATGCCGCTTACCTTTCCGAATGGCTGACAGTGCTCAAGAACGACAAGCGGGCCATCTTCAGCGCCGCGGCGCAAGCCCAGAAAGCCGTCGACTATCTCAAAAGCTTGCAGCCCGATGGACAGGAATACGCTGCATAACCCGCTTTGGGGTGGCCCAGTGCTGCCCTTCCTTTCCCTGGTTGTACTCACACATCCGCCGCTGGTTGACCATTGCTGGAACGCTCAGCACATGAGTCATTTGCAGAACCGCTCGTTGCGCAAACAAACGAAGATGTCCCAGCGTTTCCTTTGATGTTGTCAAATGATTTGATATTATGAACTTCTGAAGCAATGATCCTATGAATCTAGTTTCTAAGCAACTGAAGGACAAGACATGCCAGTCATCGCAGTTTTAAACCAGAAAGGCGGGGTGGGTAAGACAACGTTAAGCATTCACTTAGCCGCGATGTTGGCCCGGACTGCCAAGGTTCAGATCATTGACGCCGATCCTCAAGGGTCAGCTCTCGACTGGTCAGCGCAAAGAATTGAAGCCGGACAGTTTAACGTCGTTGGTTTGCCGAAGCCGATTATCCATCGTGAAATCGCCACCCTTGTCCGTGGCTACGATTGGACAATTGTTGATGGGCCCCCTCGTGTGAACGAACTCGCCCGCTCTGCTATCGCTGCCGCCGACATCGTTATTATTCCGGTGCAGCCTTCGCCCTTTGATGTATGGGCAGCCAAAGACATAATCGACATAGTCAAAGAATTCGAGGTACCCAAGCCGCAACTCGAGGTCCGCTTCCTTATCAATAGACTTTTCCCAAATACCATGCTTGGAGCAGAAATAGTGGAAGCTCTCGCAGGATTTGAAATCCCTGTTCTAAATACGGTCATCCGCAACCGTACTGAATACGCTAAGGCTGCTCGCACTGGTCTTACCGCTATCGAGACCGAACCCCAAGGCCCAGCAGCTCGTGAGATGCAGGCTCTAGCTGCTGAGGTAACGAGCATTTTGACAGGAGTGCAGGAGACAATGCATGCCGCAAGCTAAGAGCAGCTGGGGCCAACGCCCAACTGCCAAGAACGCCACAAGCCCAACTATGGCCGATCTTGACAAACTTGTAAGCGGAAGCAAGGCAACCGTTCGGCTGAATGCTGAGATCGACGCTGACCTCCGTGCCCGTTTCAAGGCTAAATGCGCCATGGAAAAACGGGAGATCAAAGAGGTTCTTACAGACCTAATTGAAGCGTGGATGATAAAATGAAGTTACTATCAGAACATCATCTGAAGTTATGAAGTCAACAGATGCGAAGTAGCTCAGGCCTAAACACCTAATGAAAAAACAGATAGTCAGCAAAACGCATGGGCTAACTCCGGTCCGTGACCTAGTCTTTGAAACTGTTCGAACAAACTTAGGAGACCAGGAAAGCTTATTCGCTGAGTTGTCACCAACAAAACGCCGCCTTGTCCAAACAGCAGTAGAGATTAAAGAAGCTCCAAATTGTTTTGACCGATCGTATCTTGCCCGCGAACTTGTTCAATGCACTTTGCCCTATCGTGATCCAGGAGCCGTTCCTTCGTGGGGCCGACGCAACGGAAATCTTAGGCTGGGCATAACAGCTGGATGGGATTTTGAGAGAAATGAAACCATCGGCTTTCCATACGGGACTCACCCTCGCCTCCTCTTGTACTGGATAACTACGGAGGCCGTACAAAAACAGGATAAATGTCTGCGTCTTGGGCCTAGTTATTCTGCCTTTATAAGAAAGCTCGGGCTTAATGATCGCAGCGGCGGCGGCATTCGAGGTGACCATCAGCGATTGCGGAATCAGGTTCGGCGACTCTTTGCGGCCCGCATCAGCTTTCAACAATCCCTCACAGAGAGTAAACGAGCCGGAGAACGTTGGGTGAATATGGAAATTACCAAGGGCGGGGAACTGTGGTGGGACCCGAAAGATCCTGACTCTATTGAGAGCTGGGAAGGCTTCATAACGCTTGGGGATAGCTTCTTCCAGGCAATTACCGCAAACCCTGTTCCAACTGATTTCAGACACTTAAAAGCTTTGAAGAATTCTCCACTCACGCTCGACCTCTACGCCTGGGCCACTCATAAAGCATTCGCAGCTCAGACGTCTGGCAAATCTCAATTCGGACCATGGGGAGCTTTGGCCAATCAATTTGGTGCTGATTACTCACGCGCCCGGGACTTCCGTGCCCAAGCTGTCAGCTCTTTACAGAAGATCAGCAACATTTATGAAGGTCTAAAATTGGAGCTCTCAGAGACCGGAATTACGGTACTAGCGTCTAGCCGCCCGGCTATTCCGACCACAAAGGTCTACTTGAGTGAAACTCAATTCTGAACCTCCTAGATCCTAACTGAATGTTCGCTAAGTGCCGTCATTCTGTGGTGAAAAGGTCGCGGCGCTAGCTAATATCCTCTGTTGGCAGATTGGAGGGTATGTGGTGAAATGGTCGCGCGTATCGAGTTGCCTCTAAGTTCCTCAAAGCTGACAACCTGCGAGATCCAACTGTCCCCGGGTATTTAGTTCTGTGGTGAAATGGTCGCGGGCTACTAACATGAGTGGTCTCAACAGATTTCCACATACGCCTGTTAACTTCGAAACATATTTGTGGTGAAATGGTTGCGCTTCTTGTGGTGATCTTGTCGCGATTCACTATGGTGAAATGGTCGCCCAACATATAGTAAATGTACTTCTTTTAGTAACACTGTAGTAGCATTGTGGAAATCGCGTATATGTGGAAAACTCACGCCAAACTATAAGGTAAGCCTTAAAGGAGGCATCAAAATACCCAAATGGGGGGGTCTGTGGTGGGCGGTCAAACCGCCAGAAAA
>CAXTMN010000020.1:20728-39446 GCA_964245395.1 uncultured Bryobacteraceae bacterium
AATACCCAAATGGGAAGACCTGTTCCGGTCTCCCCAAACCCCTCTACCCCGGATTTTCACCCAAGAATGCAATCTAAGTACCTTGTTTGTTTGTAAGGCAAAGAGACTCGTCAGGATTCTGCTGAGCTTTAGCTTCAGCCTAGTTTTACTTATCCGAGGCACATAATTAATTTAGAGGAAGTTGCTGACTTAGATAAGCTAGTGCCTGAATTGCCGCTGTGCACTTGGGTTCAGGGATTAATGCGTGAAAACCTTATTCGTGAATTTAGAGAGCGTCAGCTCGGGTGGAGCCGGGCGAAACTGGCACAACGCATCGACAGGTCCGAACAGTTGATTGCTCTGTATGAGGCCGAAGCACCAGATGAAATATTGCGTAAGCTCGCCACAATTGCTTCAGAAGAAGGGCATGCGAATTATGAGGAGATATTTCTTCGGTTGGCTGGAGATCCAACGGCTGAACGCCAGGCGCTGTCCTACCCAGACAGGCATGTGCCGCGAACTCCGGAGGAAGAGGAATTAGTGCGATATCTATTGGAAATCGTGCGCGATCCAGATCCTGAGAGTGCAGTGCAGGCTGGCGTGCCACAGCTAATTCGACAAATCTACGGGCATCGTATGGAGTTTTATAAGGGCCGCTCTCGATCTGAAAAGTAGCTCTGAGTACCAGGACGTATACTGTATAGCAAGCTTAGTACCCTTGGTGGAGGCTCCAGCCCTTTGTCAGTCCCTCAGTCGGCCAAGATCACACAGAAGCAAGCCCGAGAATTGCATATGGCGGAAGAGTTCACGAGTCCGGCAACGTTAGCCATCCGTGCATTATTGGAGAACGGGGCAGAAATTGAACTGACAGGAGAACCTACAGACTATATAGTCGAAATTCCTACGAAGGCGGGTGATCGGTTCGTAGTTCCTTACTCGGATGCTACCCTTCGAGCGCATAGACTCCGTGAATCTGTCCGTCGTGCAAGGCGCTTTCTTCATGAAACTGATCCTGGTTCGACAGACAACTTCCATAGGGCAACCGATGAAATTAGAGCCTTAGTTCGGGAGACGGTGGTGGGGCGTAGAATCGATGGTCTTCAGGCCCAGAACTGGAGCGGGGTTTTAGTAGGTTTGCGGGACCATACTTATGCAATTGAAATCACATTGATGTTATGGGCCGCAAAGCTATGTGCTACTCACGGGCTCACTTGGCTCAGTGCTCAAATGTTTGGTGTTGCAGCTGCGCGTGTTTGCGCACTTGTTTAACGTTTAGCGATCAGTTCAGGGAGCGAAAGCTCCTGTCGAAGAACACTAAATACTTCCTGATGTGCCTGTTCTCTGATTGCAAGTTCCTCGTCAGAGATAGTCTTGGGCACGAATGGGAAAGGTTCACCAGCGCGGCTTAAGGCAAGGGTCCATGCTAGACAACAACAAATTTCAGTAATCTCCAGAGACCAATTTGCAGCATCGACCAAGTATCGTTCACGCTTACCGACAGTTGAAAGCATCAGCGCGATGCCAGGTGCAAGACCTATATAGGCGGCTAGTAACCACCGATGCCATGTCACATTTCTCGAAATAGGCTGACGGTAAAGGCGGAGCCAGACTGACAAAAAGCCTAATGCGCCCAGGCTTACCCAGTCGACCATTTTGCATGCACCAATGGCCGCTACCACGTACCATGCACATTCGCCGGTACCAAATTGCAAGAGACTAGAAATGGCTCCAATTACTGCTCCCACAGCCAAGCACGAACCGATAATGAGTTTGGCTGCTGCATTGTGCAACTTTGGGTAGTGCTTTATTGTTTTCTGTGTCAGCTCTAAAATAACGAGCATTTGTAAAACCATGAGTACAGGCGCTGTGATAGCCCACCAATGGCCGTAGCGCGGGTCGTGTTCATCCAACGAAAGAAGACAAAGTGATCGCGTGCCCTTAACCGCGAGGAAGAGCCCGAACATCGGATAGTATTTGAGCAGTCTTCTCGAGGTTAAGGCGATGAGTACAGCAATCAGCGCCGCCTGCTCGGCCCAGCAAACGTACAGCATCCGTTCAGTTTATCCCGAATGCTGTCTCCGGTTAAAACAATTGGAGGGCTCTAATAACGATCAAGATGATCTCCGAAACGGATATTGACGATTGCTTGGAATGTTGCGGAGCCACTTTGCAGCAGGCTGGAACACGGTCACCAAGTGCAGGAGCTGGGGCTAAGCACGAACTAAGGGCGAGTAACATCGCCGGGAGCAAGGGAATTTTCCTCATGCACCGATGATGTCAGTTTGTCGAGCATCCGTAAAACAGCCTATAAGAGTTCGGAGTCGCTCTTACCCCAGCGCTTTCTATTCGCTTTTATTGCCCGGGCTCTCTTTTCCTCTGGCGTCTGTCGTGCCCACCACTCACTAGCGCTCTTGGATCGTGCAGTGCGCGCGTCAAGAAGAGCCTTTAAATCGCCTCGACCCCGAGACGAGAATTCATCAAATAGGTGTAGTGCCCGCATGAGGCATCTCTCGGGCGTTAGGTCGCATTCGCGAGCTACGCGCCGGAGCATCCGGTAGAACGCTGAAGGTACCTTCAGCGCCAACGGAGCACGACGTTTGATTGTCAGCGGCAGATCTCCAGTAGTTTCGTAAACCAAATTTAGCCCGAATCATTAGCAAGAACAACAAAAAAATACGAGATCCTCCTAAATTAACTTGCTTTTTGTTTGAACTAGGATTTAAGATCAACCATACGACTAGGCATATAAACAGTACAACTAGGCATAGTAAAAATACTGCATTAGCAAACATGGGTTCACAGTTATTAGCCAGGCCTACGATCGCCTAGTTTTTGGCTTACTTCTCCGCTGGAGGGACAAGGACGGTTTTTATGAAGGCTCTCAAAGAATTCGCTCTGCCGTTCGATGGCATTCCTTGTAAGGTATGCGGTGCGCCTATTCCGGCCAACTTGCTCGCGTGTCCCGAGTGTTGCGGGCTCGAAGTGGAGACCAGACCCGGTCAGCGCAAACCGAAGCCAACGCAAACAGAGCAGCCAAGCCTGTTCCATGCGGAGTACCCGGTATGAGCGATCCGTCTCTCCGTCTGATTCTGCCGTTCTTGCGACCGATCCAGCCGTTGATTGAAGATGACACGGTTTCGGAAGTGATGGTGAACGCAAACAGGCGTGTCTTTGTGGAGCGGAGAGGCTTGCTCGAAGAGGTCGAGGGAATCGAGTTCGATTCACAGAAGCTTCTGACCGGAGTCAAGAATATCGCTCGCAGTCTGGGAGAAGACTTCGGTAAGGATCGGCCCACGCTCGATTCACGTTTGCCGAACGGTTCACGTATCTGCGCGGTGTGGCCCTCGGTCGCCCTTGGGGAACTTGTGACGCTCAACGTCCGCAAGTTTCAGGGATGGAAGACCCTGGACGAGCTGGTCGACATGGGAAGCCTGCAACCTAGCGTACTCGCGCATCTCAGAGTTGCGATTGCCGAGCGCCGAAACATTTTGATTTCTGGTGGAGTGGGAACCGGCAAGACAGTTTTGCTACGGGCACTGGTCAGCCTGATCCCTTCGGGCCAGCGGCTGATCACGATTGAAGACACTGCTGAGTTGTCGATTGACTCGCATCGCAATGTAGTTACCCTCGAAGGAAAACTCGAACAGCGTGATGCAAGCGGGAAGTTACTCACTCCCGAGACCAATGCAAAAGCGCTGGTAAAGCTGGCCATGCGGCAACGCGGCGACCGCCTGATTGTTGGCGAGGTTCGCGGCTCCGAAGCATTCGATCTCTTGAAGGCTTTGAACAGCGGGAGTAGTGGATCGCTGTCCTCGATTCACGCGGACACCGCTGAGCTTGCCCTCGAGAAGCTTGCCATGTATGTGCTGGAAGCCAACACCGGGATGCCGATGGAGGCAATCTACCGCAACATTGGGGCCGCTGTCCATTACGTTCTTCAGCAAGAAAGGAGGGCTGACGGCCAGCGCGGAGTGGCTCAACTACTCCGGGTTGATGGACACGACGGACGGGCTTTCAAGACACAGCTTTTGTTTACAAGGAGCAAGCCTATGTAGTCAAAACTTACTTACTCGATACGAGCGGCTCGCCCCGTTGCGTTCGGGCCGCTCCAGACACTTATTTAGTCGACCCTAGAAAGGAGTTATAGACCGATGTATCAGAGAACACAGTGGATGGCAGCGGTAGTGAGCCAGGCCCACGATGATTCCGATGAGGAATTAACGGAACTGTTCGAGGAAGCCGGAATCCCGGCCAAGGAAATCAGCGACTTCCTCGATGCACGTTGTGACTTTTCACCGCTTACACAGATTCTGTCAAAGCAGGTTTTTGTCACGTTCCGAGGCGACCTGGATAAGACCGCCTCAACTTTCAATCGTTACACAAATTACGAGGAGAACACATAACAGTGAAACAGAAATTAATTAGCGGAGCACGCACAGCGGCTCCTATGCTTCTGATGCTTGCTATAGCAACAGCAGCGAACGCGCAAAGCGGGAATGCGGGACTAGACAAAGCATCTACGTTCGCGCAAACACTCTTGACCTGGCTGCGAAACGTTGCGTTGATAATTTTCGTCGGCTGCTTGGTTTGGGGCTGTATTGAGGCAGCCGTCGAAAGTTGGCGGGAGGGTAGAGCCAAGATTTTTACCTCCATCGGTTGCGGCATCGTCGCGGGCGTGGCCCAAGCAGTCATCAGCGGAGTGTATTCGACCAACGGCTGAGGAGCTTCTACGGCAATGGACTCAAAACAGGTAATCAAAGAAATGAATAAGCTGCGGCTGATTCCCATTGTCGCGTTGTCTACGGTAGTCGCAGCTCTCAGTATCGGCGTGGCCTTAATGCTCGGCGTTCTGTACTCATGGCTTGCGGGAATTGCGGTCTTTGTGGCTGCAATTCTCGCCGGTCGTCGGATCAACCACACAGATCCGAAGCTCGTTGAGCTGTTTTTCCTTTCATTGAAAGCTGGCACGGATTACGATCCGGCACTCCTAGAGGACATCCATGACTTTCCCCAAGCTGATTAAGCAACTAAGAGCAAAGCTCAAACCGAAGCGTGTACGGGCGTTCCGTAGAGTGATCCCGGTCAAAGCTTTTGCGGATGACATCACGTTTGTGACCGACCGGGGCGCAGCCGGCGTTTGTCTCGAACACGGTGGTATCGACGACGAGTGCCTGACAGATCGCAGTCGCGAGAACATCTCCGAGCGGCTCATGGCCGCACACAAGCTATTCGACGACACCGACAGGTTGTATCAGTATGCGATTCGACGTGCGAACTGCCCGATTGTTCACAAAGCTGTTTACGAGAATCCGAAGGTCCAGGAAATCAACGACGACCGGCACCGGCATCTCCGGGAAAACGCTGGCTTCGGATCCATTGAGATCTATTCCGTTGCTCTGCGGGAAGGGAATTACAAAGGCAAGAAAGCAACCGACCAGATGGTGGCAGAACGGCGTAAGGTGTGTTCCACTATCGCGGCAAAAGCGAGATCATTCGCCCGGGACACAGAAGATCTCTTTCAGACAAAGGTTTTAGAAAAAGACGAAGCTTTCCTTTTCTTGCGCAAGCTTCTCAACTTGGACGAGTCGGTCTCAGGGTCGCTTCGGCTCAAGCGCGATACAGGCGTAGATCAGCAGCTCGCAGGCACGGCGCTGACCTGGGATGAGATCGCTCGGCACTTTCGCATGGGAAAGCGCCACGTGCGAGTGCTGAGCCTAAAAGAAGCGGGCCTGAAGAATGATTGCGGCTTACCCGCCAGAACTGTTCCCAACCTGCTCAAAGATGTGCTGGCTGTCGATTGCGACATGATCATCTGCCAGCAGTGGCATCGAGCGGAGAACCCCGAGGTTCGTGAGGAGGTTAAGACCCATAAGAAACACATTACGGACTTCGAGCGCCATGGGGCGTTCGCGCCCGAATCGGACGACGCCAAAGTAGACGAGCTGATGGCCGATGAATCAGCGGAAGAGGCAATTAAGAACCTGAGTTCTGTTTTGAAGCAGATCACGAACAAGGGTCATTACTACGGAAAGTTCTCCTACACGGTGGTGTTACATGGCGAGGACGACAGCAAACTTGATGCGGCTATCGCAAAAATCAACAAGGTATTTGGAGCTTTCGACGGGGCACTGTTCGAAGAGGATCGGGGCGCACTAGCGGCCTACCTTGCCATTCTGCCCGGTAACGCGAAGTACGGCGTGCGGGAGCAGTGGCTGGGCAATAACCACTTTGCCGATCTCTCTCTTGTTTACGCTCCGTACACCGGAAAGCTAACGACCAGCGAGCTGGCGGACGGCGAAGAGTATCTCGGCCTTTACGAGACTCGCGACGGAACACCATTCTATTGGGACCCTTTTGTGGGCGGTGCTTTCGGGCTCTTTGGAACGGGGATGCGGGGCCGAGGGAAAACGATGAACGGCAACTTTATCGTGTCTTCGGTTCAGAAGTACAACGGTTTCACATGCGTGCTCGACTTAGGTGGATCTTACACCGAAAACATCAAGCATTTTGGCGGAACCATCGTTTCCCTTCGGCTGGGCACTCGGTCGTTCCAAATCAAACCTTTCGACCTCGAAGACAACGAAGACAATCACCAATTTTTGTTTAAGTTCCTGCAGATGCTAATTGAGAGGGGCGGCAAGGAACTGGACCCGGAGCAAGAAAAAGAGCTATTCGAGCAGATCCGCTCGATGTATGCGTTGGACCCGGAAGACCGAACACTGTCGGTGTTCTATGAAAACGCTCCGGCTTACTACAAGCACGAGTTATCGAAGTGGATCAAGGGCGGGCAGTTTGGCTGGTGTTTCGACAACGTCACCGATAACGTTTCTTTGTCGCGTATCACCTGTTTCGAGTTCGAGGGAGTCGAGAACTACAAGGAACTGATGGAGCCGCTGGTGATGTGGATTCTTGGCCGGATGCGGGCCAAGTTTTTCGATCCCGCACTGGTCAATGTTTTTAAGCTCATCAATGCCGACGAAGTTTGGAAATATATTCAATCCCCGAAGGTGATTGCGTGGCTCTCGGAGATGCTAAAAACGGGCCGCAAGCACTTAGTCGCTTGCGCTCTGTGGACACAGTCAGCCGAGGACTTAGGCGAAGCGAAGCGCCTCGTGATTGACAACTGCGAGACAGTCGCCTTTCTCGGGAACCCCAACTTCGACCGCGAACTGTACCGGACATCTTTCGGGTTCAATGAGCGGGAGCTGGAGATCGCAGCCCATCTCAAGGCGCGTGAGTTCCTATTGAAAACCCAGGAGCGCTCGAAGGTCCTACGTCTCAACGTCGACCCGAAAGCCTACTGGCGATACACGACTAGGCCCAAGGAGCGATACCAGCGCCAACAGGCTCTTGCAGAACACGGCGACCAGGCAATCAATGTCCTGGCCGCATCAGGAGGTAAGTAATTTTATGAACAAACTCAACTTAACCGTCGGTTGCCTTGCGCTCAGTATTTGCGCCACGGCTGCCGACATTCCCAAAAATAGCGAGACGGTGAAAGTACCCAACCTCGCCAAGCAAGCACGAACCGTGCTGATGCATGCCAAGGATGTGATCGAGATTGACTGCCGCGTCAATGTCCCGACCATGATTGCTTTGCCGGAAGGAGAGGAGGCTCTGGTGGTGCAAGGCGGGGACGCCGCTCCCGATGGCACTTGGCTGTATCAGACAGCCTCGGGAGGGCCTGCGCGGCGCTACGTGGCCGTTAAACCATCGGTTGTCGGCTCAGCAGCGGTTCTACATATCATCACGAACCACAACTTGCCTTACACATTTTCAGTGCGGGAGGTTTCCAATTCGCCTTCGATCACAGCTGACGTTTCGGTATTCATTGTGGCGGGAGACGATCTTGCAGAAAAAGTAAACCAGGCTCCGGTTCTTGTCTCGGCTGATGAGATGAACCGGTACAAACAGCAGGTGGTGGACGCTGAGGCGAAGCTTGAAACACAGCGCGAGGAATCGGAAGCAAGTGTTCAGACGCAAGTCAATCTTTACCGAACACAGTATTCAAAGTCACTCGATCATAACTACCGGTTTGATCGCCTGAAGGCTCCGTTCAATGTCACCGATGTTGCAACCGATGGAACGCTGACCTTCGTGTATGTCGACCCAAAGCATACGAGAGCTGGCGCGATTTACACGGAAGAAGGTAAGAAGAACAAAGCAAACATCCCCAACTACGACTACGACGCAGAGCGGGGAGTCTACACGATTTTGGGAGTTGTCAATAAGGGCTATCTGGCCGTCAAGGACTCGCGCATCGACTTTGATCGGCTCAAGGGAGGCCAGTAATGGAGCGCGACAATTCCACACCCTCGACGCCGATCATTGCGCCTGGCCCGGAGATCCCGAAAGGGCCATGGCAGTGGGTTACGGCAAGGGTTCTGCTACCAGCCGGCTTAGCGTTGTTGATCGTTGCCCTTACGGTCATCCATTTCGTTGGAACTCTCTTCACGGGGCACAAGGAGACGCCGCAAGAAGCCGCACAACGTAAAGCGGCCGCCCAATACCAGGCACAAACGACTCCGGCCAATCCTGCCGATGTCGCAGGTTTTACGACGCAAACCGGGGAAGCTGCCAGAACGATCGGGGCAACTGCCGCCAACCTCGGCAACGCGATTAACCAAGGGCTGAACGGCCAGGCGCCGGGGGTGAATGCAGCAAACCCTCTGGCTGTCCCTGGAGACCCCAGCAACACCAACCCGGTGGTCTATAAAGCGTGGGCCGATGCGAACGCGGCTACCGGTCAGTTCCAGAATGCTCCTGGGACGTCAGCACCTGGGGGCGCTCCGGGCACTCCTACGGGCGCGGCTGGCTCAACCGAGACGTTGGCAGCCTCTGCAGCGGAGGAACGACGGGAGATGGCTAAGAAGCGCGAGCAGCAACGCTTGGCAGCGTCGAGTATGGCTATCGATTTCACTCGGCAGGTGAGCGACGAGAAGGAGAAGAAGGCTGGACCGGAGCAAGCACCGGAGACCAGTCCCGAGAATACCGATCAGCCCGCGATCGCCTCCGCATCGACTCCCGTCGTTCCAGTCCCTACCGCGCCGAGAGATGAAAAGACAGAGCCGATCAGTGTGAAGCTTCACAACTGCATTGAACTCTGTGAGGGCGACTTAATCGAAACGGTTCTGACCAACCGGATCGACGGCGCTCAAGCGGGCTTTGCGGATGTAATGGTAACCCAGCCGGTCTACTCACACGACTGGGACCCAAAAGGCAGGCGGTTACTGATTCCGGTCGGTAGCCGGGTCCTCGGCAACGTCACAGCGGTGAACTCAAACCAGGCGCAGCGCTTGTTTGTGGCGTTTCACAAAGTCCGGCGACCGGACGGAACTACGTTCTCCCTCGATAACTTCACCGGGCTCGACATGGCCGGCGCAGCGGGCCTTCGTGACCTGGTGAACCACCACTACGCGGCAATCTTTGGCGCGAGTCTCGCTATAGCAGCAATAGGAGGAGTTACACAGATAGGCAACAACTCGAACAGTTTCGCGTATGACCCGAGCGTCTCGATCCGCAACGGCATCTCGCAACAAATGGGGCAGGAAAGCATGCAGATCCTGAACCACTTTCTAAACCAGCCTCCCAGCATGGTCGTGCGGGAAGGCAGAAACCTAGTTAAGGTCTACCTCTCGCAGGATCTTAGCTTACCGGCGTACACGCCAAAGGAGACTTATGCAAAACGATAGACCGATTACCGAGCAGGAGATGCGGGAACACATCCGACAGATGGCGTATTACTACGAGCGGACAGTGCCTCGCTCGACGGCCACTTTCTATGGCATCAAGGCAGTGCTTGTCGCTTTCGCGGCGGTTTTGTCGGGTGCTCTCATGGTGTGGCTTATTGGAAGGCTGTACCTGGCAGGAATTATCAATTAACGAAAGGGGAATACTTCATGAAAAACAAACTTCTCAACCAACTCCGCTCGCTGGTGAATCCAGCAGAGCAAAACATTCCCAAATGGATCACCTACGCGCTCTGTGGGCTTGCGGTAGCAGCTGCCATGCTTCTCCCTCCCCGGTACGCGTTTGTGTTGTTACCGGCTGTTGTGATCGCATTGGCGTATGAATTACCGAAACGCACCTGGAAACGACGCACCAGCTTTGCTGCTGTTGCTCTTAGCGGTTTACTGGTCGCCTCTCCCGAGCCTGCACACGCGACCGGCTGGCCGGTTTTCGATCTCGCCAGCTTCGCTCAACTCGGCAAGATCTGGGCATCCGATGCGAGCACGCTGACAAAGATCACCCAAGAGGTCCAGTTAGCGACAAAGATCTACTCGACCGAGTATCAGAAATACCAACTGGCCATGCTGATGGCGCAAGCGATTAAAAGCAAGAATCTCTATGCCATGCAGGGGGCCATCACCATGGGCAATTCCTATGTAAAAGACCACTACGGTGAGACAGCCGGTTGGAGCAAGGCCTTAAACGCGGGCACGTCGATACCTCTCGCCTACAGCCGAGCCACGCTTCCCATATCGCTCAACACGAGTTTTCTGGCTGCCGAGAAACTGGGCAGCAGTTTGCATTTGACGCAACTCGCCCGCGTTGGCATTACGGATGACACGGCGCAACGAACGATGTCCGCAGCTGCCCAGATCACACAGCAGCAGAGCTTGAACGCATCAGCGGTCAAGCAATGGGAGTCTTCGGTTACGAGTACCAATCCGAACCTCAACACGGCAGCAGCTCAGCAGAATTTAACCAACCTCGGAATGGTTCAAATGTACGAGCAGGGCAGGGCTAATTTATCGCTCAACAGCTTACTGGCTCAGCAGATCGCGATTCAGAATATGACGACCCGCGATGCAGCGGTGCAGGATTTGAACCGCTGGCAGCAACTCCAAGACTACGCGGCCACGGAGCCAACGATGTGGGGAAGTGCCAGCCAAGCCAGGGCGAACAGCCCTTGGTAGGAGTGTCCACAACATGCAACTACTCAACACCAAAACACTGCTAGTTATTGCCTCGTTGCTTGCTGTTGTTGTTGGTCTACTCGTTCGGCAAGAGCAACGAGACATTGCGGAGAAAGCGCGGATGGCGGAAATCGAGAAACAGGACAAAGAGCGATGGGAGAAAGTCCGCAAGTACCAACAGACCGAGCCAACCATGTGGGGCGGTGCCAGTGCCGCCCGAAAGAAGAGTCCATGGTGAGACCCAAACTCTCTCAAGCGCTCGCAGCGCTTCTTCTGGTTGTCCCTTCGGCAGCGTTTGCTGGCCAGGCGCAACCTCCCAGCATCGATCTCCTTGGTTGGTTCTCTAATGAGATCTCAAACCTCATGACAGCAAGAGCAGGCTTCCTCCTTCCGATCGGGTGGGAGGAGTTTGTCCTGTTCTCAGGTTACGCGCTTACTTACTTCCTGATTAAGACAGCACTTGCCGGACGCTATCACGGCATTTTCGATTTGGCTGGATTCGTGCTGTTACTCGGTCGGATGTTCTTCGTAGTTATTTTCCTCTCGTGCTACATGACGCCGCTTGGTGGTTCGGGAGTCACGCTGGCAATGCTTCCCATCACGATTGCCCGCGGCATTTCGTCCCAAATTACGGATGGAATGCTCGATCCACTTATTCAGCAGATTCGCGACGTTATGACAGGAGTAGAAAAGCCGGGCCTGACGAATCTGCTGAATATCGTAGTCTACGCCGTGACAATCGCTGAAATGTCCGTTGTTTCTATCGGGCTTTTTATTATCAACGCTTACGCCTATTTTGCGTACGGGTTGTGTGCTCTGTTCGGCCCGATCTTGATTCCGCTCCTCCTAACCAAGAATTTCGCCGGCAAGTTCTTCCGATGGATTGACGCGTCGTTCAAGTACGCAATGCTCACGCCTGTTTGCTCGGCATTCACCTTCGTCTGGTCGGCCTTCATCCTGAAGTTTTTCTCTAGCGCAGTGCATGGCGATTACAGCCTTGCACACTTGCTTGGACTGACCGCGTTGATTCTGACTATGGTTGTTTCCTTCATCTATATGGCGCTGAAGCTGCCCGCCTTCGCCGGTGAGTTATTCGGCGGGGGCGGGGAAGGATTCTCTGGAGTTGCAGGCGACATGGCTAACTTCACCCGCAACATCGTTCGAGTAAGGAGATAAAGATGAGTAAACAATCAGCAGTACTTGAAGAAAGATCATACCCGGACGTCGATCCGCTCTCGCAATTAGATCGGCTGATGTTTGGCCCGGTCGATCCCATTGTAAGAACCAACAAGCGATTAACAAACGCTCTGATGATTATGACCGGCCTCCTGTCGGTTGCCGTCATGGGAATTGTCGGGCTAGTCTATTACTTCCAGACTCGCCCGGTTCGCGTGTTGAGCATGAACGAAGCAGGACAAGTTGAGAGTTTTCTTTTGAAGCTCTCAGGCTTCACGCTGCACAGATCCGAGACGCAAGCAGCGCTGCGGAATTCCTTAACCACTTGGGCCGAAGGGTATTTTAGCCGAGTACGGAACCCGCTCAACGGTGAAGTCGCAACGCTTGCCTACCCGAGAAGCTTTTTGTTCCTCGGCAATGATCTCTCGCAAGCATTTACACAACGTGAGGCTCGCGAGCATACCGTTGCCAGCTTCATGTCCAGCGGGGAGTCGGAGTATAAGGTATTCGTCACGAACGTAGTCTTTCGGAATCTCGACAAGAAACCCTACGACGCCGACATTTATTTCGACCGGGTGTACTACTCGCAGCCGCTCACCATCACTGCAAAGAAGTCCTATTTCGTTCCTATTCAATTCTCAGCCAATCCAGCGGATGAGGACATCGAACAACTCAGAAAGCGGGCTAACTTGGACATCGACTCGCTGATGAGAATTAACCCGCTCGTTGTAGCGATAACCCAGATCGGCGAAGAGCGCGATTTCGCTACGAGCCCGTCTGCCCAGCACTAAAAGAACTCAGCAAACAAACACGAAAGGAGATATAAGGAATGCCTCTTCTACCTAGCCAGAACAAGATCCCGGTTCTCGACTTCAAATGCAAACTCCCTGCCGATCTCATCGCTGATGTTCAGGCGTATGCGACGGCAATTGATTCCGATCCCAGCTACGTCGTCAGCCGAGCAATTGAGAAGCTCACCGCCGACAAAGATTTTCAGGCCTGGAAGGAAAAGAACGCGGACAAGATCACCGGGCCGCACGCGGTCAGTGCCAAGCAAAAGCGCGGGCCGAAACCGAGGCCGAATGCAGCAGCAGCGTAAGTACTCAATCATCTCTGAGGGGAACTAAGGCGGCTGCAACCGCAACTTAGTTCCGCACTCAAACCGCCCACCCAATCACCACGAAAGGACAAGCAGTATGCCTATTACAGCAGAGGAAACTCAAAAGAGACTTGATTTGGACAAGTCACCTATCAGTGATCTCAAAGCGCAGTTTAACGACATCGAGCGACATTCCGAGGAGTTAATTACCCAGGGTCGCCCGATTGCCGGCAATTCCATGGCGAGTGAGGCCCTTCACTACGCAATCCTGGACAGAGAGCACGGTCACGCTGTCAGAGACACCGCACAAAGCATATACGCTACGCCGCAAGCTCAGGCTGCTATTCAGGTTGCGACACAACAACAATACGTCGAAAGCTTAAGCCCAGCACAGCACGGCGAGGTGGTAGAGGAAAGCGAAGTCGGCAGCGAAAAAGCAGAGCAAGCCTTCGAGCAGGGCCACTTTAATCGCACGATCTTTCTCGAAGCAGCGTACTCCAGAGAAATAGCTGAGTTGGAGGCATGGCACGACCCAGAAACTAAGCGCTGGGCTATGACGTATGTAGCCAAGGAAGCAACTCAGGACATTGACGAAGGGCATCACCCGGCTATTAGTTGGGCCGGACCCAAGTCCAATCTGCCGGAGTATGACGCTGGACAGCGGCAAGCCATTGTGGACTGGTCTCGCGAAACTAATCAGGCATTGCTTGCGGAGCCACAGTACGTCCAATGGATTAACCCGGAACGCATCGGAGCTTCCCAACAGACTATCCATGAGAGTTTCGAGAGTTCAGTCACTCAGTTGGAGCACTTCGCCGAAGGTTTGTCTCGACATCCAGATGTCAGCAAGGAGTTGAAAGAAACCTGGGCAGGATTCCAGCAGGATACACCTACAGCCCCGCGCTCGAAGACCCTCGGGGAAGCTACCGAAGCCTTAGTCGAAGCGTACATACATGAACGAACACACGAGCAAGAAATTACTCCACAACGCGTGTCTGCTGCGCGTGAGATTGGAGTTTCGGTCTGAATTACTTCTCAATCAATTAAAGATTGGGCAGAGAAACAATTCAGGAGTAATTAGCAATGCAAGCAGCAATCAAATGTGGATTCGCGCTCGAAGTGGACAGAGTTTCCCGGGCGTTTTCTAAGGCAGTGGAGCCGGTGCTTTGCACCTTTTCTACTTCAGAAGATACTAGACGCCTTGCAGGTTGCTGCTTGTCACACAACTGTGAACCAGTTGTGTTTGCAACGGTTTACACAAACTGCGTGTGACAACCGTTGCACGAGTGTTACACGGTTGTAGCACATGCCGCCAAGTTACTGATTATAGAACAGAAAAGGACTTTTCATGCGACTTGCAAAAACAGACCGAGCTTTGAGCGAATGGGTCTCGGTGAGAGTGTCTCCGAGCGAGAAAGAACAGCTGGAATCCAAAGCGGCGTACGCGGAGATGACACTCTCGGAATGGGGGCGTGGGCGTATTCTCGATGACTGGCCGACAAGGAGAGAACGCCGACAACTGATCTTCCAGGCGATCGACAGTGAGGTCATTCGTCTCACTCTGATCGCTGCGCAGGCGGGTGAGGACATTACCTCTAAGGAGTCTCAAGAACGCATTGAGAGGCAAGCGAGAACCTCAGCGGAGTCGGTCTTAGATCGTCGCCTGAGCTTAGTGCAAGTGTCGAAAGGAGTTGCGTAATGGCTTCCGAATTCCCCTCACGCGGGGCTGGCATCCTGCTAACGCTTGGCCTGGCGCTTGTTTCCGGCTGCGTTACATTCGGGCTCTGGTACCAGCAGATTGCGCCAATTCAATCGTTCTATTTGTGGACGTTTGCCAAAACTGAGCTTACGCCGGACCTCTCACTGTTTCATAAAGCCGCACCGAAGCGCTACGTTGTTGTTACCTTCGGAGGCCGTGACGCAACGCTGGCCTCAATGCCCGGGACACTGGCCGGGACTGGTAGCCGCAACACCTATACGGACCCTGCCAGCTTTGACAGTTGGCTCAAGAAAGTCATCTACGAAGGAGAAACTTTCAGCAAGTTTGCCGAGACTCCTCTCGTCATCTGGGGCTTCTTTGTCTTGTTTGCTTTGATCGCTGGAACCCTCGTATCGAAGGGACAGAAGCGCAAAGCCCACGATGGAACGAAGTTACGCGGCCCGGATTTAATTAGTCGGTGGGAGTTCAATCGCCGCATCAAGGGAGACGGCTTTCCGATCAAGCTGGAGAATAAACCCAACCTCCTAGAGTGGTTCAAAGGCGATGCTGGCAAGTATCTTCGCATTCAGCGCAAATACGAAAACAACCACATGCTAACCATGTCGGACCCTGGAGGAGGAAAGACCAGCCTCTTCCTTCAGGTGCTCGATGAAGTAGCACGACGAGGTAATGAGGCAGCGATTATCTACGATCCGCACGTTCAGTTCACACCCCGCTACTTCAATGCCGAGCGGGGCGATGTTATTCTCAACCCTCTCGATGAAAGATGTCCGCCTTGGTCTCCTTCCGCCGAGCTGGATCTCTCAGACTCGGCGCTCGCCGAAGCCCATGCGATGGCGCAAGCAACGAGTTTATTTGTCGGAACGCCTGGCGAGAAAAATTGGTTTTTTACCTATTGCTGCCAACTCATCTGGAAGCACATCGTGGTCAACTTCCAGCCGAACGCCCACGAGATGGCGTATCTGTTGGAGCATTGCGATCCGCTAATCGATGAAGCAGTAAAGGGCACAGAAGCGGAAACAATGATGGCAAAGAACGCTGCAAATCAGCGGGCTGGACTCACCGCGCATCTGTCGCAAGTGGCCTACGCGCTCCGGCAATTACCGGAGGAAACCGAGGAACGGAGGCCGTTCGTGATCAAAGACTGGTGTGAGAAGCGGAAAGGTTGGATCTTTGTCACCAACACGCAAAACACCCGAGACTCACTCCGTCCAATCCAATCACTATGGCTTGACTCGCTCATCATGGATGTTCTCTCACAGGGCGCCCGGCCAGACCTGCCAGCCGTCCTTATGGCTCTCGATGAAATGCAGACTCTCCAGAAGCTGCCTCAGCTCATGCCCCTCGTAACCGAGGGTCGCAAAAGCCTCCGGGTCCTGATGGGTTTCCAGGGCCGCTCACAGCTTAAGAGCCTTTATGGGGAAACAGCCGAGAGTATCTTCAGTGCCGCGTACAGCAAGTTCTTCATGCGGACAACGGAGGACGAAGCCTCCAAGTGGGTCTCGAACACCATCGGAGAGGTCGAGCGAGAGCGGGTAAAGGAGACCAGGCCCGCCCACGCCGCTGGCAAAGGAGCCCACTCCTACAGCACAGAAAGGGTCACCGAAAAGCTTCTGCTTCCCTCGGAGTTTCACGGTTTACCGGATCGAGAAGGGTATCTAAAGTACGGCAATAACGTGGTCAAGTTCAAACTTCCGATCATGGAAACTATCGTCAATGCGCCGGGGCTCATTCCACGACAAAGCGTTCCGGTTGTAAAGAAGGCACTCCCAACCCTGGACACCCTGACGTCAGAAGAGGCCCGGGCTCCAGAGACCCAACCCACCAGTTATGTTGCCCCTAACTTCTTCGTAGTTGCCAACAACAACACTTCTCACAACGCGCAAAGCTGGACTAACCCGCCACAGGACAGAAAACCAACTTCCGCCCGCAAGCCTTTTATCCCAGCTGCAAAGACCGCAACTGGCAGCGCGGGTGCCGAGTAAATGCTAACAATTGTCAAGCTCGGAGCCGGAACCGCACGCGACTATTTCAAGGTAGAGTTCGCGGCAGCCAGCAATTCTTACTTTGCTGAAGACGGCTCTGTACAGGGACGATGGAATGGAGAGCTAGCCGAGCGGCTCGGGCTCTCCGGGCGAGTCACCGAAGAGCAGTACATGAGGCTGATCGAGGGCCAGCATCCAATCACGGGCGAGCAACTCGTGAAGCATCGAGATACCAGACTGACCCGGGAAGGACTTGAATCGTCCCACGTACCCGCGTGGGACATGTCGCTGGGCCTTCCTAAGAGCTGGTCCATTGCGGCCATTGTCGGCGGAGACCACCGCATCTACGACATGGCCGAAAGAGCAAACAAAGAAGCGCTCGACACCCTAGAAACTTACGCTCAAGCCCACGGTGGAGGTAATAACCCGCGCATCACGACAGGCAGTTGGATCGTGTCGACCTTTCGCCACGAGACCAGCAGACCGGTCGATGGCTACTCAGCCCCGCAGGTTCACTTCCACAACGTCTTGATGAACATGCAGGAGGTCCATGGCAAATTTCGAGCGTTGGATCCGGTCGAGATCTACAAAGCCAAGAGCTACGCACTGCAGGTTTTTTATGATTCGTTAACTCGCCAAGGTCGTGAGGCCGGTTATCAGGTCGACATCTCGGAGAAGACCTACGCGCCGGAAATAAGAGGTATTTCGGAAGCCTACAGGGATCACGAAAGCCCACGAGAGCGTGTGATCAAAGAGGAACTCGAACGACTCGGACTATCGAGCGGCCAGGCCGCTCATATCGTTGCAAAGTACAACCGAGAAGAGAAGCTGGATCTCACACCCGAGCAGTTTGTCGCTTCGCAGAAAGAGCATGGCCAGGGCTTCGCGGCAGAGTTAAAAGTGGTTCCCGAAGCGCTGGAGCGCGGGCCGGTGCACCTCGAACGCTTCGCAACCCTGGAGGCAGCTATCACACATGCGGCTCGGTCTCTATCCGAACGACTCGCGACATTCGAGCATTACCAATTAGGGCGCGAGGCGCTACGCTACAGCCTCGGTACGGTTCCGAAAGAGGCGATCGAGGCCGAGATCCAGAAGCGAATCAACTCGGGTCAATTAGTCGCGATCCATCATTACCGCGACAATGCCCCAGGCGCCCGCTACACGACGCAAGAGACCGTTCGGACGGAACGCGAAACCGTCGAGCTGGCGCTCGGAGGCACGGGCACGGTCGACCCTATCCTTAAAGATGCCGACCTCAGCGTCTATCGAGAACTGGCAGGCAACCTTCCTCGCCAACAAATACTCAAGGATATTCTCGCCACCCGCGACCAGGTCGTTGCACTCAACGGGACAGCCGGAAGTGCGAAGAGCACAGCCGCAGGAATCATCAAAAGGCTGGCCGAAGGAGAGGGGTATGCCGTCCAGGGCCTCGCACCTACAGGGACCGCTGCTCAGGCGCTCAGCGAGAAGGGTATCTCGTCAGAAACACTCCAGCTCCACTTGGCCAAAGCAAGATCGGCGGACCCGGACGCGCACCGGAAAACACTTTACATCGTCGACGAGACGAGCCTTGCTTCTACCAAAGACATCAACGCTTTCTTTAAGACTCTCCATCGTAAGGATCACGTTCTATTAATCGGGGACGACGCGCCGGACGAAAGGAAGGTCGGACAACACACGTCCGTAGAAGCGGGCCGTGTCTTCCAACTGCTACAGGAAGCAGGCATCAAAACGGCGCACTTCAATCGGGTTTACCGCCAGAAAGACCCAGAGCTTAAGCAGGTCATTTTGGGTTTTTTTTTTTTTCAGACGGAGAAGTCCGTGTTTTTCACGGCTGGAC
>CAXTMN010000020.1:39456-54245 GCA_964245395.1 uncultured Bryobacteraceae bacterium
ATTCACGAGTACAGCAATGCCAAGCAGAGTTTACATGAAATTGCGAAAGCGTACACGGAAAGCCCGAAAGGGACACTCGTGGTCTCACCAGACAATGAGAGCCGCATGCGGCTCAACGTAGCTATTCGGTCTGAAATGCGCCAACAGGGACAGTTATCGAAAAGAATCTACGAACTGCCTATCCTTGTCAGCCGAGACCTCACACTCGCCGATGCGAAGCGAGCCAGCTCCTATCGAGTCGGCGACACAATCCAATACCGTAAAGGCAATCAGGAAGTAGGCGTCAAGGCCCGAGAGTACGCGACCGTTCTCGATCGCAACACGGACAGCAATCGGCTCACGGTCAAGACCCGCGAGGGCCGAATCGTCACTTATGACCCTGCCCGCGCTTCGGGCGTCAACACCTTCGAGTCACGTCCGCAGGAATTCTCTGCCGGCGAAAGGATTCAATTCACAGCGAAGGACAAGAAGCTCGGAGTCAACACCCGAGATACCGGCACCCTACGGAAACTGGACGAACGCGGAAACGCGGAGCTGGTCCTTGATCGAAATGACCGGGTGTTGAAGTTTAATCTCGAGAACCACCGTCACCTCGACCACGCCTATACGATGACCTCGCACTCGGCTCAATCCAAAACAGTCGAGCGGGTTCTCATCAACATTGACACCGGAGACCACCGCCTGCGCGGCCTGTTGAACGAAGTTTTCAGCTATGTTGCGGCCAGTCGCCCCGAGTATGACTTGCAGGTATTCGCGGACGACGCTACCCAGTTGCTCCGCGTACTATCCCGCCAGAACGAACAGACCAAAGCGCTTTCACCAGAACAGCTCTCCGTCTACCGCGAGCAGATCGTGGATCTTGCAGTCAAGCGCGAACAGAAGCAACAGATCGACTACGGAATGGAAATTTAGTCACTAAGGGCTCTGCCCTCGCGTGGTCAAGGGATCGCCCCTAAAGGGGTTTTGGTTCCACCGCAAGCGGGTCCCCCAAAAAAAGTCCCAAGGGACTTCTCAACCCTTGCCCCTTGCTACCCCGGTGCTTACTTGCGCACGCGGCGAGTGTATTTCGCAAGCGAAAACACTTATTCCATTTAAGAGGACAAATCTAAATGCCCGGCACTCAGAAGTGGTGGCTTTCCTCCAACAAGATGACGGTCCAGGCTAATACCGAGGACGGAGTCGTCGTTTGGGCCGCGCCGATTGTGTGCGTGCAAGTTCGTCGGACAGCCATTCAGTAACTTGGTTGGCTGGATGAGGACCCAAGGCGGTTTTCATGCCGTGACACTAAAGTCGACTGCCGCCACTGTCGATAGATAACAGGTGAAGCTCTTACTCACAGTCTTGCTTCTTGTTGGTAGCTCGCTGTCCGCAACTCTATTTTACATATGTGTGCGTGATGCGAATTGTAGTATTCAGCGATCGTCGGCAGCTCGGGCTGAGTTCAAGTGGGAACATCCGTGCCCAGCAACGGGTTTAAGTAAAGGACCTTGTCCTGGATTCCTAATCGACCACATTCAACCGTTGGCCTGCGGGGGCAAAGACGAGCCCAGCAATATGCAGTGGCAGACTCTGGCGGAAGCGAGAGCCAAGGATCAATGGGAAATGCAGACGTGCGGTCATTAGCAAAGCATCACTTCGAACCAAACTTCACAAGGAAGTCGGGGTAAAACCAACATTGCTGTCACGAGGGCAATCGAACTTCGATATGTGGCAATCAGGCGACTTGAAAGCTTCAACGCAACGGATTAGCCTTTAGTCTTTACTTCCGCTTCAAGCCACGAAGTAGCGCATGAGCAGAAGAAAACCCACAGAAGCGTAAAAAGGGTCCAACCGAAGCCGGACCCCATTCTTGGGCAGTCATCGCCGTCCCCGGCTGCACTGCATTTTCTACTTTACATTAAATTGCACTTCGGAAATATTCAAGTTGCGATTGAGAAACTTTTGAGCTTCATCGATGTGGTCACGATGTTTATCAGGTAAGAGTGGCTTTCGCGACTTAAATTCATTTGTCCCCGTGATAGCTGCTAAGCACGTGCGCACTTCGGACAGGGTGATGAAGGAACGCCTCACGAAATAGATCTGTCTGTGTTGCTTTCCGAGTGTGTCCATTGCGCCCATAGAGTTGCTTGCTACTCCTGCACTCTCTATGCGAAGATCTCCGAACAAGATTGCGAGTCTGCAAATACGATTGAGCAACGGGGCCGAACCTACTCTGAATACTTTCTGAAGGTCTCCGAAGCGGGTAATCGAGCGGCTCATAGGGGAGAAGGTAACACTGCCGGACTTTTAAAACACTCTCTTTAGAGCCCGGCCTGGCCAAGCCGGGACACGCCCGAGATGCACACACGGACACCAGGGGCGAAGATCGCTAGAAGCCGGTCGCGAACCGCTCGACTATTGGGAACTGAACGCTTACACTGAAGGGCAGCGGTCTTGAGTATATGGCTAATCGCGACGCCGCAGTCCAGGACCTGAATCGTTCGCAGCAGCTAACAAGACTACTCGGCATCGGAGCCAACGATGTCGGGTGGGTGCTAGCGAAGCCAGGGCCAATGGCCCCCGGGTAAACCACAGAACGGAGATTCCTACACCATGCAACTACTCAACACGAAAACACTGCTCGTAATTGCCTCATTGCTTGCGATCGTTGTGGGTCTGTTGATTCGGCAAGAGCACCGAGACATTGCGGAGAGAGCGCGGATAGCGGAGATTCAGCGACAGGACAAAGAGCGATGGGAGAAACTCCGTAAATACCAACAGACGGAGCCAACCATGTGGGGCGGTGCTAGTGCCGCCCGAAAGAAGAGTCCATGGTGAACAGTAAGCTATTTCGGGCAATGGCAGCGCTACTGGGTGGTTGTTCCTTCAACCGCGCCAAGCAATCCGCGCGGAACACGTAGGGGCTGCCGCCTCATGAAGCTCGCCGTTCTCCTGTTCTCAACTCTGGCCCTCTCTCAAGGATTCCAGGTCCGAAAGGAGCATTGGGGAATGACGCAGGGCGAGGTCGTTAAAGCCGAGAAGGCCGCTCCACGCAAGCGTACTCCTACAGCGTTGGTGTACCGGGACAAGGAATTCGGCGTACCGGCGCAAGTGCTGTTTGAATTCACGGATGGCAAGCTCGATGACATTTCTTATGTCGCCGATTCGCCGCCGCAAAATCCTGAATTGGTTTTCCTGACCTGGTGTCTCGAACTGACTAAGCGTTATGGCAAAGGAGTGGTCTATCTCAATAAGAAGCCGGTCGGCCCGCCCGGCGTGATGCTGGACGAAAGTTTGAAGCAATTTTGGAAACAGACAGAAGGGGAAATTCTCGTCGTCTACGAACCGGAGGGCATCACCAATGTGGGCGTCGGAATTACGCTCAAAAACGGGAACCCTATTGTGGAACTGGACTACGCAGCGACGCCGAGGGAAAAGCCGGACCAGTAGGTGGGTGTTTTCGCGTAACGGAGCAGAAAACCGGTACAAGAACGTAGGCACACTACACTACTCTCACGCTACATCCTCAATGGCGTCACTCGGGCTTCGAAGCGGTCCTCTCGAGCGCCTCACGCCCTCCACCAAATCACGTTCGCTCCAACTATTCTTGGCCGAACATCCTAGCGGGAGGTTTGGAACCCGGCAATGAGGGTTCCAAAAGAACGATGTTCAAGCCAGGCTGCGCCGGTTCTTCCCCACACTACCGTGGTGTCTCATCACCTGTGATAACGTCCTTTATAACAGGTAGTAACCATGAGCCTCCTCGAAGGGTTAGCAACCAATGCCGCATGGGACGGAGTTAAGACGTTCGGCCGTTTTTTCACTGGCCGCCAGATTCAAATTACCTCTCCTGGACCAAAAGAAACTCTCAGCCACCCCGAAGTGTCGGGATTGATCCTTGCCTACTCTGTTCACGGCAGGTTCAAGCACTTGCCGAAAGGGCACGAAATTTGGTTGCTTGTCGAAAACGAGAAGTCCAAACTTTTTTGGCCGCAAGGATTCAATTCGGTGATCCCGAACTTCCAGCAACAAACGTGGAGTGGAAAAGTGACTCCGAACATTGCACGAAGCAAAGAGGTAAAAATCGTGGCTGTTGTTGCTCCTCCTACGTCTCAGCTTCTATTTCGCTATTACGAAAAAAACGGATCGAAAACAGACTGGGATCCTCTTCCGTCGATTCCTGATGAATGTAAAAGCATGGCTTCTGTACAGGTGATTGTTCCATGAGTTTTGAAATCGTCCCCTCCTTCGCCGCCGCCGCTCTTTCCCCTGTCGCTTTCTATGCGCCCACACCGAAGGCCAAGCGTCGCGTCGCCGAATTCTTCACGACGCAGATTAACAACGATCACACTCGCAAGGCTTATCTGAATGCGGCACGTCGCTTCTCGACCTGGTGTGAGAAGCACGGACTACAAGAGCTTTCTTCGGTCGAGCCGATTCACATCGCCGCTTTCGTTAAAGCGCTGGAGCAAGAGTTTTCCGCTCCAACCGTCAAGCAGCACCTGGCCGCTCTGCGCATGCTGTTCGATTGGCTGGTGACCGGGCACATCCTTGAGGTAAATCCAGCGCACGCCGTGCGCGGCCCCAAGCACGTGGTGCGCAAAGGCAAGACGCCGGTGCTTGCGCCAGAGGAAATCCGCCAGCTGCTCGATTCGATTGAGGCCGAGACGCTCATGGGTCTGCGCGATCGCGCTCTGATTGCCCTAATGACTTACACGTTTGCGCGGGTCGGAGCCGCTCTCAAGATGCGGGTCGAGGATTACTTCATCCAGGGACGGCGCAGCTGGGTGCGACTTCAGGAAAAAGGCGGCAAGGAGCACCAGGTGCCCTGCCACCACCGTCTTGATGAATACCTGCATGCCTATCTCCACCAGGCCGGCATCGAACACGACTCGAAGGGGTATTTATTTCGCTCGATGACGAGCAAAGCCGGCACCTCACTCACGGAAAACCCGCTGTTTCAGCAGGACGTGCACACGATGATCCGCAACCGGGCCGCCGCGGCGAAGATCAAAACGCCGCACGTGGGCTGTCATTCCTTACGGGCGACCGGCATCACCGCGTATATGAAGAACGGCGGCCGACTCGAAGTCGCGCAGCAAATCGCCAATCACGAGTCGCCGCGCACGACCAAGCTCTACGACCGCAGCAGTGATGAGATTTCCCTCGATGAAATCGAGCGGATCGTGATCTAGTTATTCGGATGGTCACCTAACCGAGCGGGATACCTACTTCGGCGTACGCTCCTTGACCACTGCGCGGTCGGAAAATAAAAAGGGGGGGCGCGATGCAACAATGCAAGCTCTGCTTGCGGCATGTAGCCAAGCTGAAAAACAGCCATTTTCTTTCGAAGGGTATTTTCAAAAGACTGCGCGAGGAGGCCGAGGATAACCCTAACCCTTGGCTGATTACGAAGGACATAGCAGTTCAGACATCAAAGCAGATGAAATATCCGTTGCTGTGCTGGGACTGCGAACAGCGCTTGCGCGAGCTTGGCGAGGATTGGGTATTAAGGCATTGCGTGCAGCAAGATGGTAGCTTTCCTTTGGGCGCAGTGTTGGCCGCGAGAGCACCAGATGTCAAATCGAGCAAAACCTCGACAAGGATTTACTATGCTGCCCGAGTACCCGAAATCAACGTTTCGGCCTTAGCCCATTTTGCGGCCAGCATATTTTGGCGTGGCTCGATTCATCCTTGGAATTCTGACGGCACAATTCCCGTCGAGCTCGGTCCATATCAGGAGCGGTTCCGCTTGTACCTGATGGGGCTAGAGTCATTTCCGAAGGACTCTGCCTTATGGGTGGCTGTGCGAGAGGGGAAAATGATTGACCGTCTGACCTACGTGCCAGTTGGTCAAAGGACAGACAAGTTTCATTTCTATAAGTTCCCAATGCCAGGGTTTGCATTCACATTAGTGGTTAGTAAAAACGTCCCTCCCAGCCACCGCGAGAACTGCCTCGTTTACGGCCAGAACAATCCGTTGCTAGTTACGTCTATCATCGAACCCTTGCTGTTCGACGAAGCGGTCAAGGTGCTTGCGCGTAGCAGCGTTAGCATGGCTGCACGCGCGGCTAAATAAATCAGCCTCGTCTCAATGCATCTGACAGATTTGCCACGATGATCGTCTGTGGAGATCGTTCATGCTCCCACGCTACGATAAACGGCGGGATGTTAATGGCCTCGCCTTCGACCGCATGAAAACGTCCTTTATCATACCTATCTAACAGAGGACAGAGGAGATGTTAGAGGGCCTGTACAAATCTAAACCAACGTTTTGATATTTGCGCCTCTCGATGACCGCTCCAGAAGTACAGACCGATAACCGCAGAAGCAATGGCTGGGCCGGCCCCCCTTGCTTTAGAAGTTTAGCTCGGGTCGGCAACGAGAATAACATCGAGATCGGAACGAAAATGTTCTACGCTTCCCTCGCGTATCGCTTGGAAGAACTTGTTAAAACCGCTTTCCGTTAGGAAGCAGAATTTGTATCGCGTGTTGTTTCCATTGTCGGCAAGCCTTTTATTAAGTCGTTCGAAATGGGCTTGGGCAAACTCGCTTTTTTTCCTATTCTCTTCCGAGGGATCTCTTAGTTCTTCATTGCCCTTGATTTCTACAACCAGAATTAACGCGCCGACCTTATGGAGATCTTACGTCCAAACTTGTCCTTGGTCCTCACGAAGAACCTATACGCCAGTTCTTGAACGGTGAAGCACAATTCCCCTCTGACATGGTTACTATCGCCATTGTCAATACTGACGCTTTTTCTCGCGACAGGTGGTTCGCGCCGGCCTACGCTAATGAAAACGGTCAAAGCGGAACTCGCTTTCTGCGACGACCGGGATCTTTTTCGATTGGAAATGGAGAATCCGTTTGGACCTGAGCCACCGCGCCAGGATGTTGTTCAATTTGTGAGCATCCTATCAAAAGCCAGTCGCCACAAGCTGCCGCTTCCGATTGCGCTCCCAAAAAGTGGCGAACCGTTTGTCCAGATTATTGGTTCGAGAGATCGACTCCTCTTTGGAGTCTATAGACGTCACATGAGAACGATCAGCTACCTTGGCCAGATCGATGAACTCTTCGGCGTCTCGGCCACAACACGCAGTTGGAGCACGATACTTTCAGTGCTGCGGATTTTGAAAGCTACAAGCCAACAACCGACGGATGCCGTAGCAGAAGCGGAAAAGGCGATCTCCCGCGCGAACAGCCGCTCGAAGGACAAAGCTCCCCGGTGAAAGAGCGCAGGACAACCGAGCCCGAGGGAGTTTTTCAACAGCATCGAAGGTTTTCGCAATCTTGTTGACCGACGCCATGATTTGCGGGAAATGTGGTCACATACCCCTTCTTGGAGGCTCTATAGCCCCACTATGCGGGAAACTACCAAGGTCATATCGTCATGCTGCGGCGCTCCAGCAGCAAAATTATCAGCGGCATGGAAAATAGTCTGAACAATTTCAGCCGGCCCGGTATCCGCGCAATCTATTAGGGCTTTAATACCGAGGGTCAATCCAAAATCTCAGTATGTCAATTCGAGAGCGAACAGCGCCAGGCCTTCGTGTCGCACGAACTTCGACTACCTACCTGTTACTAGGTCATGGGCGGCATCCACCCCGCCTGTGGGGAAGTCCGGTGAGGTTGTGAACCAACATCGGTATTCCTTATCTAGTGTTCTTTGGTTAATGCCCTTAGGCTATTCTAGTGTGCCGCCACAATCGTGGTGCAAATCCATGGAGGAATCATGTCATACCTAAGACAATTTAAAGGCCAGGCTATCAGCGCCCTTGCTGTTCTAGCCTTTGGCTTTCTAGGGCTGCGCCCGCAGCCCGCGCAGGCCCGAGTAACTGTACCTCTTGTCAGTCAAACGGCGGGGAAAACACCGTTCATTGAGAATGTGACTGTCGATATTAGCTCAGGCGGTACCCTCAATAGCGTGTACTATGTTATCTACCCGCAGGCCGGCTCGAAGGCTCGTCCCTTCGCAGGATCTTACACGGGTAGTTATCTGGCTGCGCAAGGATTCCAGAGTGGCACTACTGTAAATATCCCGGTGCCTTTCCTCTATGCGGGCAGTATTAACAACGTTGCCTTTCTGTTCTTTTTCAAAACAGCTAAAGGGTTCGACTTTGGGATTCTTAACGACGCGATAACCACCTCACCCTACGCCGATCCTTGTAACCGTTTGAACACACCCGTCTTCCAGCAGAATCGTACTTCGTATTCTGACTTAAACTTCGACTACTTTTTACTCAAGAACACCTGCAGCTCCGATTTCCCAGCCATTCTCGATACAGATGCCAATGTTCGCTGGGTTGGCACCTCGAAGATCAGTTCTCAGTCGGCCATCGTGTTCGACAACGGTCTTTACACAAGCGATGGCGGAAGCGGAGTTATCCGGACAGAGTTTGACGGCCGATACAGCGAGTTTGGTAACTACGCTAGTTATGGAGTGACCTACACCGGGCATCACAATTATGATCGCGGGCGCGACGGAATTGTGCTCGATGTCAACACGACTACTCAGACTGAGTCAACTGATCTCGAAATCGATGGTAAAACGGGCATTGTCTTAAACGAATGGGACATGGGCCAGATCATCAGCAACGCGATGACGGCAGGTGGGGATGACCCCACCCAGTTTGTCTTCCCTGTCGGCACCGACTGGTTTCATAACAATGCCACTGCTTACAACAAGGCCGATAACACCTTGGTTGTGTCAAGTCGTGAAAACTTCGTAATCGCAGTGGACTACGATACCCCGGCAGATGGCATCAAGAAAATCCATTGGATCCTGGGTGACACGACGAAGCATTGGTATCAGTTCCCGTCACTGCAGAAGTTTGCGCTTACCGTCGCGCCCGGATCCACTGCTCCGGCTGGGCAGCATGCAATTTCGTTCGACCACAACGGCAATCTCATGATGTTCGATGACGGACAGGGTAGCTCGTTCCAGCAACCGGCCGGTGTCTCGCGCCCGTATAGTGCTGGACGGATCTATAACATCAACACATCCGCCATGACTGCCACGGAAATTTTCACTTACGCGCCACCGGACAAGAAAAGCGCTTTCTGTGGAAGCTTTTATGAAGGCGGCCCGGGTAACTACCTGATTGACTACACACTCCAGAACGGCGGGGCCACTACGGAGCTTCAGGGTATCGGAGCGTCCCAAAAGGTTGTGTTCGATCTGCAGTACCAGACAGCGAACTTCTGCGGTGCAGGCTGGAATGCAATCCCGATTGCAGGTTATCTCGCCCAGCAGTAGCAGTGCAGCACGTCAGAGCACGCCCGGCGCCAATAAGCGGGCGTGCTTCTGCACTTCACCTCTGTTTGGCATCGAAATGTTTGATTGCACGAGATGAAAGCTCACCCATGCAATGGCTATGGATAAATCCCGTTGTTGCACAATGCCCGGCCACCTTTTAACCAGCATCCGCTAGCATTCATGCTGCCGGCAACTCCATTGCTCTTATGCCACGCCACAAGCTCCTGTCGATAATAGCCGGCCTTGTCTCGAATGCCGCGCCTAGGTCCAATGCTGTTCAACGCAGAGCGGGTTTCTCCCGCGACAGAAAACTCTGGGCAACGCTACTGGACCTTATCCCAAAAGAGAAAGGGGTCGATCTGGAACAAGCAAGCGCCAGGTGGCCATTGGCTCTGCGAAGACGTTTTGCTTCTGCTCTTCACCGACAAAGGCGCAAGCATTGGCCTCATACTCCCTTCCGAGGTCCTTCTTTTCGTCCTCGATTTAAGTACAATATGACTCCCTCTGTCCGCGATTTAAATGCTATAAATAGCCCATTGATCAGCCAGTCCGCGATTTAAGTCCAGCGCGACAGTAGGCCGGATCACGTTTGGTGATACTTCCGCCTAACAGTGCTCCCAGCAAGAAGCAGAGGCAAACAGTTCCGAGGGTGAGGAACTTCTCGCGATTGAGCTTGTGGTTCTGACCGGCCAGCACATGGCCCAGCGCCTTCAGGGTCGCGCGAAGATTGCCGGTTGTCATCCCCGAGTTGAACGACACGCCTCCCATGGAACTGAGCTGGTGACTTGCACAGCGACCGCAAAGGAGATCATCGGGACAACAAAGCTGTTCGGAAGCTTGGTCTGCAAGGCCAGAATGATCAGGAGAACTCCGGCTTCAACAGCAGCGCTCCAGCTACGAATACGGTTGGTGTGTTTTTCCCAGCGCTGATTCAGGGTCGACGGTAATGGTGGCAGCAGAAAAGGTCAGGATAGGAAGCAGGTGACGCAGCGCCTCCATCCAATGTGCCTCGGCTATGTTTACGGCCAGCAGGACTATATTCCCTGTCTGCGCATTTGCGAAGACACCTCCATGAGCGATGTAGGCGTAGGCATCCAAATAATCGCCGACCACCGTGAACAGGAACGCACCGCAGCGCTCTTGCCAGCTCACCTCAGGCGGGCTGCTTGCCATGGGGCTACGGCCTCGGTGCGTCATCATATGCGAACACAGCAGATGCGATCCTAAAGCAACGTCAATGAGCGGACAAATTGCGTCAAGTTCCAAAGAACTCGCGAAACGCAGCGAGCACACCTTCCGGATCCTCTTCGGGCAAAAGGTGACCGCATGGAAGCGGCTTGCCAGTCACGGTGTTGTTGCTCTTCGCTCGCCATGTCTCCAGCACGTTCCAAAGGTGGCCTACGGTGCCCTTACCGCCCCATAATGCCAGCAAGGGCGCCTGGATATATGTGTTGGTCGCATCGCTTTCGCGATCAGCGGAGAGGTCGATGCCTGCCGCTGCGCGATAGTCTTCGCACACAGCGCGGATGGTTCCCAGGCAGCAATAGCATCGGACGTATTCCCCCATCACCTCGGGCGAAATTGCACCGGGCGTCTTGCCTTGAACGGCAAGGTGGTCGCGAAGGTAGAAGACCGGATCAAGGCCAATGAGGTGCTCGGGCATTGGAGCGGGCTGGATCTGCAGAAACCACCACACATATTTGGTCGCAAACTCCTGATTTGTATCGTTGTACATGGTGAGCGTGGGGGCGACATCAAGGAGAGCGACTTTCTCGACGGCTGCCGGGTGATCGAGGCAGAGGCGGTGGGCAACGCGGCCACCCCGGTCGTGGCCTGCGACCATGAAGCGCGTATGCCCAAGTTGCTGCATCACCTCAATCTGGTCAAGAGCCATAGCGCGGAAAGAATAATTATGGCTTTCTTCGCTGTAGGCGGGCTTGCTGGAATCGCCATACCCTCGCAGATCAGGTAGCACAACAGTATATTGCTCGGCAAGAGTAGGCGCGACCTTGTGCCAGGTCAGGTGTGTCTCTGGATGGCCATGGATGAGCAACAAGGGCTTGCCTGTGCCCTTGGTGAGCACGTTGATGGTTGCTCCCGAGGTCTGGATCTGCCGGCGTTGAAAGCCAGGTAGCAGCTTCTCAGAGACAGCGGGCGAGGGTGGTGCGGGAAGCTCGCCTAGTGTGGAACAAGGCTTGGGTCCGGGGTTAGAACTTGGCAACTCGCGCTCGAGACCGGAGGGCGAGTAGTCAGGCTTCGATTGCGCGCTGGCAAGGGAAGGGACCATGGCGGCAACGGAAGCGCCAAGGCCAACGGAAGAAAAGGTTCTGCGATTCATATCACCGCCTTCGTATTTTGTTTTCTGCATTTTCATAGGGCTGTTTCAGTTACATCCGGTCAGAACTCAACCTTCGACCGAAATCCAAGGACAGTGGCATTGCCGGCAGTGCCACCTGCCTGCATAAAGCGCTGAACTACAGGCTGCAAGAGCAGCCAACCGGTTGGCTTGATGAGCGCGTTTAGTTCAAGGACATGCTCGGCGTTTCTGCGTTGGGACAGGAGTACGCCAGCGCTATCTCCGCGATAGTTGAGGCCGCTGCGGACGTAACCGAAGCTGACCGTGTTGTGTTGACGAATGGGAAGCAGCTCGTTGTAGCGCAGCCCGGCAGTCATCTGCTGGTTGTGGCGGCTCCGGTCCCCTGGAGACCTGACGAAACTCACTGCATCATGTTGCGTGCCGTAGAAGTCCTGTCCGGCGAACTGTCCCACGCGAGCGACGAAGCGTTCGTTCAGAAGCGCTTTTCAATCCAATAAGAGTATCGAGCCGATAGAAGTTATCGGTAGCTATACTAAGCCACTGTGGGCGTCCTCAACGCGCGCTAAGAATTCACAAAGGCCCTCACGAAGCGCTGTGAGAACTGCCGGGAAGTGTGGCCCTTGGAGCTTAGCTTCTGCTATTCAGCCTTGTGCTTTGGTCACGTCGACTCTTCAGAGTTCGCCTTTCTTGCAGCACTCCATCAGATGATCGCTCGACCTCCACGCCAGTGCGAGAATCGTGAGCGTTGGGTTCTGATTGCCCGCCGTCACAAAGGCCGCTGCATCGTGAACGAATAAGTTCGGGACGTCATGCGTTCGATTCCAGCGGTTCACCACCGACCGCTTTGGATCGTTTCCCATCCGCGCAGTCCCCACATAGTGAATGGAAGCGCCAGGCTGAAACGGTTTTGGATGATGCGCTGATAGTATCTCGGCACCCGCTTTCACGAGAATCTCGTTACCCACTTCCAGAAAATCTTTGAACATGGCGCGCTCGTTGTCGTGCAGCTGAAAGTGAAACCGCACACCCGGAATCCCTGCATCGTCTTTCAGCTTGTCGTCTACTTCCAGCCGGTTGTCAAAATGAGGAGTCACTTCGCCCTGCATAAGAACCGAGACCTCCGCCGGGTAGTAATCGCGAACTCTCTTCTTCCATGTCTGGCCAAAACCCGGAATATTCAAACCGACCATTGTCGTATCGGCAATCCCTCCCGCTGGATAGATCTGGTATCCCCGGATGAACTTCTTGCCACGCCAGTTCCGGGTCAGATCCGGGATGAAAATATTCGACCCGTTGCTGTCCTCATTGACGATAGGTCTCCCCATCAATTGAGGCAGGTACCCGCCGACAGCTCCGTAGAGATGCTCCGAAAGATAATGCCCCACCAGTCCACTCGAGTTGGCCAAGCTTGAATTCAGCAGAATTTGGGTTGATTCAATACACCCTGCAGCCAGCACAAACGCCCTTGCCCGAACCTCACGGTAGGTTCGGTCTTTCGCGTCCCAGTAATGCACGGCCTGAATGCGATTGTTTTTCCCTAAAGAGAGCGACCGGACACGCGCCCCTGTCAGTAAAGTCAGTTTGCCTGTCTTCTGCGCTTTTTGGACAAATACCCGGAGCGAATCGAACTTCGAGCCAGTATCGCAACCCTGCCAGCAGGGACCGCAGTGATGGCAGCGCGGTCGACCGTTATGATCCACCGGCAGAATCGCCTTTGGAATCGAAAGGACTTTCAACCCGCGGCCCGGCAGCGACTCAGCCGCTTTCGTCAACTCCACTTCCGCGCAGTTCGGCTTTTGCTGGCCGAGTCCTTTATTTGGTTGAAACGCCCCTACGCCTCCGCCTGTGCTCGTGACGCCAATCAGTTCTTCCACACGGTCGTAGTAGGGCGCGATCTCGTCATAGGTGATAGGCCAGTGCATGTCGTAGTCATCGCGCGGTTGAAACTCGTCCGGCGAAAACCTTGGAGTCACTCCCGCCCAAAACAGCGACTTCCCTCCAACCGCCCGCACTCGCACCCACTCGAAACCATCTTCGCCCTCTGCCGCGTAAGGCTCTTTCCGGGCATCGGCGAAGAAGTGCGCCGATTGGAGCCACTCCTCCATGTAGTCGCCGCGCAAACCACGATACGGCAAGTCCCAGCGCCGCGTCCGGTGAATGGGGAACTCACTCGGGCTCCGTAACGGACCCGCTTCCAGCATCACCACGTTCATGCCCTGTTTCGTAAGAACGTCCGCAGTCATGCCTCCGGCTGCGCCGGATCCAACGATCGCTACATCGTAAACGGGCTGCTGCTTGGCAACCTGAAATAAGGGGTCAAGCATCTTTCGGTTGCCGCAGAATGGGATGCCAGTTGTCCGGTGCTCGGTGGGTGGTATGCGTACAGCCCGGGAAGTCCAGCAAAAAACTTATGCCCTTGTAACCCAGTTCTTGGTTGATGCCAACTTCCGACGTATAGAATCCCTCCGCCACTACAGCCTTCAAAATCACGAAGAATGTTTCATGGTCGTTGGTAGGCGAAAACTCGTTTCGAGCCTGATTCTCGAGAAAGCGATCGACTTCGGAATCGCTTTTTCCCTCGGTACCGTCCCTGTAATCTCCTAAACCCTGCTTCCAGGTATTTCGAACCGCGGCGTCCGCATGCGACAAAACGAAATCGATGTACTCGTCGACCTTTGCCCCAAGCGCCCCCGGCGAACGCTCGTCTGCCGGAATGATGCGTGACATTAGCAGCCGGACCGTCTCCCTCTGCTCTTTGTTTAACCAAACGAACGTGTAAGGCTTCGCCTGCGTTGGTATTGGCAGGGCCGAGTGGTGATGGTCCTGAGCGCGAAGCACAGCCGCCCTCCATAAGGCGGCCGTGGCAAGCACAAACGCCCGCCTGGAGCTTAGCTCGTTACGTTCTGGTTCTGCTGTCAAAAGCTGAGCTCTAGAGAAAACTGTATCAGTCGCGGGGAGGACGCCCCTGTGACCTGGCCGAACCCCACATCGCCTAACCCGGTATCCACCGACGTGAACGATGGATGATTGAGGACATTGAAGAACTCGCTTCGGAATTTGAGATTCGCTCGCTCGGTGACTGGAAAGTTCTTAGATAATCCAAAGTCCCAGTTGATAGTGCCCGGTCCTCTAACAACGCCGTTTCACGCATTCCCGAAAGTGCCGATGATCGGTGTCGTGAACGCTGCAGTGTTGAACCAATTATAAAGAGTTTTGGGCCCGCTCGGATTCGCGATA
>CAXTMN010000021.1:0-33742 GCA_964245395.1 uncultured Bryobacteraceae bacterium
GCGTAAATTAACCTTCGGCCTTCCCACGTCCGCCCATACTCGAAAATCTTTATATGCGTCGGAGCTGCCGCAGCAAGCGCCTCCATGTATTTCTCGATTTCAGCGTGGGAGGAGATACGCTCACCGGGAGCGTGGCCAATCACAGACTGCTCACTCGGAATAGCTGCATCATATTGCGTTCCAGGCCAGAATTCGGAAGGCTGTAATTGAGCGGAAAGAACTGCCGGATAAAGCAAGAAGAGAGACAGCAAGACCGACCGGAGTGGCCTCACACAAACTGCACAGAATAGGGCGCTATTAAAAAGTGAAATTAAGACCGCCACGAAGCGCTCGCGGCGACTGCACAATCAGCAGCGTCTGGCCGCCCGTTGCCACGATGGGCAAGTACCCTTGTCCAAAAAGATTCCGGAGATCAGCTGTCAGTTCGAAGTGGCCCGGAATGCCAGGAAAGGAAGGAAGCGGTTGACGCACACAGATGTTTAGTCCTGGAGCGATATTGACGGCTTGTGTTGTAAAAGCATGTGCCGGTATAACGGTATGTCCCGCAACTAGACCATAACTGGCGGACAGCCGGGTCTTGACTCCCGGAACATGCGCGTTCACCGTCGCCACAGCCACATCGTGATTGCTCTCTTCCAGGAACGGGCGCTGGCTCGCCGGGTCGCGGATCATACCCGCCGAATCCGGTGAAAAACCACTCATCCGGCCGTAAGCAAGCTCCATATCGAGTGATGGGTTGAATCTTTGGTCGACAGAAGCGAGGTAGCCGCTGCTGCGGTAACTCCCGATGTTGTAAATAGACGTCGTGGAAGTGCCGTCCCACAGCAGATCATTTCCATTGACAAGCGAGGTGTCGCCCGCAACATTCAGCCGGCCATTGACGATGTCATCATAAAAAGCACTCACAGCATAGGAGAGAGACCCATCGATCTTCCTCACTCCAATCTCATAGGTCTGCGTGCGCTGTAACTCGAGCCGTCCGTTCTCATCAGAAAGCTGGGGAAGGCGTGCGAGAGACGAAATCGAACCGGCCTGACCTCTTCGATCATTGTCCAGATCCGCAACTGACAGCGAACTCTGATGAGACAGCAATGGATCGGGGCGTCCGCCGTTCGAGTACGAGGCTATAAGTTCCGATCCCGTCCCTAAATCAACCGAGAACCGGCCGAATGGAGTTAAGCGGCCCCGGTGTTGCAGATAGTCGACCGATTCGGCGATAACTCCATACTCCAGATGAAACGTCGAGGCAATGTCGAGGGTGTCGTATGTACTCAATGACATCATCCGCACGACAGGACTCGCGCTAAAAGCGTTCGCCGAAGGAAGAGCTTGATTTCCTAGCAACTGAGGACCAATCCCGCCAAGCTGCGCAAAGCTAAAAACAACCTCGGGAGGCGCTCCGGAACTTCCACTCTCGTTCCGCGAGTAAACCGCAAAAAGCCCGATAGCTGAAGGACCAACACTTGCCACCTGGCCCATACTTCCTCCAAGCTGCAGAAGATTCTTGCCGAGTATGTTTGTCGAGAGGGAGAACCCCGTGCCCAAATCGCTGGTCCCAAAATCAGGGTTGAGAAGGTTGCTGTCACCCCCGGAAAGCATCAGCCTCGCATGAGTCTCAGAAAACAGCGGCACTCGCCCCAGGTCATCATTTGAAGACGAACCAGGAAGTCCCAGCGACAAAACGCGATTGATGGGACGAGTGGCCGGAGACGAACGGAGCACCCAGCGCCAATCGTCCGACATCGGAGCTGTCGGTATGGTGTAGCTCAACTCGACATTGCTGAACAATGTGGCCAGACGTATCTGAAGAACACTGTCAAGTCCCGCCTTTACCGGAATTTTGTCTCGTGAGGCAGGCAGAAAGCTGGCCAGCGAAACCCGGATTGAGTAGAGATCTGCCTGCAAGCCGCTGAAGCTGAAACTCCCATCGGCGCTTGTGATCGTCTTGGAGACTACCCGATCGTACTTGTTGAGCACCTGGACAGTAGCTCCCAACTGGGGAGTTCCTAGAGCGTCAACCACCGATCCGACCAGATTGCCTGTTACTTGTAAAGACCGATCACTAGCCCGAAGGTGGGGAGCCAACACGAGTAGACCGGCAATGGACGGAACCAGTAGCTGGAACAAGAGTCGAAAGCAGTCTCTACAGCTGCCAACTCCTCGTTTTATGCCCGTATTTTGCGCGATATCCAAATCTACCTTGACCCTTCGCGTGCCCGCGAGTTTACCCGGCAGGATGACTACGATGTTACCGTAAATGGCGCCGACGGGGTAATGCTTTGGTTTTTCAGTTTGTCCGTTACTTTTAAGCGCAAAGTGTACTTACCAGGCGCCAGCGTTTTCAAGGGCAACTTCTTCTCCACGGTCACCAAAAACGCCGACGCATTTTGAATTCCCTGAACGTTCTCGGTCTGGCTCATCACCGTCTTATTGTTAACGTCCACCACGTCGTACTCTACTGTTCCGTCTGGCTTTTTCGTCTTCTCGTCCATGCCGAAATTGTATAGTTCCGTGTAGATCCCCATTGTTTCAGCTTGTTTGAAACTATCTCCGACTCGAGGCCTCACCTTGGAACTGCGGATCACAAACGGCCCGGCTCCGATGCTCTTGGTTGGAACGCGCTCAAGCTGGTCAGCCAAAATCACGCTGCTTGAGCCGAGTTGGTCCTCATCGTAGTGAGGAACACTAATCGCCATCTCGAAATTGTTTATCGTGTTGCCTACAACGTCTTTCGCGACAACATTCAGCCGATACGTTCCTGGAGCAAGCGGAATCGTCTTTGACCAGATCTGGGACCCGCTCATAGCCTGTTGCAGCATCTCTGCTGGCACCTCAGCGGTAACCGTATCTTCAAACCAATTCACTGGCCGCCGAGTCAGCGACGTAATACGGCCATATAAATTGATCGTCGCCTTCGCTACTTTATCCTTCGTGGAGTAGTTCAGATCATTGTTCTTAAATAGCAGCGTCAGGTTGGTCAGGACCGTTGAGTCTGTCACTCGGATGTAGTCGGCTCGTACCTGCATGGGAAGACTGTTGTAGCGGATGGTGGAATTCACCGCCGCTTCCAGGTCCTTGAATTTAATAGCTGGGGCTCTCTGCAGCTTCGCGTACTGCTCTAAACGCGAAAACTCGTTCATGCTTTCCGGAAGCGGCTGACCGCCTGTACCGAGATGGGTTCCGTCAGATCGCGTAAAACGATCAGTCTTACTGCTGGTGCCCATCTGCTCACTCATCGTGAGACCAGCTCCCGGAACATAAAGCAGCGCGTCCTTTTCCTCGGGATCAAGACTGATGTGGTACTCACCGCTCATGGTCTGGTCCACGAATTCGATCTGGACATTGGTCCCCACGCCGTCTATGTACCGATACCGCCAATCCTCAAAGGGATAGGTCGACGTCTCGCCCCCACCCTCTTCTATCGGACGCTCGTAGCTTCCGCCAGAAGGATGCGAATCAATCTCATCGGGCGGACCGTACTTAACGTAAATCATCCCGCGATCAGTCTTCCAGCCCGGAATCCCCGAAGCATAGTGATCGTTCGAATAAGCGATACGGCGGTAATGTTCTTCTTTGTACTCGTTTTCTTCCGTATCGGGCGTCGGATCGCGCCGCAACCAGAATTGCTCGACAAACTGCTGGCGTTCTTCGTCCGTCTTCAACCGCTTGAACGCTTGCTTTTCCTCGTCGGTGATGATGTAGACTACGTCCTCATTCATCCATTTCTTCCAAGGACCAGCCAACTCGCGTTCCAGTTCCTTTTGTTTTCTGGCAATCTGCTTCTTCGTGAGCGGCTTGGCAACAGTCTCACTGTTCGAACTTGAACTCTTATCTTGCGCCGCCAGAGTACCGGCAGCGAGAACTCCGATGGAAATACTGGCGAAAAAGCGCGGACGCAAGGCAGGGCGAAACTTCATACCGGGAATACCACTCCTGTGGGCTGTACGGGGAACATCTCTAGTCTAAGTGTGTTTCGATTCAACGTCAACGACCGTGACGCACATTCCACCCTCCGCGTTCCATTTGCACGATCTGGCAGTCCGGCATTCCTACCGGATTCAGTAGATCCAATCCCAAATGAGAGAAGCGGTTACGTGAGGGGCTTCTTTCGCATAAACTAGTCGCTGTAATCACAGTCACATAAGGCATGTCCGCTCGAGTGGCGACCCGCGTGCTATAAAGCCGGGGAACGTCCCGTTACTCGTTCTGTCCTTGTTCCGGGTCCGTGTTTTGCTGGGTATTTCATTTTGAGCGAGTCTAGAAATCAGTTTGCTGGGACTCTACTACTGGTTTGCACGGTGGTGGCTCTTGTTGCCGCCGTGCTAAGCCTGCAGCATCTGCGCACCTATCCCTTGCATGATGATGGAGTTACCTGGATCGATACTACCGATGCCTCAGGCCATAGTAGCGCCACAGCTACCTATGTAGCCCCGGGGGGGTCAGGCGAAAGAGCTGGCATCCGTGTTGGCGACCATCTTCTCAAAATCCAGACCTATACCATCCGGCGCGCTCTGGATGTGACTGAGGCGCTCTGGCAGATCCCGCTGGAAGAGAAGACCAGTTACACCCTGCGTCGAAATGGAATCGATTTTCGGAAAGACAACATATTCATTGAGCCTGCTCCCCGAGACTCGGCTGTTTATTACCAGTATGCGGTCGGTTTCGCCTACTTAGCCATTGGTCTGTTCGTCTACTTCCGCCGGACTACTGCCGCTAAGTCGCTTCACTTCTATCTTTTATGCCTGGCTTCCTTTGCCGCCCTCTGCTTCCATTACTCGGGCAAACTGAACACTTTCGACGAAGCCATGTACTGGGGCAATCTGGCTGGAAATGTCTTGGCGCCGGCGATCTTTGTTCATTTCTGTCTCACCTTCCATATGATGCCGGGCTTCTTGAAGGCTCGCCGCGGATGGCTGATCCTCTATCTCCCTTCTGCCCTGCTGCTCCTTCTGGTCGCGGCTACCGCCGAAGGGGTGCTGAAGTCTGCAACCCCTCTCCTTGAAGTCCGGTGGTTTCTCGACCGCCTGATTCTTGCTTTCTCGCTTCTTCTGTATATAGCCGGCGCAGTCACCCTCGGCGTGGATTTCGCTCACTCTGAAGACCCCGTCATCCGGCGGCAGTTGAAATACCTGCGCAACGGCGCTCTTGTCGGTCTGGCGCCGTTTGCTCTCTTTTATGGGTTGCCCTATGTGTTGGGGGTCGTACCCAATCACTTGATGAACCTGACCGTCCTCTCCATGGGCTTAATTCCGCTCACCTGGGCTTACGCCATCACCCGCTATCGCCTGATGGATGTCGACATCATCTTCCAGCAAGGTTACGTTTATACCTTGGCGACACTGGCCGTGATCGGAACCTTTTACGGCCTCATTTTCCTGATCTTCAACACCTCTACCATCACCCCTCCTGCATTCGTAGTGCTGATCTCCTTTGCAACCTTTGTTTTCCAGCCGATCCGGCACTGGATCCAGGAGCAGTTAGACCGCTGGATTTTCTATCGCGACCGGTATGATGCGCGCCTGACTCTGGTTGAGTTCGCACGTGAACTGAGCTCAGAAACCGACCAGAACGCCATGCTGGCGAAGGTCTCTGACCGGCTGATCAGAACCCTTTCTATTCAACAAATTGGCTTCTTTCTAATGAACGAAGCTTCGAACCGCTTTGAGCTTCATTCTTTAAGTCAAAAGCCGGGCCGGCAGTTGAAAGGCGGGAGCTATGCTCTAGACTTATCGTTCCTTGAAAACTCGGCCGATAAGCCGTACCTGTTCTTTGAGCGCCCGAAACACCTGCGTGACATCATCTCTCAGGGTTGGCCGCAATCTGTACGAGACACGCTAGGTGAGCTCGATTTTACCTACTATATCGCCTGCCGGTCGCGCGGGAGAACGCAAGCCTTCTATGGCGTCAGCCGGACCACTGAGGGCGACTTCCTCTCGAGCGACGATATCGAACTGCTGGTCACCCTCTCGAACTACGTTGCCATCGCCATCGAGAACTCGCGCCTTTACAGTTCCTTGCAGCGCAAAGCCAGCGAGTACGAGCGCCTCAAGGAATTCAGCGAAAACATCGTCGAATCCATCAACGTCGGCATTCTCGCGGCGGATCTCCAGGACCGCGTCGAAAGCTGGAACAGTCAGATCGAAAAGCTGACTGGCACCTTGCGCGAAGACGCCATTGGTAAGCGTCTCTCGGACTTGTTTCCTCCGGAACTGGTTCAGAAATTCGATGAACTGCGGGGCGACTACGGCATTCATAACGTCTACAAAGTAGCTTTGTCCCCGAGAGAGGTGGAAACGCCTGAGCGGACAGGTTCCCGTAATGGACACCGCGGGCTGGAACTGACCAAAGCGGCAGATCGTACCCCTCGCGAATCGATTGTCAATATCGCCGTCGCGCCACTCGTCTCCAAAGAACTGGCGCAGATCGGCCGGCTCATCATCTTCGACGACATCACCGATCGGGACGAACTCGAACGCAGGCTGATGCAGGCGGACAAATTGAGTTCGATCGGTCTCCTTGCGGCCGGAGTTGCGCACGAGGTAAACACCCCCCTCGCCGTTATCTCGACTTACGCTCAGATGCTCGCCAAGCAAGTCTCCGAGGACGAGCAAAAATCCAAGTTGCTCGAAAAAATTGCCAAACAGACGTTCCGCGCCAGCGAAATCGTTAATTCTCTCCTGAATTTCTCCCGCACCTCGCCCACCGAATTCGTAGAACTCGATCTGAACCGCGTCATTCGCGAAACGTCGACTCTGGTCGAACATCAGTTTCAGAAAGCCGGTGTTGAGACGCAGCTGATGCTCGGCGCGGAGCTCCCCATCAACCGGGGTAACGCTGGAAAGCTTCAGCAGGTGTTCCTCAATCTCTTCATCAACGCTCGCGACGCTATGCCGGGCGGGGGAAAACTAATCGTGCGCAGTTGGGCCGAGAATGGCTTCGCTCACGTGGAGGTCTCTGACACCGGGCAGGGCATTGACCCCGAACACCTCCAGCGTATCTACGACCCCTTCTTCACCACCAAGGGCTCGAAGAAGGGTACTGGCCTAGGATTATCCATCACCTACGGCATCGTGCATGAGCACAACGGAATCATTGAGGTTGACAGCACCATGGGACGTGGTACCCGCTTCCGGCTGGAGTTCCCTGGTTGTTCTGCCAAGCAGCCTCAAGTGACCGAACCAGCTCGCCAGGCATTACTTGCCTGACGTGTACCTCGCCTGAACGCATGTCTCTGGTCTGTTTTGTAAAGCAAGTGCTCAGTAAGCTCATTCCGGCGATCTCCTCTCTGCTACAACGGCTCTAGTGGGTTCCATCGATCGAAATTTCCCTCTGGACCGCGTAAGTCCTCCAGAGCGCAGGCGCATTCTCGTAATCGACGACGAGGTCGACATCCGGGAGAGCCTCGAACTTCTTCTCGTAACCGAAAAGTATCTGGTTGATCTTGCTGAAAACGCCACGATCGGCCTTCAACGATTTGAGTCAGGCACCTACGATCTCGTGCTTCTCGATTTGATGATGCCCGACCGCTCTGGCCTGGATGTCCTGGCAGATATCCGCGAACGTGACAAAGTGACACCGGTTTTCATGCTGACCGCCTACGGATCGGTCGAGGTCGCCGTGCGCGCTCTCAAAGCTGGCGCCAATGACTATTTCTCAAAGCCCTGGGATAACGACAAGCTGCTCATCGAAATCGACCGGATGATTTCGAAGGGTCATCTTGAGCGTGAAAATACCCAGCTGAAACGGGCGCTGAAACAGCGTTACGCTTTCCCCAACATCGTCGGCAAAAGTGAGCGCATGTTGCGCCTGCTGGACCAGGTTGCGCAAGTAGCGCCCAGCCGCACGACCATCTTGATTACAGGGGAGACCGGAACCGGAAAGGAGCTGATTGCCAAGGCGCTCCACGCACACTCCGCCAGAGCCGACCAGGTCTTCGTGCCCGTCAACAGCGGCTCGCTCCCCACTGAGTTGCTCGAGTCCATCCTCTTTGGCCACGTGAAAGGGTCGTTCACCAGCGCTATTTCCAACCGGAAAGGCTTGTTTGAGGCTGCTAATCGCGGAACCATCTTCTTCGACGAAATCGGAACGATCGGTCCCGAGATTCAGATCAAGCTGCTGCGTGTTCTGCAAGATCGTGAGTTCATGCCCCTGGGCTCGAACGAAACCATGCGCGTCGATGTGCGGATCATTGCCGCCACCAATGCCGATCTTCGCAAGCTGGTCGAGGAAGGCCGCTTTCGCGAAGATCTCTATTACCGGCTCAATGTGATTAACCTGACCGTGCCTCCCCTGCGGGACAGGAAGGAAGATATCCCTCTCCTGGTCGATCATTTCTTCACCCGCTACTGCCGCGAAAACGAAAAGTTTCTTACCAGCGATGGCCAAAACTCGCTCAACTTCGAGCCGGACGCTCTACAAATCTTACTGGAGCACGATTGGCCCGGCAACGTTCGCGAACTCGAGAACGCCGTCGAACGCTCCGTTGTCCTCACCACCTCCACCTCCGTCCCGGCCCACGTACTGCCCGATCAATTGCAGCACGCGAGCGGCCTCCGCATCTCGCGCGACAACAACGGCTTGGTCGCAGCCGACGCTTCGCTCCCGGAAGTTGTCGCCGATTTCGAAAGGCGCAAAATTGTCGATGCTTTGGAATCGGCAAACTTTAGCCAGACCGACGCCGCAGAGGCGCTGCACATTCCCCTCTCGACGCTCAATCAGAAAATCAAACGGCTGAGCATTGACATCAAGCGGCGCTCGTCGGTCTAGCGCTTACCCGAACACAATGCGGTAATCTCCTTGGGGGGACTTACATGAAAGCTCTTGCTCGACCGCATCATCCATTTTCGGCTTTCGCGCTGGCGATGCTCTGTTTTGCACAACTCCAGGCGCAAACGACGGCCACCACGCCCGTGCAGGACATGGCGAAGTTGCAGGCGCAGCTTGCCAGGAACGACAAGACTCTGAAGGACTGGGCGAACCTCTCCCGCTACCGCGATGACAATGCCAAGTTGGCGGCCGCTGGCGCTGACGAAAGTCGCGTCGTATTTATGGGCGATTCCATTACCGACGCCTGGGGCCGAAGCTACGGCAAGTTCTTCCCCGGCAAGCCGTACATTAACCGGGGTATCAGCGGCCAGACTACCCCGCAAATGCTGATCCGGTTCCGGCCGGACGTAATCGATTTGAAACCTAAAGCGGTGGTGATTCTCGCAGGTACGAACGATCTCGCCGGCAACACTGGACCCGAAACGATGGACGAAATCGAAGGCAATCTTGCCTCCATGGCGCAACTGGCTCAGGCAAACGGAATCAAAGTGGTTCTGTCCTCCGTCATGCCTGTCTGCGACTACATCCAGCCGCAAACCGCCCGCCGCCCCCCCGAAAAAATCGTCGCCCTGAATAACTGGATGAAAGATTACTGCGCTAAAAACAACTTCGTCTACCTGGATTACTATTCATCGCTGATCGACGAGAACAAGATGTTTAAAAAGGAGCTGACCTTCGATGGCCTTCATCCCCTCGCTGCTGGCTACGAAGTCATGGGGCCTCTTGCGGAAACAGCCATTGCCTCGGCCTTAGGCGCTCGCTGAATCCACCCCTCGTCACCCCCATCACAGCAGATGAAACTCTTCGCCGATCTCCCGCACGCAGATTCGATCCCCAGCTGAACCAGCCGCAGCCAGAATGCGCTCTACCGGTTCGTATCTCGGCTCGCGGCTTAGCTGGAATGTCTGATGATGAACGGGAAGGATGTACTCGGCACCCGCATCGTTGGCCATTGCCCACGCCTGTTCTGGATTGCAGTGAACCCGGATCCAGGGATCGTAGGCGCCAACCGGCATGATCGCTAGATCAAAATGCTGAGATGACCGGACTTGTTTGAAGCAGTCCGTGTATGCTGTATCTCCGGCAAAAAGAACCCGGCGCCGCCCTGCTTCGATAACGTATCCGTTGAACCCCCGGTACACGTCGCTGCGAAATCGCGCGCCCCAGTGATTTACTTCAACTGCTCGCACCGACGCAGGGCCAACCTGCACCGTTGCACCCCATCGCAACTCTTGCACCTGAGCGTACCGTCTCACACGGAGCAAATCAGCGGTGTGCTCCGCGGTAATCACGCGAGTCGCCTTGTTCTCCAGCAATCGCAAACTCGGCAGATCGAAATGATCCATGTGAGCGTGTGAAAGCAGTATGAGGTCGATCGGAGGAAGGTCGTCTACCTGTGCGGCGACATTGACCAGCCGCTTGATCCCAACCGTCAAGGGCCCCAGACTTAGCCCCACACGCAAACTGAAGACAGGGTCAGTCAGGATGGTGAAACCATCCAGCTTCAACAGAACCGTGCTATGCCCCAGCCACGCCGCATGCAACCCCTCATCTGGCCAGCGCAGCGGATTGGGCCTTTGCGGGGCCGCATCGGTCTCACGATGATACTCGCTGGCCAGAGATCGAAAGAACCCGGGAGCGGCGCGGCGCAGAAACCGTGCCGTCTCCGGAGCGCGCCGCAGACGTCCTGAAAAAGCCTGTTCTGTCCTGCCTTTGTGCGGCCTTCTAAACGATCCGGTATCGTCCATTACTGTTTTTCAGATGCACGAACTGGATGCCAAGCCCCGTAAGTTAATGGCACCCTCGCCCCTGAGTGGCATCGGCGCTCTCGCTTCGATGGAGATTCACAACCACATGTCGGCTAGCCCACACGAAACCCTTCGAGTTGCCTCGGCCGGTTTCCGAGGTTATGGCATGGCGCATCTCACTCAATACTCTCAGATGGAGAGTGTCAATCTGGTCTTATCCGGCAGAGCACAGCTGTAATCAATTCCGTCACTCCTCCCGCAACGCCACAACCGGGTCTATACGCATCGCCCGCCGCGCCGGTATGTAAGTTGCCAGGAACGCAACCGCCGTCAGAACCGCAGCCACGGACCCGAAGCTGAATAGATCCGTGGGCTGCACTCCAAATAGAAGACTAGCCAACAGGCGCGTCACTCCAAAGGCAATACATAGTCCCGCAACCACGCCCACCCCGGCAGGAGTCATTCCTTGCTTCATGATGAGCTTCAACAAGTCGGGTCTGTCTGCGCCAAGCGCCATCCGGATCCCGAGCTCCTGTGTCTGCTGTTCCACCGAATATGACATCAGTCCATAAATCCCGATGGCCGCCAGAACCAACGCAATCGCGGCGAATGTACTCAGCAACAGCATGTTGAAGTTCTGGCGTGTCGTTGCTTTCGCGAGAATCTCGTCCATCGGGCGAATGTTTGAAAGTGGCATCTGGCTATCAATCGCCTGAATCTCCTTCTGAATAGCCTTTTGTAACGGACCAGAACCAACATTCGAACGAACGCACCACGAAAGTGGCATCACGCTATTGGCCAGCAGGATCAAGCCCTCCGGTACCTGGCTTTGTGGAATATACATGACCGCCACATCGGAGTCTTCGAGTCCAGTCTCCCGAACGTTGCCGACTACTCCGGTAATTTGGCGCGGCTGGTCTGCAAACTGCGGACCTAAACCTTTGCCGATCGTAATCACCTGTCCAACCGGATTCTTGCCTGGCCAGTATTTCTTGGCGAAAGCTTGATTGATGACCGCAATCTTGGCGGAGTTCCCCACGTCGTGCTCAGTGAAAGCGCGGCCACGCAGGACGGGAATCTTAAACACCGGGAAGTAATGAGCTGATACCGAGCGCCATTGTTCGTCGCCGTTCGAGTCCTCGCCGGCGTGGGGAGCTTTCCCCGCGATGTTGAAAGGAAGATCGATTCCACTCGTAGTAGGCAGGCTGACCGCTACCGCGGCCCCTTCCACCCCGGGAATGCTTTCGATTCGTTGCAGCGCCTGCACTGTGAAATTCTCAACCTTGGCGGTCCCGGCATATCGACTGCCGGCAAGCGAAGTCTGCAGAGTCATGACGTGATGCGGATCAAGGCCCGAATCGACTCTGCTCAGTCCGGCAAAAGTCTTAATCAGAAGCATTGCGGACGCGAGTAAAACTAGTGCAAGAGCCATCTCCCCCGCCACCAAAACTTTACGAACACGGTTCTGCCTCCGCCCGGTTCCGGAACGTCCGCTCGCTTCCTTCAGAGTTGACGCAACATCCGGATTCGAGATCTGCAGCGCCGGAAAAAGGCCAAACAAGATTCCAGTCAGGAACGAAATGCCGACGCTGAACCCGGCTACGCGCCAGTCAATCAAACTGAGTAGATGCTGTTCACTCCCTCCGCCGGTAAGCCGAGGAATGTTCCCGGGCGTCAACAGCAAAATGCTGCGAAGACCCCACGCACCGATCAGGAAACCAAGAGCGCCGCCAAGCAGCGAAAGAATAATGCTCTCCGTGAGCAATTGCTGAACGACGCGCCACCGGCTTGCTCCGATAGCAGCACGGATCGCCAGTTCCCGTTGGCGGCTCGCCGCGCGAGCCAACAAAAGATTGGCCACATTCGCGCAGGCAATCAAAAGAACCATCACCACCGCTCCTGACAAGATAACTAGAGCGGGCCTCACGTCATGCACAATCGAATCACGAAGCCTGGTGACGGCTACGGTCTCATCTTTGTCCATCGACTTCGGATTCAGACGCCGGAATTCTTCACCGCGCAAACGCATCTGAGCTTGTGCCGACTCCAGTGTCGTCCCTTCCTTTAGCCGAGCCGCCACTGACAGATAGTGTCCCTGATTCGTACTGTTCGGGTCAGCCTGCAGCGCCAGCCAGACGTCAGCCGGCGGTATCGGGTCGAAGCTCCCTGGAAGAACACCGGCAACTGCGTAAGATTCCCCGTTCAAAGTGACTTGGTGATCTAAGATGTGCGGGTTGCGTCCGAAGTGAGAATTCCAGAGCCTCTCGCTGATGATCGCTGCGCGTGCTCCCTGCGGCGCATCCTCTGACCCGGTGAAGGCACGTCCGAGTAGAGGACGAACGCCAAAAACCCGGAAGTAATCGGCTGAAACGTGAACGCCTTTCACCTGCTCTGGATGGTCACCGCTGCTGAGATTTAAACCCGGGCCCTGCTGGTCATAAATCGCCATTGCTGAGAAAACGGTGTTCCGCCGCCAGATCATGTACTTCGGGATCGAGTTCGCATAGCCTTCCCCCGTGGCATACTTGCGCCCGATCTGAACAATGCGTTCTGGTTGTGGGTAGGGCAGGGGTTCCAGCAGCACCCGATCGACCACGCTGAAAATCCCAATATTCGCCCCAATGCCGAGCGCTAATGCGGTGACCGCCACGCCTGTAAACGCCGGATTGTTGCGCATCATCCGAAACGCCTGCCGGATGTCAGTGACCAGCTTCTCCATGGCTGTTCTTACGCCAATCGCCTCCCGCAAGTTCCCCGAAGATGCGGGCGTTTAGTTCTACCCTTAAACAGCTAAAGGGAAAAATATGCTGATCGACGTACCGCCGTCCCTGAAAGCCTCAACCGTCCCCTGTATCTGCTGGGTCAGGATTCGAACTACGTAAAGACCCATCGATTCGGCTGTGGCGAGATCAAGGTCCTCGGGTAGACCGACCCCGTCATCGGCTATCTGCAGTTCGCAAATCCGCAAGCCGTCACTCAGGTGCTCGCCCGCACTATATCGGAGCGCGACCGAGACGGTACCGCTGCGATCTCCGGGGAAGGCGTGCTTCAACGCATTTGACACAAGTTCATTACTGATCAATGCGAGCGGCACTGCCTGCTCGATAGGAAGAGCCAGATCTGCCGGCAACACCTGTACTTGTACCCGTGATCCTGAGTCATAGAAATTTCCCAGTTCGCGGACGAAGGTCTTCAGGTACTCGCCAAAATGGATCGTCGAAAAGTCTTCGGAGCTATACAGCGGTTCGTGTATATAAGCAATCGCGCGAACTCTGTTCTGCATATCCCCAAGCTTGTCCCGCACTTGCGGCTGTGTGGTGCGGTCCGCCTGCAAACTGAACAGGCTGACGATTACTTGCAGGTTGTTCTTGACGCGGTGGTGGATCTCACGAAGGCTGGCCGCATGTTCTGCAAACGAGATTTTGGAGCGATCTTCTATTAATTCCTGTCCTGTCACTTCTCGCATGCTTCTTTAGTTCTTGCCTCGTCTTGAGGACTGTCGATCAAACCTGCTCTTCGAACACTACGCTTCGAGCGCAATATTAAGAACAACCTGTAAGTCGGGAACTGAAAACGGCTTTGAAAGGCACAGATAAGGCTGCTGCATTTGAGAAGGGGTGCGTACAAAAAGATTGGGATAAGCCGTAAGATAAACAACCGGTATACGTGCCGTCGCTTGAATGCGTCGTGAAGCCTCGATCCCGTCCATCGCGCCCTCCAGATTCACGTCCATCAGGACCAGATCCGGATGCAACTCTTCCGACAGTCGAACTGCCTCCTCACCTGATTTGGCAACAGCACTCACCTGATAGCCCAGACGGTGAAGTTGATGGCGGAGATCAAGGGCCGTGATCATCTCGTCTTCAACGATTAGAATCTTTCGGCTGTCCACACTCTCATCCTATCTGCGAACAGCCCCGAGCGGTCAAGTGGTAAATTTTCTGACCCATGCACCGCAAAATGTGTCACTCTAGGGGAAGCCAGACGGGTTCCTAATAAAAAATCTCATTAGCAATCCGGCGTCCTCCGGCTTGCCCCGGTCCACCTTACTAGTCTCAGCAAAGGCCAGTAAGGGGAGCATGGAATCACTGAAGAGCAAGATCCTGATCGTAGAAGACGAGCAAATCCTCGGCCGTCAGCTTCAGGAAAGTCTCCAGGCCGAAGGCTACGACGTCTCCCTTGCCGGAGACGGCGAGAAAGCAATCGAGGAAGCAACGGCCACACTGCCAAACCTCGTGCTGGTGGACATTCTGCTGCCAGGATCTATCGACGGTATTGAAGCGGCTCAACAGCTGCGGCAATTGAATATTCCCGTAATCTATATCACTGGTCACTCGAGTGCTCAGCTTTTCGAGCGCGCCCGGCAGACCGAACCCCTTGCCTACCTCATCAAACCCCTGCAATCCACCGAACTGAACCGCGTCATTCAATTGGCTCTGTTTACCCACGAGCGGGAGCAAGCGAGGCAGCGCGACCAAGAACAGCAAGCACGAGCTTTGCGTCAGTCAGAAGAACGTTTCCGGCAGGTCGTTGAGCAAGTGAGCGAGTACTCCGTTTTCACCCTGAATCCCGCTGGTAATGTCAGCACCTGGAACACCGGCGCCGAACGGAATATGGGCTACACCGCAACCGAAATCCTCGGCCGTAATTTCGACGTGTTCTTCTCCGCCGACGATCGCCGGCTGAATGCTCCCGGGAAGGAATTGGAACAAGCACGCGCTCTCGGTTCTGCCGACGATACCCGTTGGCTGGTCCGCAAAAACGGTGAGCAGTTTTGGGCCGAAGGAGTTCTAACCGCCATCCACAACGGGGGAGGAACTGTCACGGGCTTTACTAAGATCAGCCGGGATACGACTGATCGCAGACGCATGCAAACTGCGCTCAAAGAAGGAGAGGAGCGCCTGCGAGTCGCCTTGCACGCAGCCCGCATGGGTACCTGGCGTTGGGACCTTCGCACCAATATCGACACCATTGACGACAGCTTGCGCAAGCTGTTTGGTCTGCGTCCAGATCAGAGGTTCGAGATCGTCGAAGATTTCTTCGCCATTATTCATCCCGAGGATCGGGCCCAGGTGATTGATGCCTTTCAACGCACCAGGCACGAGGGAGTACATCTGGATACCGAGTTCCGCGTTGTGTGGCCGGACGGCACTGAACATTGGCTCCTCGATCAGGGCGAGCTGTCGCGCGATCAGGACGGAAATCCAGTGTCTCTGACCGGAGCATGCGTCGATATCACTGAACGGAAACGAGCCGAGAAGTCGCTGCGCGAATCCGAAGAGCGCTTTCGCGAGTACGCGTCTAACGTTCGAGATTATGCGCTGTTACAGCTCGACGCCGAAGGAAAGATCAGAGGTTGGAATACCGGCGCCCAGAACGTCCTCGGCTACTCGGAACCGGAGATTCTGGGCCAGTCTGTCGCCGTTCTCTTTACGCCCGAGGATGTTGTGAACGGTGAACACCAGAAAGAGCAAAAGCGAGCTGTCGTCAGTGGCCGTTCCAATGATGAGCGCTGGCATATGCGAAAAGACGGGACCCGGTTCTGGGCCAGTGGCGTGCTGTCTTCTATCTTTGATGACAAAGGCCGGCTTCGCGGATTTGCCAAAGTCATGCGCGATGAGACCGAGCGCCGCAAAGCCGACGAGCAGTTGCGAGTCTCTCTTCATGAGAAAGAAATTCTTCTCCAGGAGATTCACCATCGCGTCAAAAACAACCTTCAGGTGGTCACCAGCCTGCTCCGTCTGCAATCCGAACACGTCTCCGATGAGCGCACTCAGGCCATGTTTCAGGAAGCTCGCAACCGTGTGCAGGCGATTGGCGGCATTCACGAGCTCCTTTACCGGTCTGCAGATCTGGCACACATCGACTTTGCTGCCTACCTGGATCGCTTGGCCCGAGATCTCTTTTCCTTTTACGGATTGAGCGACGATCGGGTCCATCTCTCCATCGACGTCGACCACACTACTTTGGAAATTAAAGAGGCGATGCCGTGTGGATTGCTGGTCAATGAACTCGTCACCAACTGCCTCAAACATGCCTTTCCAAACGGACGGGAGGGCAAGATCAGAGTCTCCCTCGAATGCGTTGAGGAAAGATGTATCCTGATCGTCGAAGACGACGGAGTCGGGCTGCCCGAAGGATTCGATTGGGAGCAGGCCGATTCGCTCGGGCTACAACTCGTTCAAGTGTTGACTGCCCAGCTTAACGGTGTGATTCACGTCGATTCGACTTCAGGAACACGCGTCGAAATCTCCTTCCCGCTAAATTGAAGGAAAATCGCGTGAAAGCACGAATCCTTGTGGTGGAAGACGACCAGATTATTCAGCTGGACCTTCGCCGGCACTTGAAGCAACTTCAATATGTAATTGTGGGCGCTGCTTCGTCGGGAGAAGAAGCGATTACGAAAGCGGCCCAACTTCAACCTGATCTTGTATTGATGGATATCCGCCTGCAAGGCGCGATGGACGGCATCGAAGCAGCCCGGCGAATCCGCTCAGTCCGCGAAGTCCCGGTCATCTATCTCACTGCCCAGAGTGGGGCCGATCTGACCCACAACGAATCCCCGCTGCTGGAACCGCGCGTCACCAAGCCGTTCAAACAGACTGCGCTCCTGGCTGCTATTGAGAATGCTTTAGCCGGCAAGCAGCTGTAAAGTCTCGCAATTTCTACAGCCCAACTCCGCTTACCGTCGCCGCATGCCACCCGAGCATGTCCGGGATGTTCGAGTGAACGCTGGGAACCACCTTGTGGTGAAAACCGAGCCACCTTTGCGGCGGTACATGAAAAGATCGTGCGTCGCGTACGGAATGTTGATCGTACAAGATCCCGCGTACACCCGCACTCGTGTAAGGCGTCCCAGGGCCTACGCCATCGAAGTCCCAAATCTCTCGCAAGTACCCGCCTAGGCCTGGAGCCCGCATTCTCATCGTGTGCATAATATGTCGGCCGAAGCTAAAGTCAGACAAAACCACATCCCGCAGGATCACGGGATCTAGCATCGAACTTTGCAGCGCCTCCGCTCGTGCCGCAGTCACAATGTCGGTGACGATCTCTTGCCAGTTCGGAGCAAAAATCCCGGTGCTCAAATAAGAAGCGTTATTGAAGAAGGGCACAATCACAATCTGATTGCTGGCGCCTATCGCCAACTGCGAACCGAGCATTTCGGCATAACGAAACAGCTTGGGCCAATCTCCTACATGTGCAGCATAATCGCCATCCTGCATCCCCGCGTGACCGGGACTCGGGTGAAAAAAAATGTTCACCGCATCGAAGGAGCGAATCCCACTGCGAAAGGCCACCCCAAACCAGTTTGGCGCTGCGTTACCGTCAATCTGGAAAGACATCACCGTCACGTCGTAACGCGGGTAAGTAAAATCGAGCTGCGTAGTAAATTCTCTCGCAACGCTGTCGGGAACCACGATGTGCTTGGCCTTGCTGATCCTGCCGGTACCCCCGTGAACGTCTGCAAGGGCTGGGAACGAAACTGAATTGACTGGGTATCTGCTCATGGGAAGTCTCCTCCAGTCTGAAAGCAAGTCACCGGCCAATAGGACTGGTACCTTCGTGAGCGTTTGTTTGTACTACGATCGAACTTACTCTGACCAACAACGGAGATGCCCGGTTATCCGGAAAGCTAATTGAACCCGTCAACGTAAGCATCAATAAAACCCGGACCTGCGATTGTATAAAGATCCAATGAGCGACTATCCCAGCTTCGACTTAACCGGACAGATAGCACTGGTCACCGGCGCTGCTAAGGGTCTGGGCCGGGCAATTTCCTTGGCGCTCGCCCATGCGGGAGCTGACCTTGCGCTTGGCTTTCGTAACATCGACGCGACCGGAGGTCTGCCCGAGGAGATCGAAAAAATGGGCCGCCGAGCCCTGCCACTCCAAATGGATACTTCGAAACTGGAGCAGGTTCAACGTGCCGTTGAAACCGCCGCGAAACAGTTCGGACGTATCGATCTGTTGGTTAACAATGCAGGTATCGCACCGGTAAACCTGGCCGAAAACGTGAACGAAGAGGACTTCGACCGGACTCTGGCTGTCAACCTGAAAGGTACTTTTTTCGCCAGCCAGTATGCGGCCCGGTATATGATCCAGCAGAAGAGCGGAAGCATTGTGAACATGAGCTCCCAGGCTGGCTTTGTAGCCCTTCCTTCCGAATCGGTTTATTGCATGACCAAGGCCGGCATTTCCCATCTGACAAAGTGCCTTGCCGTCGAGTGGGGACAATACGGAGTCCGCGTGAATGCGGTCGCGCCTACCTTCATCCAAACACCAGGAACCGCGCCAGCCCTTGCCGATCCTGAGTTCGCCGCGGATGTAACGGAGAGAATCGCCGCCTTACACCGCATTGGGCAGCCCGTGGAAGTAGCCGGAGCTGTCGTCTTCCTAGCGTCTTCCGCCGCTTCGCTCATAACCGGCCATACCATCCTGATCGACGGTGGCTGGACCGCCCGTTAAATCTAAACAACAATTAGTTGTCCGGCTAGCGACGGGTAAACTGAGGAAGAATAAATGTGAGCTGGCACTCGGGCTTCGTGTACTCAGAGCAGGACAGGATTCCCCTGCGCACGATCCGTTCCGGTCCCTTATCGGGCCAGACCTCTAGATTTACCATTGTTTTCAACTTCTCGCTGCTCGCTCGAAATGTTTCCGGCCCGCTGATAAACTGCGCATCGAGGACGCCAGTCGGCGAAAGTAACAGAAAAAATTCAGCGCTTCCTTTTTTAGAACCTACATCGGGAACGCCGAAGGTACGAACTCTCCCCAATTCCTCGACTGGTAACATTGCGCTCACTTTCGCGAGTGAACCAGCTCTGGGAAGCCGTCCCCGTACCTTTCTCAATTTGCTATCTGCTGCGACCGCCAGTTCCCATGTGTGCTGGGCCGCGGCATATTTACCCTGGCGTTCATATATTTGCCCCAGGTGATCACCCGCTTCTCCCGATTGACTCAAACGCCAAGCGGCAGAAACGAAGCGTTCCGCACTGCCAAGATCGCCGAGACGAAAGCAACTCCAGCCGTACGTATCCCAGTAGCTGGCGAGCGAATTGACACGCTGCAGATCTTCCTGTGTGCTGGATGCAATCTCCAGGTCCTTCAACTGACTCTCAAGATTGGCTACAATGTTTTTCGCCGCTTCGCGTGCAAGCTCCACTTCGATGCCAGCCTCGGTAAGCCAGTAGGCGACGTTGTTTTTTATATCCAATGAGGATTCGGCACTATTAAGAACTTCTTTGGCCAGCGAAACTCCTTCTTCTTTTGCTCCGCTATGCAAAAGTGCTTCAACGAGAACAGCTTGTAGTTGAAAATCAGCAGGACTAGCCCGTAGTGCGTGTTTTATTGGTGCAACGCTCTCGGAGTAGCGCTCCGTTGATTTCAGCAGCGCTGCCAGCGCAAGAACTGCCGGCTTACTCGCGCCATTGCTATTCACGCACTGCTGCAAGGTCTGCACGGCATCGTCCTCCCGGTTGAGCCGCTTTTGAAGCTCGGCCATTGTCAGAAACGCATATTCATTATCTGGGTGTAGTTGTACTTCTTTGCGTAAATCGCTAATTGCTTCGTCCGTACGATTCTCCGCAGACGCGAGCATACCCAGCGAGAACCAAACACCACGGGAATCGGGGTTTTTGCGCTGTGCCAGCAGAATGGCGTCGCGAGCTGCATTGATATGGCCTGCTTGCGCTTCCTCAAAACCTTGTTTCAGTAGGTGCACAATCTCCGGATCGTCAGCAGTGCTTGTCTTTTCGGGCGTATCCCCCTGCCGGTTGACAAGCTGCACCATTTGGCTCTGTTCATCCCACAAATCTCTTTTGAGCTTTGTCCATTCGTCCCACTCGTTCAAAGACACACTCGCTGACTTAACCGAAAGCCGTCGCTCTACGCAATACACTCGGTTGCGTAGCGAGTAAGACGAGTCAAAATCAACAAACGGCGTGTGAAGATCCGTATGCCCTGGGGCTTCTAGAGTGAAGCCCGAGGGCAGAATAACTTCGGCGCGGTAAACAATCTGCCCAGTTAGGCCAAGTTCAACCGGCGTCTTTGGCCTGACGCCGGCTTCACTGGTGGCAAAGTCAAGTGGCGGCAACGGAGGACTGATCCGATGGTTCGCCCAGTCGGAGTAGTTCTTCCGCTCGTAATCATAGCTGTAGTGCAATGGTTCATCGGTATTGTTGGCATTCGTTACGACCACGTTGCTAACTTCTCCTCCAAACCCCCATGCCGTTGAGATGGATTGCATTAGCTGCTGCCACTGGTTGGCGGATAATTCGTGAAGGGCCTCTCGAATCACCAACTCGAAATCACCGCGAAGCGTAACGTCCAGGTGTGCGCTCAGTGTTCCGTCGGCGCTAAGCGTCGCGACCACGTCATAGACCTCGGAGCGCGGGTAGATCGAAGATTGCGGAGTCTCGGCAAGAAAGGGTGGCTTGCCGTCGGATACGACCAGAGCCTTCTTGTGACGAAGAGTCGGAAGCAGCATTCCGTAGGGAGAAATCTCTGGAGTTGAGTCGAGCCATTCGATGTCGTTGCCCTTAGGGATCGCGGTAATTAGGTGATCGAATTGACTCGGCGAGGGTAGATCTTCGTTCAGCTCCGATCCTGTTCCGATCAGAACCGGCCAAGCCTGGATATGTACAGCCTTTAGCAATGCTGCCAGGAGCGTGTGTTTATCCTTGCAGTCGCCGTATTGATTCGCCAGCACCTGGTCGGCTGAGTGCGGCTGATAATGTCCAACTCCAAATGAGAGAGACACGTACCGGAACTGGCTCGAGACGTAACGATAGATGGCGCGCTGTTTGGCTTCATCTGTCGTAAGCCCCCTTGTTAGTTGCAGGGCTTTCGCCTCCACCGTGGGTGTCACGGCAGAGCGCGGTGAAGCCAGTACCTGATACCATCGTCCGACTTCCTCCCACGTTCGGAACGTCGTCATTTGAATAGAAGGTAGCTCCGGCGCCTCTTCGATTCCAGTTTCGGACTTGTTTGCCGGTCTCTGCGCCAAATTAGAGGTTTTCCACGAATAGACCTTTGAGCCATTCTCTTCGCGTACCTGCGGCGCGAGCATCGGAGATTTCACCGCAATGTACTTATCTTTCGGCACCCGTATCTCCACGGTCTCGTCCAGCACGATTCCATTCTTCACAAAGGCTTGCGTATACCAGAAGTGGCCAGGAACTTCGGGTATGCGGCGCGTGACCTCGTACTGAAACTCCAGAATGCTACCAACATCCAAACCTCGGACCGGAACCTGCTTCTGCCTAAAATCGTTGAACGTCGGAGCTGCGGCTTCCAGCGGTGACGCTGACTCCTGAATATCGTTGAAAGGAGTTTCGATCCTCGTGCCGTCGTGTTTGGTAACTCGGATATAAGCGAACTTCACTTGCTCGTGATCGGCGCTGAAGGGCACAGTAATCATTCCCAGGGCACGAATACCAGCATCAGATTGCAACTTAACTCTGACTTTCTGCTCACGACTCCCCGTGCCATCGAGTGAAAAGCTTACCTTTGTTTGGAGGGATTCAATAACGTACGGCTCTTTTGAATAATCATTGCTGGCGTATGCACTCGGACTCGCGATCGCCGCAAAGACAATGCAAACCAGCGCTGCAAAGATAGTGATTTGGCGGCAATGGACGTAACGAGGCATCGCGGTCTGGTCTGCTTTCCGGGCTTGTGGTCTTCTTGATCCCTCCAATCGTCGCAACTGCCTGCGCAGTTTGACAAGCGAGTAAGCTACCCGATTTGTCTGATCTCCATGGGTACAGCAGAGAGGGGGTACAGCAGAGAGGGGGTACGGCAGAAAGCTACGGCAGCCGCAAAGCTCGTCGCCCCCCGTCGCTACAATAGTTCCGGTGCATCGTTTTCTCGCGGTTCTCTTGGCCAGCATCTTGGGCTTTGCCCAGATTGCTCCAGCCTTTACCGCTGAAGCCGCTGCACATCTGCCTGCCTGTTGTCGAGCGAACGGCAAGCACCATTGCGCATTGGCGCATGGCCTCGCAACTCAACAACACTCGAAATCCGAACCCTCTCTGAAAAGTCTCCAGCCAGAGTGTCCCTATCCGCAGGCAATCACCTCCGTCTCGGAGTCACCAACACCACTGCTGAGTTCGCCTGACCATTCGTCTTCCTCGTCTTTCCGGGGTTCTCAAATGGTATGGGCGCAGTCTCAAACTCTCCTGCGAATCTGCTTCAATCGATCTCGCCAGAAGCGTGCTCCTCCCTCCGGCTCCTCGCTCCTCTAAGCGCGTTTGCCGTTGTAGACGTTTTGCAGTTCTAGATAAAAATCGCTCCTGCTAAGGAGCGGAGGGTGAACCACATGGCGAGTCGATTCAGCCATTTTAAATTTGCATGTACGTTAGGACTGATTTGCTCTTCTGCTATCGTGCCCGCCGCCCATGCGAGCATCTTCAGCACCGTGCGCGGCGTCGTGCATGATCCGAGCCACCGCCCCGTCTCCGGTGGAGAGGTCAGTCTCGTACCTCTTGGTTCCGCACATCACATCAGAACACTAACCGGTGACGATGGCGCGTTCGAGTTCGCTTCAGTACCTGTTGGAGAATACCGGCTGACCGTGAAGCATCACGGCTTTGCCGATCAGGCGCAAGATCTCATCATTACGTCCGGAAATGCACCCGTGCTGCACTTCCAGCTGCAGCTTGCCAGCCAATCGCAGTCCGTCGAAGTCGCGGAAAGCCCCGAGTCGGTCACCTCGCAATCCATGACCCCATCCACGCTCATCAGCCGGCACGAAATCGAGCAAACACCAGGCGCTAACCTGAGCAACAGCCTGGCCATGATCACCGACTTTGTGCCAGGCGCATATATGGCCCACGATCAGCTGCATGTCCGCGGCGGCCACCAGGTAACGTGGGCTATCGACGGCGTGCCCATCCCGAATACCAACATCGCCAGCAATGTCGGCCCGCAGATCGATCCCAAAGATATCGATACCCTCGAGGTGCAGCGCGGTGGCTACTCGTCTGAATACGGCGATCGTACTTACGGCGTCTTCAACGTCGTTCCACGCACCGGGTTCGAACGTAATCGCGAAATGGAAGTGAACACCACCTACGGCACCTTCCAGCAGACCAACGATCAGATTAATTTTGGAGATCATTCCGAGCGCTTCGCGTACTTCGGAAGCGTTAACGGCAACCGCAGCAACTATGGCTTGGAAACGCCAGGGCCTCAGGTGGAGCACGATCGCGTCTGGGGCTTGGGAGGTTTTGGGTCTCTGATCTTCAACGTGAACCCGGCGAACCAGTTGCGGTTTGTAGCTTCCGTGCGGCGCGATGATTATCAGATTCCCAATGATCCCGACGCAACTGCGGCCGGCATTCGCGATGTCGAACGGGAACGCGACGCCCTAACCGATTTCACGTGGGTCCATACCTTCTCTCCAGGTCTGCTCCTGACTGCCTCTCCGTTCTTTCACTTCAATCGAGCGAATTACGACGGCGACCCGAACGACACGCCCGTCAGCACTGTGCAGCATCTGGATTCAACCTACGCCGGCGCGCAGCTCGCATTAAACGCGGTCTCGAGCAAGCATGATGCCCGGCTTGGGTTCTACGGATTCGGCCAGCGTGACGACGAATATATCCGCCTGCTGGCAAACGATGGCTCGAGCCGGGATCTGGTTAATGAGAAACGTACCGGAGGGCAACTTGAAGCAGTCTTCGCTGAAGACCAATGGAAAGCGACCTCCTGGCTCACCCTGACAGGAGGCATCAGACTGACTCATTTCTCTGGCGCAATATCCGAGAACGCTGCCAGCCCGCGAGTCGGAGCAGCCGTTCGCATCCCGCATCTGAACTGGGTACTCCGGGGCTTTTACGGCCGCTACTATCAAGCTCCTCCGCTCTCGACCGTTGCCGGGCCGCTGCTCGACTTCGCCCTTACTCAAGGACTCGGCATCATTCCGCTTCGAGGGGAAAGGGACGAAGAGAACCAGGTCGGGTTAACTATTCCGCTGCGGGGCTGGACACTCGACTTCAACAGCTTTCGGCAACGCGCCCGAAACTACTTCGACCACAATGCGCTCGGAGATTCGAACGTGTTCTTTCCCATCTCCATAGCCGGAGCACGCATCACCGGGCAGGAACTCACGCTTCGGTCTCCTCGGCTCTTCAAACGCGGGGAAGTCTCGGTCGCCTATTCGTATCAGCACGCAGATGGGGAGGGCGCCATCACCGGAGGCCTCACCGATTTCTCGCCTCCCACAACCGGCTACTTCTTCCTCGATCACGATCAGCGGCATACCCTGCATGGCAACTTTCAAGTCAGCTTGCCGAAGCGGTCCTGGGCCTCCGGAGCCCTGTATTACGGATCCGGTTTCACCGACGGAAGCTCCGATACGCCAAGACACCTTCAGCCGCATACAACCTTTGACTTGTCACTGGGCAAAGCAATCGGCGAAAGCCTGTCCATCTCACTCAACAGCCTGAACATCACCAACCGCAGATTCCTCCTTGATAACAGCCAGACATTCGGTGGAACGCATTACGCCGATCCTCGACAGATCTATCTCCAGATTCGCTATCGGTTTCACTACTGAGTAAAATCCCTTCAATGGAGAGACACATTGCGAAGCTGCTCCTCGGTATCGCTGCACTCACGCTCTTTGCTCAGCAAAATGGCAGCCAACGCGCCAGGTGGAACCAGCCTGCCAAACCCTTTCGGGTGATCGGCAACGTTTATTACGTGGGCGCTGCTGGCGTCTCGTCCTTCCTGATCAGCACTCCCGCCGGTATCATTCTCCTGGACGGAGGCCTTCCCGAAACAGCGCCGCTGATCGAAAAAAACATCGCAGCCCTCGGCTTCCAAGTGACCAATGTCAAATACCTCCTGAACAGCCATGCTCACTATGACCATTGCGGAGGCTTGGCTGAACTAAAGAAACGCTCTGGTGCGCAGCTCGTCGCCAGCCGGGCGGATAGCCAAACCCTGAACACCGGCCACCAGTTGAGCTACGGTAAGGGCCAGTCAGACACGCATTTTCCCGCGGTTGCAGTCGACCGCTTGATCGAAGATGGGGGAACCGTTTCGCTCGGCGGCGCGACTCTGACTGCCCATCTGACACCCGGACACACCAAAGGCTGCACCACCTGGACCATGCCCGTTGTAGAAAGCGGAAACAACCATCAGATCGTCTTTTACTGCAGCACCACCGTTGCCGGCAATCAGCTGGTGAGCAACGCCCATTATCCTCAGATCGTCACCGATTACCGGCATAGCTTTACCCTCCTCCGGCAACTTCCGTGTGACGTGTTCCTCGCCCCTCACCCTGAATTCTTCAACATGAAAGACAAGTTGATCCAACTTGAGGCCGGCCATTCGCTGGCCTTCGTCAACCACGAAGAGCTCAGAAACTTCGTCAATCATTCCGGGCAAGACTTCGATACAGAGCTCAAGCGCCAGCAATCCGAAGCTGCTAAACACTAAGCGTGATATCGTTGCATTCGTTTCTAACTCGTCTATAGAGGACCCCGAATGTTCATTGCCCCAAGGCTGCTCCCATCTCTGCCTTCCAAACTTCGCTTGACCGCATTTGCGCTAACGTCATCGGCTTTATTGCCAACCTTGCTGGCAGCTCAAAATCGCAGCCCGGAGGCCGCCGGAGAAGCCAACCTTGTTCTGCCCGATCTGACTCAAGCAACATTCTTCGGCGGCATCGACGGACGTACTCTCCTGCTCTGCGGATTGCTTGTAGTTGCCCTTGGTCTTCTCTTTGGCCTGCTCACTTACAGACAGTTGAAGAACCTGCCCGTCCACAGCTCCATGCTCGAGATCTCGGAGCTGATCTATGAAACCTGCAAAACTTATCTGACTACTCAGGGTAAATTTCTTTTGATCCTGGAAGCTTTCATTGGCGCAGTGATTGTCTTTTACTTCGGATTCCTCGAACACTACGCTGCCGTAAAGGTCCTCATCATTCTGCTCTTCAGCATCATCGGTATCTGCGGCAGTTTCGGAGTCGCCTGGTTTGGCATCCGCGTGAACACCTTCGCTAATTCGCGCACAGCCTTTGCCAGCCTCCGCGGCAAACCCTTCCCCTGCTACGAGATCCCTCTCAAAGCAGGCATGAGTATCGGCATGCTCCTGATCAGCGTCGAGTTGCTCCTGATGCTTTTCATCCTGCTTTTCATTCCGCGTGATTACGCCGGACCCTGCTTCATCGGATTCGCCATCGGTGAATCACTGGGCGCCGCTGCTTTGCGCGTCGCCGGAGGCATCTTCACCAAAATCGCCGATATCGGCGCTGACCTCATGAAGATCGTCTTCAAAATCAAGTAAGACGACGCTCGCAACCCCGGCGTCATCGCCGACTGCACAGGCGACAACGCTGGCGACTCCGTCGGTCCCAGCGCCGACGGCTTCGAAACGTACGGAGTCACCGGAGTCGCTCTTATCTCGTTCATCGTCCTCGCCGTTAACAGTCCCCTGGTCCAGAGTCAGTTGTTGGTCTGGATTTTTGTCATGCGCGTCATGATGGTCGTCTCGTCCGGCCTCTCTTACTTCCTCAATGCCGCAGTCGCCAAAGCCCGCTACGCAGCGGTCGACAAGATGGACTACGAAGCCCCTCTGACATCTCTGGTTTGGCTGACTTCGATCGTATCGATCGTGTTGACCTATATCGTGTCCTACGTGACCATCCCCGATATCGGCGGCGACACGTCGGTGTGGTGGAAGCTCTCGACCGTCATCACCTGCGGGACCCTTGCCGGAGCCGTTATTCCTGAACTGGTGAAAGTATTCACCTCCACCTCTTCAGGTCACGTGCGTGAAATAGTCTCCTCCTCTCGCGAAGGCGGCGCTTCGCTGAATATCCTGTCCGGCCTGGTGGCCGGTAATATGAGCGCCTTCTGGCTCGGCATGGCCATCCTGCTGCTAATGAGTGCTGCTTATGAAGTCAGCACTTTCGGTCTCGGTAGTCTCATGCTGGCGCCCGCTGTGTTCGCCTTCGGTCTGGTTGCGTTTGGCTTTCTGGGGATGGGTCCGGTGACCATTGCCGTCGATTCCTACGGTCCCGTCACCGACAACGCGCAATCAGTTTACGAACTCTCCATGATCGAAGAAGTCCCGGGCATCCAGGCAAACTTGAAAGGGACCTACGGCATCGATGCGAATTTCGAGCGTGCGAAAGAGAACCTCGAAGAGAACGACGGGGCAGGAAATACATTCAAAGCGACCGCCAAGCCCGTGCTGATCGGGACGGCCGTGGTGGGCGCAACCACTATGATCTTCTCTATAGTTGTGGCGCTGACGCATGGCCTCAGAACGGATCTCCTGCCAAATCTTTCCATCCTTCATCCACCGTTTCTCCTCGGTCTCATTGCGGGCGGTTCGGTTATCTACTGGTTCACCGGCGCTTCTATGCAGGCCGTCACCACCGGCGCTTACAGGGCCGTCGAGTTCATCAAAGGACACATCAAACTCGAAGGCGTCGTCAAGGCGTCCGTAACCGATAGTAAGCGCGTCGTCGAGATCTGCACTCAGTACGCCCAACGCGGCATGTTCAATATTTTTCTAACCGTCTTTTTTGTCACTTTAGGCTTCGCCTTCGTCGAACCCTACTTCTTTATCGGCTATCTCATATCGATCGCCCTCTTTGGTCTTTACCAGGCCATCTTCATGGCTAACGCAGGAGGCGCCTGGGACAACGCTAAGAAAATTGTCGAGACCGAGTTGAAGGAGAAGGGAACCCCCTTGCACGATGCCACCGTAGTCGGCGACACCGTCGGCGATCCCTTCAAAGACACTTCGTCGGTCGCCCTGAACCCCATCATCAAGTTCACCACGCTCTTCGGCCTGCTGGCCGTCGAACTAGCCGTCTCACTCTCCTCCGGCGAGGGCGCCACCCTCTGTCACATTCTCGCTGCCGTATTCCTCGCAGCCGCTCTCTACTTCGTCTGGCGCTCCTTTTACCGGATGAGAATCCTCGGCTAGCCTAGTACCGCCTGTCTCCTGCATGGAATGGCAAGGCACCATTCCATGCGATATCCTGAAATTCTCTGCCTCCCGCGTCGCGTATTACGGACATGCACACTTGCCCTCTTCACGTGGGCGGTCCCATCATTGCTCCGTGTTGCCCTACGGTGCTGATCGGAGGCTTACCAGCCGCCCGCGTCACTGACCAGGCAGTCTGCGCTGGTGGTCCTGACACCATCATCCGGGGCGCAGCCTCCGTGCTGATCGGCGGCTTGCCTTCTGCGCGCATCACCGACACCACCATTCACGGCGGCGTGGTCGTTCAGGGCTGGCCCACCGTTATCGTTGGCGACCCGTGGGTCGTATTTCCCATCAACATTAATGCGTCGGGCGCTAATCGCGTAGCCATTCAAGCCGCGCTGGCTCAGCTCTATTCAACGCCAACCGGACGCACCATTCTCAGCGGCATCGCAGCAGCAAACCATACCGTCACCATTCAGATGGGTAACTCGGGAAGCTTCTGCCAGCCTCACTCGACCGATAACCGCGTCCCCGGCAAAGGAAGCGACAGCACCGTTACTTGGGATCGAACCCAGATGCTCAACGGTCTCGACCCGGCCAACCCACACTCTTCCACCGTGGTGCTGGGTCACGAAATGACTCACGCCTATCACAACGCGAACGGGACCGACAGCAATGGGCCGAATGACAATTTTCCCGGGCAGGCAGGAACATCCGGTCGAGGCGAGGAACGATCGACCGTCGGCTCCGCTCCTCCCTTCGACGCCTCCGGTAATCGCGTCAATGATGCAGCCGGCAACCCGGCTGGTACCTATGTTCAAACTCCGAATGGTACCTACGCGCCCGGCCCTGATTACTCGCACAACGTGCCCACTGAAAATTCGCTGCGCGACGACTTTGGTTTTCCCCGCCGTGCCACTTACTATCCAAATAACTGGCCCGGGGGCCCGCCCTGGTAATCGTGAAGACACTAGGCCGCAGAGAGTTCCTGTTGGGTCTGGCCAAAGCGCAATGCCTTATGGCAGCAGGTTTCGGGGAGAGCAGGCAAATGAATCAGATCAGCATCGTAACGAAAGCAGAGATCCAGGGTGATCGATTACTGGTCTCCTATGGCGTGGAAAACAAGGCTGATCGTGATGTGTATCTTCTCAACCGGGTACATAACAAAGCGGGCCAGCTCAGTCCCGATTTCGCTTATGTCGAGTTGCACACCGCCGACCACAGCGTCTGGATTTACAAAAAAATTCCCGACCTGCCGGCGGGCGTTCAAATGGCCATGCCCGAAGCCCCATATGTCACTCCCGTGCGTGCGGGCAAGCGCTTCGCCGAGACAATCAACCTGCCGGTGCCCTTGCATGAATACCGGGCTTACGACCCGCGTCCGGCTGACAGTCTGGTCGAGCACCCAGCCACTTACAGCAGCGTGCGTGTGACCGTCGGCTACTACTGGTCCGTAGCCGGTATGAAAGAGATGACAGATAAAGTGGCGGGAACCGAAGTAATCCTGCCCCAGGCGCCGCCTCGCACACGTCTGGAGTTTGGTGAGCTAAACGGGCCATCCATGCATCTGAGCGTGCCCGTCCTTGAACAGGTCTCGCGTTAAAACCATAACTCATATTCGGCTACCGCGATCACGGAAAGAGCGCTATTGTCAACGTTGCCCCTTGGACATGAAAGGCGCGTGGCGAGACGGCGCCGATTGAAACATTTGCAAGCCGATCCACTCATTGCACAAACACCATGTAGCTCCAGGGCCGGAGCTCGAGCCGTGTAGAAGCGTTCAGGTCCGTCACCTGCTTGGAGAAATATTCGGTGTAGTGGCCCTGATACAAGCGATCTCGAAACGTCACACTCTGCGGCTGACCGGAGAAATTGATTACGGCAAAAACTTTATCTTTATCATTCTTCCGAACGAAGCTGAGCACCTGATTCGGCGCGTTATTAACCACCGGGATCATGCGAGCTCCCCAGTGGGCATTCCAGAGTGCCGTGTTGGCGGATTTGAGCGCGAACAGTTTCTGGTAAAGGTCACCTTCGGCGGACGGCCTCCAGACGATCGCATCCTTTTCGAAGAACTTCAACCGGTGATTGTAGCCGGCCTCCTGACCGTTATAGATCAAGGGCATGCCTTCGCCGATAGCCGAGAGCACAATTGCGGCATCAAGACCTGGACCGAACTGTTCGAACTCTGTGCCCTCCCACGCATTCTTGTCGTGGTTCGAGACAAACATCATCGTGATTCCATCCCGCGGATAGAACTTTTCGTTCCACGAATAGTAGGTGAAGATCTCGTTTAAGTCGACCTTCTTGCCGGTGGTCACCGCACGCACAGCGTCGTACCAGCTCCAGCCGTACAGCATGTCAAATGAACGGGCTTCCAGGTCGCGCGACTGCCACTCGGCGAGCCAGAAGGTGGGTTTTATGCCATCCATCTGACGCCGGGCTTCATCCCAGAAGTCGAGCGGAACAAAACCCGCAGCATCGCATCGGTAACCGTCCACATCGGCGGTCTTAACCCAATACAGCATGGCCTCGGTCATGTATTGGCGCAGGGACGGATTTGAGTAGTCAAGGTCGATAATGTCGTCCCAGTTCCACCACGGCGTCGGGGTGAACTCGCCTTTCCAGTTCCGTGCATACCAATCCGGATGCTGGGTGACCAGGACGTTGTCCCATGCGGTATGATTGCCCACCCAATCGAGAATCACATGGAGGCCAAGGACGTGGGCGGCAGCGACGAAGTGTTTCAGTTCGTCCAGCGTGCCAAACTCCGGGTTGACGCTGTAGTAATCCTCGATAGCGTAAGGGCTGCCCAGCGAACCTTTGCGATGCAGTGCACCAATCTTATGGATCGGCATGAGCCAAATAATGCCGATGCCGAGTTGCTTGAGCCGCGGCAGATCCCTTTCAGCGGCGCGAAAGGTGCCCTCCGGCGTGAACTGCCGCAAGTTCATCTCGTAGATAGCAGCGCTCTTCGCCCAATCGGGATGTTTGAGCTGCACGTAGGGCTTCGGCTGATGAGTCGCCGCCACTGGCGAGGCTCCGGGTGATTGCGCGACAGGTTGGACTGAGGCAAAAAGGGCAAATAAGCAGCCGAAAAGCCGAGCGCGCATAAAAACCTCAAGCATCAGGAGTCTCTGCCCGAAAAATCTATGAAGCGGCTGGTTTCAAGCTTCTCAAGAACGAAAAACACCACTCCTTCAGCCATAAACTGTCGGTCAAACCTGGGTGCTTGATTTAGAAAATAGCGTGGTGTAGAGGAATCCACTGCGGCGCTTAGTCGCAAGTCGCGAAGAAGTGGATCTGCTGATGACCGTGTGTAGTCGTCATTCGTAAATTTATACATCGCCGTTGCAGCGGTAATCGGTAATTGTTTTCTCGCGCACATTCCGTTTGGCCGTTCTCCGGCACAAGCCATTGTCGCGCCTGATGGGCAGAGACGCGCAGGTGTAACGGCAATCTACTCCACGGCAAATCATAGGCTCAATCTCGAGTGCCAAAACCTAAGCACATCTGCAGCAAGACTGCGAGTAAAATCATCGGCCGGCAGAGACCTCGCGAGTCGTGCAGCCTGTCCAGCCCACAATTGCATGTAATCCCAGGAGCCCTCCCGTTCAGAAGCGGCCCGCAAGGGCGCAATGAGCGTTGCTGCGTAGGGAAATGCCGGTGCGGCGTCGGACATCGGCCCCGATTCCTGAAGATACTGGTTCAGAATGCCTCTCGCCAGGCGGCCACTGTACAGATTCGTCAATGCCGTTCCGGTATCCCCGGCCTGTTCGAGAGCCCGGCGGTGAAGGGGAGAAATATTTGCCTCTGGGCAAAACAGGTACGCAGTGCCCAACTGCACACCCGACGCGCCAAGTGCGAACGCCGCAATAACACCCCGAGCGTCGGCAATTCCACCGGCAGCAATGACCGGAACCGAGACTGCATCTTTCACTTGAGGCAGCAGAGCGAACAGTCCAACTTGACTCGCGCTGTTAGTCTCGAGAAACATGCCTCTGTGTCCGCCTGCCTCGAAGCCCTGAGCGATGATTGCATCACAGCCGCGCGATTCCAGCCACTTTGCTTCGCTGACACTCGTCGCAGACGACACGATCTTCATGCCCTGGCTTTTCAGCCGATCGACAAGGCTGGCTGTGGGCAGTCCGAAGTGAAAGCTCACGACCTCTGGTTTGAGTTCCTGCACCACTGCGCACATCTCCTCATCAAAGGGCAATCTCAAGCGGCTCTCCGCAATAGTCTCGATGTCCAGGTTGAAACGCTCATAATGCGGTCTCAAAAACGTCTTCCACCTTTCTGCCGCAGCAGCATCAGGGGCTTTCATCGGATGGCAGAAAAAGTTCAAATTGTAGGGGGCCGTCGTTTCGTGGCGAAGTGCGCTCATTGACTCGCGAACAGCGTCCGGAGTGAGCATCGCACAGGCCAAGGAACCAAGCGCCCCAGTGGACGACACACTCCGTGCTAAGGCCACAGAATCGGAGCCGGCCATTGGCGCCTGAATAATCGGAATGGTAATGGCCAATAGATCAAGTAGGCCGCGATCCGGCCAGTGTTGCATCTTCACATTGTCCGCATTGGTCAAAGAAGCGATTTTCCGTAATGTTTACTGACCGAAAATGCAAGCAAGAGTCTTCTCTTGCCTCTCGCCTAAAATCCTGTGCAGTCATGAAGCGCTTATTTATCGCAGCGGGCTGGAACAGTCTGACGCGAATACGACTTTATAAGCTTGGAGACTCATCGCCGTCAAAGCTGGGTCTTACCAGCGAAGAGCTGACACTCCAGTCTATCCGCCTCAGATGAAATGTTCCCGACCTCACTAGATCCAAAAAGTTCCCGTTCGCTCTGCCCATCCTGTCTGGCCATGCTAGATGCACGCTTACGGGGACTTGACTAGGCTTCGAATCCGGCTGGAACTTTGTATCGCTGAAGCCCGCGGCCGCAGCAGAGTCAAGCTACTGTTCCCTTTCGTGCTCTCAGGTGACGTCCAGCCAGCACAAGGCGCCGGGCAAGGATCAGCCGCCAGGGGCTCTGTCCCGTTACCTTCTGGAACACACGAAGAAGGTGCTACCGGCTCATGCCCGCGTTCTGCGCAAGCTCCTCCAGCGAGTGCGGCTCAGCGAAGCGGCCTTCGAGATGATTCAGCAAAGCAGCATTCTTTTCTCATCAGCGGGAGCAGGGTGGGCAGATGCCGCCTTAGGGGGCAAGAAGGT